>SLOU01000111.1 GCA_007132385.1 Balneolaceae bacterium | reverse complement strand
TAATTTACAGGTAGCCGATACGGTGATCAATTTTGAACTGCCATGGAATCCGGCCAAAAAGAATCAGCGGCTGGGGCGGATCGACCGGATCGGTCAGAAAAAAACCAACCTGACGGTCATCAACCTGATCACCCTCCATTCCATTGAAACCAAAATCGCCTCCGGACTTACCCTCAAGCAAAGCCTGTTTGATGGTGTCCTTGATGCAGACTCTCCTCATGATGTAATCAATTTTTCCGAAGCCGGCAAGGCGGAGTTTCTCAAACAGCTCGAGGAGTCGATTGAAGGCTTCGTCGAGCAACAGCCTGAACCCGAAGAACAGGATACGCAAGAAATCGAACCGACAGAGGAAACCGAAGAACCTACCCTTGAAGAGGTGATCGAGGAAGATACCGCTTCATCTCTTTCGTCCCCTTCATTGGATCCGGACGACCGGAAGCAGAGAGCCAAAGAGGCGGAAGAGGTAATGAACAAAGGGCTTGAATTTTTCAACGGCCTGTTCAAAATGAGTACCGGAAGCGATTCCGGTCTTGAAGACAAGCAAATGAAAATCAATCAGGAAACCGGCGAAGTGGAATTGAAATTCAAGATTCCCGGATTTTGAAGAATCCGGCAGTCTGAATTCAGCATGTTTTCTTCACCGATATAGACCCGTAATTTTCCCAATGTAACCTAAAGCGATGTGTCAATTAGGAGACAACCGGTTTGTTGCATCTGTTTAATTTTTCTGATTTATAATGTCAGATGCTCAATGAACCGCGTAAGCGAATCGAAGATCACGAAGCGAAATACCTTGATATTGTTTAATCATGCACCTGTGTGTCAGAGTTGATGACCGGTCACGGGTAACTCATCTGTTGATGAATATGAATGCATACTAATGCAGATTGACACCGTTAAAAAAATTCACACAATTAATTCTGATATTTATTGTTACAGCATCAGGAGCAGCAGGCAAGCCCGCTTGTTTTTACTTAAATGTAAACTGGGAAGCTTGTTGCTCCTTTTTTTCAATTTACCACAGATCCGTTGATTAAAGGATCCTTAATGGCAACCATCGAGCGTTGCGGCGGGCATGGTAGGGACGGCCTTTACAGGCCAACCCTGTACAGATCCCAGCGTACATTATTACCGCACCGGGCTCCTGCCACCATCACTCCACAATCGCTTTCAACAACGCATCCCTGGCACTTGAGTAAAACTGGATATCAACTTTGGTCGCCATATCGTCGGACAAATCCACCAGCATTTTCCGGCTTGTAATGGGCATCAGCAGCGAAGAAGCGCCTTTTTCTATCGCGATTTCAGTAATGTTAACCGGGTTATGCAACGGCTCGATAGACCCCCCCCGAGATTGATCTCTCCAAATAATCACCAATCCGCCTTTGACACTTTTCATCAGAATTGAGGTGCATAATGCTACAAGGGCGGCCACACCTACTTTGGCTCCGGATTTCGCTGAGTCAAATGCACGCAATTGTACTGTGAATTCGTGCTGTTTTGGATCTTTATCTCCGATCAACTCTTTGGCTCGTGCGTACAGATTTTGTTCGGCATTTCCCACCCCGGCAAATAGGGATGAATCCGGTATTGGGATTGAGCCAACGCAACAAACGCTTCCCATTCCGCTTCGTTTTTGGATGCCCGGAACGCATCAGGATCATTCATCCATTGCAACAGGTCCCGAACGACATCGCCACCGGTAACAAGCTGATTGAAAAAAATCCGGTCCAGATGCTTGTTTTTGAGCTATGAAAGTTCCTCCTCCAATAATTGCGGCAGAGCAAGCTGAAGGGCGTGTATGGTGGAGGAATCTTCCGCCACATCCAGCGCCAGACCGCCCTGATCCGATGTGATGATGATACCCACCGGCTGATAGAAACGCGGCCTGATCACCATACATGGTGGTCAATTCAAAGCCGAGCAGATCCCGGTAAAATGCAAGTGACCGGTTCAGATCAGCTACTTTCAGATGGACATGCCCAATCCGGGTTTGTGCAGGCATGGTATAATGGTCATTCATTTTCGATCCGCAAGAACTTTATTCGCCATGTTTTTTCAAGATCTCTCTCTCTTTGATGGTTTTGTAGTCCTTCTCCTCATGGGAAAGTCGGGTAGTGCCTATAAGCCGGGATGTCCAGGACCCCTCCTTCGGTTGCCATCCCCTATCCATCGACGTTTTTTCCAGCAGATATTTAGATTAGTACAAATGATTTACGAGGGAGCAGTCTTCCGGATGTCGATATCCTCATTTAAGATACGTTTCTGATCTCCTTGATAGAGAGGCCGGTACAGACACGCTATACCTGTTCGTTTGTGAATGAAGGAGGCATAGAGATCGTGCAGTCGAACGAGATTTGGGATACATCAAACTTTTCGAGAAGTCTGCAAGCATTAGTTGCAATCACTATTTAACCAACAACATCTGCCTGCTCTCGGTATGCGATTCTGTTTGAAGCCGGTACAGGTACACGCCGCTGGACAAATTTGTTGCATCAAATGTCACTTCATATCTTCCCGGACTTTTATTCTCATTCACAATAGTTGCTATCTGTTGTCCCAAGGCACTATACACATCCAATCTCACATGAGCCTGCTCCGGAACGGAATAGCTTATTTGAGTTGTCGGGTTGAAAGGATTTGGGTAATTCTGCTCTATGCTGAACTCTTTGGGCATTTCGGCTATATCTTCCGCATCTATGGATTCAACGACGGTCAACTCTCCTGAGACGTTGTTTTCACCGTCCCAGAATCCACCATCAAAACCACCGTACACATAGTCTAATTCCATAAGCTGGAAGCGGCTTACATAGTAGTAGGTACCCGGTTCCAGATCCGATCCGATGTCGACCATGTATTCATGGCCGGCATTATCGTATTCGTCGTTGAATTCCGAGGGGATCCAGTTCCATCCGTCATCCCACGGAGCCACGTTATCAGTATTCACTCCCACCCATGCCTGAATGTCTTCGGACTCGCCATTGTCGGTGAAGCCTTCAGCTTCCACACGAGCATGAACAATAAACTCTTCACCCGCAATGATTTGACCAATTTCAGGCGATTGCAGATTAGCGTGAGAGATCCCGGAAATCGGTTCAAACAGATTCAGTGTAAATGTATCTACAGCGAATTTTACGTAGTCGTTGATATGTGCTGTGACAGTCCATCTGTAAGTGGCTGTGTCGCCTATAGCTACACCCTGACTTTCAAGAAAATTTCTGATACTTTCAAAATTGGTTGTGTAGGTGGTAGCCATACCATCGTCATCGGCAATATCAGTAATCAGCGGGTCACTAAAATCACCACCCGGTATGTCCAGATGGAAATTATATATCACCTGTTCATCGGAGTCGGCTGTTTCCCACTCGATTGCAAATTCTGTGCCCCCGGGACCTTCAACATCAAGGACAAAGTTGTCTTCGGGGGATACGAGCGTAAAATCGGCCGCTTCCGGAATGGGATTAACGGTAACAGAACCATCCCTGGTAAAAGAAAATACAATCGCATCATTTGAATCGTATAAATTCACTTCGGAGAATGTAAGCGGGCTGTTTTCAGCAATATTTTCGAGGGTTCCGGTCAGGTTAAGCAACTCTGTACCGGCGCCAAGGGGTTCGGAAAAGTTGGCAGAGATTACAACGTGTCCATCGTCCGGAACACTGAAATTGACAGACCCGCCTTCGGAAACAGTACCCTCCAGAGACACATCGTCAAAGGAAATCACATTCGGGTCAAAGTGGAACTCAAGTTCATAGGATGTAATATCCAGCTCCGCCAACGAAATCGTTCTTATAGGTGCTTTAAAGTTGTGATTGATCGTACCATTGATTTCCGGCAATTCGATTGCAGGACCGGAAGAGGTAACCTTGATATTAAAAGGAGCATCAGGCGACACATCATGTAAACCAGGTTCACCGATTGTAAATCTGGTTACCGACAGCCCAGCCTCATTTTCACCGGGATTACCAAGTGTACCGGCAAAGCGGAACAACACTCCCTCACCTTCTAAAAAGTTGGTGCCGGCAGCATAAGCGACAATAAGTCGATTATCAGATGTTATATTTTTAGTCAAGGATCTATCTAACATGGGGCCTTCCACCACATCATCACGGCTGATGTCCAACAGATCTTCATCAATCTGGATAGTAAAATCAAAATTACCTACTTCAAGGCCGGTAAGATCACTGACTGATACCTCAACGGTCACCTCATCACCGGGGTTGCCGGAAATATCGCCTCCAAAATCGATTTCAATACTGCCTTGAGACACTGCCGGAGCAGCTCCAACAAGGGCCAACAGAAGAAACAAGTAAGATGCTCTTCGGAGCGATTTCAAAAAGTTCTTGTAATCGGTGATCTCACGAATATCAACATTTGATGCCGGGTATCGATAATTTTTCATCAGTTTTATTTTTTTGATTTTTTTCGTCACATGGAGCGCCCATGAATTGCAAATTTGCTCGATTGTGCTAAAACAGCAACTCGTTTGTGCTGAAACAGCAGCATGGGTGTTTCATGAGTAAATGAGCGTAAATAAGTACAATTTAAATACCAGGGTATATCTGTAATTGACTATCCTGGGATTTCAAATCCAGATTCTTTATCCGTTCCAGTAGATGTGAT
>SLOU01000140.1 GCA_007132385.1 Balneolaceae bacterium | reverse complement strand
AACTGGGATTACAAAATTCAGTAACTCCCCATATCAAGAAACACAATCATGCTTTTATATGTTTACAGGTAAATAATGTGGTTTTGAACGCGTCCTTATATTTTAAACGTACAATAATGAATAAAGAGGAGAAGATATGAATTTCAATAACCTTGAATATATTTTTATTGATCTGAGAAGCTGGGCTATTGTCATGGCAATAATCGCACTGCCATGGATGAGCACAGGCTATGATACACATATTGAATCCAGAGAGGCGATATCATTCAATGGAGAAGAGATGACGGAACGCGAATTTGCCCAAACGATGAATGTCTCTGCCACCCCTACGATACTATTCATCTATCCTCAGGGAGAGGTAATTGCCCATCAAATTGGCTACAACCCGGTAGACCGCTTCGAGGTGCTGTTACAGTTTATCAATTCGGATCATTTTGGTGAGGTATCTTTTGAGGAATATTTTGAAAATATGAATATGAACTAACCTGTTTTACCAGATCGTATCAACTCTTTCCCCGAATTACATTTTAAACTTTTGTTATACATTCTCGCTGCTCCGAAAGTATAATGAATGGACAAGTAAACGGTAATTGAACTGCTTAACCGGGTTTAATGTAACGATCGTTTCCGGTTCCGGGACATCCGAACAATATGCCACAAATAAGTAAAGAGTTTATCAATGGTCTAAAATCAAATCAGGTGTTTCATGTTGAAGTGGTTTAAAAGTTATAAAAACAGAAAAAATATTAACAGATCGAATGAAGAATGGATAAACTCACTTACTTCACCTCCTGATGAAAAAGCCGTTGATGCCTTGCGGCAAATTTTGGTGCGGGGACTGAAACCGGCACTGAATAAATATGTAGATCGCGAATTAAATCAATTTGTGGAAGATACTGTCCAGGACGCAATGATTAAAATTCTGGACAAATTTCATACTTTCAGGGGAGAGAGTAAATTTATTACATGGGCCTTAAAAATAGCCGTTCGGGAAGGGTTATCTGAACTAAGAAGAAAAAAATGGAATGATATCTCCATTCAGGATTTCAACAAGCATGGCAATGGTGAAAAAAGTAGTGAAGTAAATTCTTTGTTATTTTCAAGTGATACTCCTGACGCTGAACGTGTAACTCATGAAAATATGGTGCTTAATAAAGTGATGGAGATTATCGACAACGAATTATCAGATAAGCAGAAAACGGTTTTAAAAGCTTTGAAAATTCAGGAGATACCTGTTACGGTTGTAGCTGAACAGATGGGAACCAACAGAAATGCAATTTATAAACTTGTTCACGACGCCAGAGTGAAATTGAAAAAGAAGATGGTTGAATCGGGAATGGATCCGGATGATATTTTAAATCAATTGTAAGATTTTCTTAAATGAAACCATCAATGTTTCAGAATCTTTTGTTAATCTTTTCTTTCTGAAATAGATTGATTGGAAAGCTTTTTAATCAATAACTTAATATCGGTGTGGATAAAAAAGATATTTACTACGGTAGTTCGTAAGAGAAATGAAGTATATGAAATTGAGTAAGGATATTTTGAAATCGATGATCCGGGCCATAAAAATGACCCGGGAGGATGAAATAGGATGTGACGAGTGTTTTGATAAATTGAATGATTTTGCCGAAATGCACCTGTCCGACAAATCTCCGGAAAAGGCATTACCCCTCGTTCACGACCATCTTCAAAAGTGTGGAGACTGCCGTGAAGAGTTTTTGGCATTGCTGGAAGCACTGAAGGAGTTGAAAGTAAAACTGTAGGCAGCCTGCAAGTCATGTCAAAATAATTTTCATTCGTTGATCTTTTTTAAGATCAATGCCCAACAACCAGCCATCTCCTGATTTTAATTGCTTGGCAAGCTTTTGCAGGGTTGGCTCAAGCTGTGAATGACATCATGGTAGAATGTACTTTTTCCCTTCAGTGGTTGTTGATGATTCATGCAGGATTGTAGGGTATTTGGCGAATATGAATAAGGATCAAAAAGATTCAGAAGTTGTTTTTGGCGAGTTTGATTCCCACAAAAAATCTGTCGGCTAAGGTCTTTTCAGATTTATCTAAGAAAGTAGTTGGCATATTCTCTACGAGTTGATTTTTTCTCTAAAACCGAAAATGATTTGCCCAGTCAGCTCGAAAAATGGATTTTGTAATAAGAATAAATGCAGATCTCATATTTACCTCAATGTGTTTTTGTCCATATTCAAAGGCAAATATTTATTATCCATACTGAAGTAAATTCTTCAGGACGGGATTCAATAAAGTTTTCTTACTGGTACTTTCAATCAGTTTTTATCGAGAGCCCACTTCAGACCGTTGACAAGAAAATCGATATAAACCTGATCTTCCATTACATCGGTATTATGACCCGCCGCTGTTCCTACAACTCTGGCATTGCCATATGTATTCAGCCACATAACCGGATGCCACTCTTCTGTTTCCGGGCCGTAGGCTTCAGTCAAAGGAATCAAATTGTCATAGGTTTTGGTTACAATATAGAGTTCATCGGTTGGCTGAACCCAGGCCACTTCCGGGAAATCGGCCATAACCTGGTGATAACGATTGATCGGTTCGATTTTAAATGTGCGTTGCTGGCGTTCGTGGTGGTAAGTTTCCAGTCCGATCAAACGGTCCCATTCTTTGGTTTCAGCGTCGCGAAAGGTGTGCATTGCACAATGAAGCACAACTGCAGCAGCTCCAGAATCATAATGTGCCTGGGTAATCCTCTCGATATAACCGTTATCTGTCACGTCGGCAAAACATATATTGTAGATGACCGCATCATAGTCGTTAATCCAGTCGGGATTATCAAACCGAGAAAGCATGAAATCGTTGCGATCCTGTCCGGCTTCAAAATCGGTTTCCCATTCCATATCGATTCGATCGGACAGTTTATTACGAAGCAATTCCTCCTGGGCCTCGTAATCGTGGTATCCGCCACCGGTCACATATAGAACATTGTAGGATTGAGCATGGGCTGTTAATGCTAACATACCCAATACGGCTATAAACAATATGGTTGTTATCAATCTTTTCATCGAGATATTTTTATAAGGTTGTAATTACGCCAATTGAATCTAACAAATTTGTCAGTGTACCTTCAAAGTTTCCGAAGACCCGGGTTCAGCCAGGGAAAACCACTGTTCAGCAATGAAAAATGTCTTGGTCAGGGTATCAAAAATGTCCCGATTCAGGCTAATGAAAATTTATTGGCAGAAGCTGTTATTTGGTCGATTTCATCCTTCGAAAGCGTAAAATCCAGGGCTCCTGCATTATCAATAACCTGCTGCTCATTTCGGGCTCCAACCAATACCGATCCGACACCCTTCTGGTTTGCCGTCCAGTTAATCACCAACTGTGCAAAAGTAGCATCATGTTTTTCTGCAATGGGTTTGATTTCAGCCAAAAGTTCATTTGCCCGTTTGATGTTCTCATTTGTGAAATATTTACTGTCTTTTCGGGTATCGTACCCGCTGAATGTATAACCCGGTGTGATTTTTCCAGTTAACAAACCTCGTTGAAGCGGGCTGTATGGAAGAATATGCATTCCTTTTTCAACGGCTTGCGGGACAATATCCTTTTCTATACCACGATTTATCATGCTGTAGGGGACCTGATTTGATGCGAGAGGTAATGTTTTTAATGCCTCATTTACATGTTCAACTTTATAGTTGCAAACTCCCGCCGCTCGTACTTTTCCTTCCTCAATAAGTTCTGCAACAGCTTCCATCGTTTCCGTGATCGGGGTTTTGGGGTCTGGCCAATGAATCTGGTACAGATCGATATAGTCCGTTTGTAGCCTTTTCAGGCTATCTTCACACTCTTTTTTTATACGATCTTTGGTGGCCAAACGGTATACTTTGACTGGATTTCCATCATTATCCTCGCTGTCAAAGGAAAATGTTCCCTCATCGCTTGTCCAGTCTAAACCGTATTTAGTAAGAATCTGGTAGCTATCCCGCGGGGTGTCTTTGAGTGCTTTTGCAACAAGTTCCTCACTCTTGCCAAAGCCGTATACAGCAGCCGTATCAATTGTAGTCATGCCCAGATTAAAGGCTTTTTGTACGGCTTTGACAGCATCTTTTTCGTCAGCACCACCCCACATCCATCCTCCTATGGCCCAGGCTCCAAATGCTATGGGTGTAACTTGAATATCCGATTGTCCGAGTTTTCTTAATTCCATCTGTTTAGTAATTTACAAATTTAGTCTTCGATTTTAGTTCGACCCGGTCAAATGTACAAAACATGCATGAAATTATTTTTCCTGGGCAGGGGTATTTTGCAGATCAGTTATTTTTTACTGATTTTACAATTCTGACAAAGATTCCGGGCAATAAGAGGCCAACGGTATGTGGATAGATTAATTATTTTGAAGCAAGCAGGGTAAACAAGAACTAGAACAAGAAGAAAATCAGGAATCGAGTACTCATTCAAAATCGATCTTCTGAATTCGAATGTGATTCAGAATTGCCAGGAATGCCACCCCGACATCAGCAAACACCGCTTCCCAAAGTGTTGCAAGGCCAAGAGCACCCAGGCCAAGCATCAGAATTTTAATTCCTATCGTCATGCCGATGTTTTTACCAAACGAAGTTGCTTGTAGCCCTGTCGAAACTCTTCGAGAGTCACCGTTTCAGGATTGTCATAAACCTGAACAATCGGCCAAACCAACGGGGCATTTTCTACGTATGTTTCTATCAGGTTTCCAAGCTATGAGGCGCAGTCACTGTCCTATTCCAGAGAGGCTTCCCACTTTCTGTCAGATTTATCACAAGGATTAGAGTGAACTATGAAGCAAAAAAAAACCGGCGCCGAAAAATAAATTTTTCAGTTCGCCGGCTTGATAGATTGCCAGATTGTTAATTAGTATTCTGACTGAAAATGAAATGCTAATATTTAGAAGGTGTATCCAAACGAGACTCCAACACGAGGTGTTGTGCTTCCAAACCCACCAATACTAAAATCGTCTTCAATTCCGGTTGTTATATCAAGACTCGTAGAGTTTATTGATACACCAGCCGACAATTCAACCGCAAAAGATCCCATCAACCACTTATTTCCTATATCCAAACCGGCACCAATTAGGGTGAATTTGGCTTCTGAATTATTTCCGGGAGTTGTTGCTTCCAAACTAAACGTCTGATATCCTACCAGGGGAGCCAGGTAGAATCCGGACTGTACTTCTCTGTCGCTAGTGTAGTAACGATACTGGGGAATGACTCCAAAACCACTGAATTTGGTATCGTCGATTGAGACAGCTGATATAAATAAACCAAGCTGAGCAGCTGATGATTCATTAAGTGCTTTTTCATAGTGAATGGAGCCACCGGAAAGAGCGAGATTCGCCAGATTTGTTTTTATCGTATTTGATTGTCCATAGGCTACATTTCCAATCATCAATACGATGAGCAACGCAACGAGATTTATCATGGATTTAAGTGTATGTGTCATGGCAAGTACCTTATTTTTTCTTGACTTCATAGTTAGACTGATTAAGTAAAAACGGATCGTTGTGGACCCGTTTTTTTAGTGCAGTCATAATAGATAATGCTGGAGCGAGTTTGTTACAGCACTGCAATTGTAAGTTAATTACGGGCAAAAGCAGTGATGGGGTAGTGGATTGATTTTATGTTTTACCATCAAATGCCTAAATCGGTACAAACGAATAGCAGGAATTGAAGATGATTACTTGACAAACTCGACACTCAGATAGGTGTAGTAGAGATCCGTTTGTCCCTCAAACCCGGAGCGTGTTCCAAACAAAATCCATGCTTCGCCGTTTTCATCAGTTGTAACTTGATCATGACCCACAACAGAAGAAACTTCTTTCAGTTCAAATTCTCTGCCATCCTCATATTGCCTGCTGTTAGCAACATCTCCCATGATGGCGTTATCATACCAGGCGGCCGGATCATCGTTATATTGAGTATTGAGAAGATAATACCCGTCATCATGACTATTTTCATCAATAATAGGTTCCGGTTTAAGTGTACTGGAGGCAGCAATAACTTTAACCGATTCACCGGGAGCACCGCCAATTCCTGCAGCATTTGAAGGTGAGTCTGTTGCAAACTCTACTGTATATCCGACAGCATATGTGTTGTTGGGTTCCAGGCCTTCGACCTGTTTTCGAAATAACATCTTGACATTGTCGCTGTGATTTATTGCACTGATAAAATGAGCATCATTTTCAGTATCAAGTGGTTCCGGCAGGGATCGATATTCGGAAGTTAGTTCCATATTCTCTCCCCATCCTACCGGATAACCTGTAAAGAATGCTTCCATGTTGTGAGTGGACTCGGTAAAATCATACTCAAACTCTATGGATGAAATACCGGTACTTTCCAAAAAATCACAGCCCGTTATCAATACGAGTATCGATATGGCGAGCAATAATGAGTTAAACAGATTATGCCTGATGTGTAGCGCTCTTTGGGATCTCTTCTTGTCTGACAGGTTCATTTTATTATGAATCATCTGACTTCATGAATCTTTTTATTCAGGGTTTGATTCACTTTTTAAATACGTATGTAATCTTTTATTGTTACATATATCTGGTCATTGGCATGGAGTATCTGGTCGCTGACAAGGTCAGTAAACAGCTGCATTCTCTCAACAATCTTCTTCTGGCTGTTGAACATTTCCAGCACGGATTTGTCCGCGATATTCCCAATTGGGAGGATAAGCTACATGTATTTCAAGAAACATTATATTACATGAAGTTGTAAGTATCCCAACGATTATTTTTTAATTCCTAAATGAAATTCACAGGAAAATCTTGAACCACCTGATTGCAGATAGCGGAGCAACCAAAACCGATTGGGCCTATATTGACGAAGGTAAACCGGTGTTTATAAAAACGGCGGGTCTTCATCCGGCCTATTTGGATCCGAAAAAGGCCCGAAAGGAGTTGAGAAAGCGGCTTATGTTTGCCGAACCACATTACATCAGTTTTTATGGAGCTGGCTGTTACTCTAGGGAAGCGGCCATGCCGGTATTGAAAATTCTTCAGGATGTTTTCAATTCAATCAATCAAATTGATGTTTTTGATGACCTTACGGCAGTAGCACATGCTTTTTTGGATGATGGAGATGGTGTCGCCTGCATCCTCGGAACCGGTTCTGCATCGGGTCAATACGAAACGGGTAAAAAGATAACCAGCATAGCTTCACTTGGATATGTTTTGGGTGATGAGGGGAGTGGAGCGGATATTGGTAAGCGTATACTGAAAGCATTCTTCAGAAAGGAGTTCACTGAAGAGACAATGCTGTATGTTCAATCCCGACTCAGTGACCCTGGCTATGGCACTGCCATGCAGGAACTTTACACTACAAAACGTCCAAGCTATTACCTGGCTAAGGTATCCGAAACAGTGCTATCCGATGATTTTCCAGAAGAACTTGCCGGTTTGGTGGATGCTGCTTTTCAGGATTTTGTGGTCAATCATTTAAAAAAATATGAAGGATTTCCTGAATATTCACTGGCTATCAGTGGTGGTATGGCTTCCCTTCAACAAGAGAGGTTGATTAGCATACTGAAACGGAACCATTTGAATGATTTTACCATTTCAGGTGGTGTTATTGCTGCATTGGCCCGGAATAGTGAAAATTTTGGCCGAGCAACACAGGCTTACTGAGCTCCAGGGCTGTTGAATCGAACTATTCCAGATTCGATGAATCCCGACAAATTGTTATTGTACGCATTTAGAATTATTGAAAGACGTAATTGTTGAACTGAATTGCTGCTATTTTGAATACTTTTTCTTTATCTGATACACACTGTCATTTATATCTGGATCATTTTGAAAAAGATCTGGAAAGGGTCTTGGAACGGGCTATCGAACAGGGAGTCAGGAATATTTACCTGCCTGCGATCGATTGGAATTCATTGAATCAAATGGATAAACTGAAGCATCCGAAAATTACCTTTCACAGAATGGCTGGGATACATCCCTGCAGTGTGCACGAGAATTGGCCGTATGAAGAAAAACGCCTTTTTGATCTTGCTGAAAGCGAGCTGTATGTAGCTGTCGGAGAAACCGGGCTTGATTATTACTGGAGCAGAGACAATATCGAACAGCAAAAAGAAAGCCTGAAAAGACACTGCCGTGTGGCAAAAGCAGTTGGGAAGCCGGTGGTTCTTCACAACAGGGAAAGTACTACTGATCTGCTTGATCTGATTGAGTCGGAGCAGGACGGAAATCTTACGGGTGTTTGGCACTGTTTCACCGGCACCCCGGATGAAGGCAGGCGTGCCATCGATTTGGGACTGAAGCTTGGAATCGGGGGAGTGTTGACATTTAAAAATGCCGGCGTGGATAAGTCAATTGCAGAACTGCCATCCGAACAGATGATTCTTGAAACAGATGCTCCTTACCTGGCACCATCTCCCAAACGAGGCAAACGAAATGAACCATCGTACGTGTCACATACGGCAAAAAAATTTGCAGAAATTTTTCAAATAGATATCGATCAAGTTGCGAGAATGACGACCCGTACTGCGGAAAGTTTATTTGCTGTCAAATCCCAGGCTGGATAGAAACGGGAATTGCTGATGGGTTTGATGTCCAAGCTTGATATGCGGGAATTCATGACGTAATGGCTGACCCGTTCGTATTTCCTGGAATCGCCTCGACTTGTCAACAGCACGTAAACCCATTGTTGCATCAAACTCTTTTTTGTAAATACCGATCGGGTGAAGTCTGCAGAGCAAGTTCAATGGGCATGAGCCGCTCTCTTCGTCGGGAATTTCAGGCGGTGAAGGAAGATCATCCTGCAACGCATGTTGTGCCGGTTCAAGGCCGAAATGATTGTTAAATGCATCGAGAATCATACTTGTAGCCTGGCATTTTGACTGCAGAGAATAGCCTGCGATATGAGGGGTTCGAATCAATGCACGATAGGCGATGCGGTCGTTGTAAAGGGGTTCATTTTCCCAAACATCAAGGATGTAACTCCCGATATCCCTTCGCCGGTATGCTCGGTAGAGTTCGATTTCATCTATCACACCGCCCCGGGCTGTATTGATAATCAACTTGAACTTTCGATTTATCAATTTATTAAGATCAAGCCAGTACCGTGTTGGCCATTGACCATCCATTATCAGAGGCGTATGGAAACTTAAAATATCGCAGTCAATAATGTCTGCCATATCCACACTCTTGAACTCCGGTTCTCTTTCTTCTCTGGGCGGATCATAAAAATGATGTTTAACCTGCAACTTTTTGAGCAAATTACCGACAGCCGTACCGGTGTTTCCGGCACCGATGATACCAAATGTCAAATTTGATAAATCAGTATTGGTTTTTAGAGACCAGATAATCAGTGCAGTTGCTACATATTCACCTACCGAGTTTGCATTACAGCCGGGTGAATGAGCAAACCGGATACCATTTTGCTCCAGCCATTCGTGGTCTATGTGATTGATGCCTGCCGTTGCACTGCCCACAAACGAGATCCGTTCCGGATTATTCGGAATGGTATGTTTACCCACCGGTGAGACTGTACGGACAAACAGGGCGTCATATGAACCCGCATCTGAAGGAATACCTTTTTCAGGGTTGTAGCGCGTGAGACTTACAGTTTCCGGGAGATGATGCTGTTCCAGCATGATATCTTTGTCAGCCAGTATTTTAATTCCGGAATCCATTTCAGTCAGGGCTAAGGCAAAACGCGTAGATCATTGATACTCTGATAATTAATATACAAAGTTGATAGGGTATTTTTGTCAAAATAAATCACAAAATGGACTGCTATTGCCTGGCTTTGATAGGACAGCAGAACAAGCCGGCTCCGGGAAAACAAAACAAAGGGTACAGTCCTACGTTGCTTCATAACATTTGCCATGAAAAAGTTTTATATTTCAAGGTTAAAATCAATACAAACAGATATGAGAAGGAAAGGACGTGTTCTTGTAGCGATGAGCGGCGGTGTTGATTCTTCGGTTTCGGCGGTAATGTTGCGCGAACAAGGATATGAAGTGATCGGAATTACCATGAAAACCTGGGATTATCATCGAAGCGGTGGTGATGCGGGAAAGGAGACCGGCTGCTGTACGGTGGAATCGATGAACGATGCAAGGCAAATTGCCGTCAGACATGGCTTCAAGCATTTTATCGTTGATATCCGGGATGAGTTCGGAGATTGGGTCATTGATCGGTTTGTCGAGGATTATACCAGCGGCCGGACCCCAAATCCTTGTGTATTGTGCAACACGCATATCAAGTGGGCCGCCCTTTTACGAAGAGCGGATAACCTGGGGTGCGACTATATTGCAACAGGCCATTATGCCAATGTGCGTGAAGAAGGTGGTCGCTATGTAATCTCGAAAGGCAAGGATCATAATAAAGATCAGTCGTACGCTCTTTGGGGTGTAGACCAAAAGCATCTGGCACGCACAATTTTTCCACTTGGAAAATACAGGAAACCGGAAATCAGGCAGTTAGCTGAAGAGTTCGGTCTTCTGAATGTAGCGGATAAGCCCGATTCATACGAAATCTGTTTTATACCGGATAACAATTACCACAGGTTCTTGATGGATAAGGTTGATGGCCTTGAAGAAGAGGTGAAAGGTGGCAAGTTTGTTGACAAGAACGGGAACGTGCTCGGTGAGCATAAGGGTTACCCGTTTTATACAATCGGTCAGCGGCGCGGTTTGCACCTTGCGATGGGAGAACCGGTCTACGTGACCCATATCGATGCCCGAAATAACGTAATTACGGTGGGTGGAAAAGAAGATTTGATTAGTACCTCCTGTCGGGCTAAGGAAGTGAATATGGTGAAATATGCACGTGTACCGGAAGGTGAAATGGAGATTACCGGTAAAATCCGGTATAATGACAGCGGTGCGTTCGGAACACTGAAAGGGTCTGAGGATGACGAAATTCTGGTTCACTTTCCGGCCGGCCGTGAAGCGATTACACCCGGACAGGCCGTGGTCTGTTATGAAGGCGAGGATGTTGTAGCCGGCGGCTGGATCCACAAAGTTAATGTAGATATTGATAATTTTGTGGATGCTTAGGTGCTATTTCAATTCACGGCAGGACATTGAAACTTATTTCATAAAACAGCGTTATATCCAGGTACATTAAATTTCATTTTGGAGATGACTATGATATTCAGAACCCGGTTTTTATTTCTGTTTGTATTCCTCGTATTGATTTTAGCACCTTTGAAAACGCATGCCCAGTTCGAAGGGGTGATTCATTTTCGTGCATACGATCCGAGTGCTGAACTGAACCCGGATCGGCAGTTAAATTTTTCTTCCAACTCAGACCGGATTTTTTTGAAAAGCAATAACAAGTACAGGGTATTTTCCGGCATGAATGCAGATGGATTTATTGTACGCAATGATCTAAACGATTTTGTACTTTTATCGGGTGATTCCGATGCGCTTAAAGTGACCCGGGATGAGATTGATACGTTAACAAACCTTTTGCAACGAATATCAGGTGGTGTAGAATCAGACAACCAGAATTTTGACTGGGACGGCCGTGTCGAAATGACCGGTGAAACACGATTACTTCATGGTTACAGAGTGGAGCAGGTCAAGGTATTTGAAGAGAATCGTAATAACTTTGTTTCCGTATGGCTGACTGAAGAGATTACCATTAACTGGGGTATTCTGCAGGATGCCTGGCATCAGGCTCTTGCGAATGTCATTGAAGTAGAATTACCGGTAGAAGTTATCATGAACAGAAACAGTTTTCCTCTTCTTATCGAATATTTTAAAGATGGAGAAATGGTTTCCGTAGTTGAAGCTTCCCAGGTCAGTGAAAGAAATGTAAGCAACCGATACCTTGATATTCCTGATGGAGCAAGAATGCTTGGATTGGCAGATATAATGATGAGAATGATGAGGGGACAACGTTAACCGATGCCAGGATATCCATTCCGTTCCAAACGCTATATCCTTCCGCTTCTGCTACTGATTATTACCGCTTCCTGCAGATCTTCCGGGCATATAAGTGATGATGAACTTCCTCGTCAACCATTCTATGCTGTTGATGACTCCCTGCAGAAAGACAGTGAAATGGAAGAGTGGCTGGAACCTTATCGTGCGGAATATTCACAACAAATGGGGCGAGTTGTTGCCAGGACACATGGCGAGTTTACGTTCGGGCAACCTGAGAGCACCCTGGGGAATCTGGTGTCAGACATGATTCGATACCGGGCGTCGCATGAAATGAGGCAGTATGTTCATGTGGCACTGATTGATATGGATAGTTTTCAGCTTGAGTTCAATGAAGGTCTGATCACTCTCGGAGAGTTATATGAATTTATGCCTTTTAACAGCCAGCTGGTTGTTGTTGAAATGAAAGGAGATGAAGTGAGAAAACTGGCCGATGAAATTGCCCGGAAAGGAGGAGTGCCGGTGAGTGGTTTGCGGATGAATATTCTTGATGATGAGGCAGGAAGTGTCCTTGTAAATGTCGAATCTCCTGATCCGGGTCAAACCTATCTGGTGGCTACCAGCAGCTATATTGCAGGAGGTGGAGGTGGATTCTCATCTATTGAGAACAGCCGCGTACAGCATGAACACGACTTGTTTATCAGGGAGATCATTATTGATTACATGCGTAGCCGCAGAGAGTTTTATCCGGAGTACGATCAAAGAATCCGAACCCGATGAAACGAATCGACTTTTTAAAAAAAAGCCTGATCATGACAACCGGCGGACTATTAACTGCCCGCAATGGATATGGGCGGTGGCTCGAAGAACCCTACAGCCAGGTTTCCATTCTTTATACCAATGATACCCATTCCCGGATTGATCCGATTCCAGCCAATGCAAGAGAATATGCCGGACTGGGTGGTATTTCCCGACGGGCAACACTGGTAAGGCGGATCCGAAGGCAATCGTCATATACCTTGTTGCTGGATGCCGGGGATGTGTTTCAGGGTACTCCCTGGTTCGATATGTACGGTGGGGAAAAAGATTTTCAACTGATGTCGAAAATGGGATATGATGCAATATGTCTTGGAAACCATGAGTTCGATAACGGCCTCGATGGATTCGCGGAGGTCGCTCCGGCGGCTGAATTCTCGATTTTATGTGCCAATTACCGTGTTCAGGGGACACCGATGAATCCATATATAAAGCAGTTCATCGTCCGTGAAAAAGGGGGGGTTCGCTTCGGAATTTTTGGCCTGGGTATACGCCTTAGAGGTCTTGTAGAACCCAAATTATATGGAGACATCCGTTTCGGAAACCCGGTTGCCTGGGCAGAAGTGCTGGTTGAAAACCTGCGTGAAAGTCATCAGTGTAACTATATTATCTGTTTGAGTCATCTCGGATATCACTATGATGACGAACGAATGGACGATCGAAAACTGGCTTCAAGGGTTGATGGAATCGATTTGATTATAGGAGGACATACACATACGTTCATGGATAAGCCGGAAGAAGTACGAACAGCGAATGGTGGCATTACGCTGGTGACCCAGGCCGGTCATAGCGGAATCAAACTAGGGCGGATCGATTTGAACCTGAATAATTACGGGGATATTGAGCATGTAATTGCCAGTCAGTATACGGTTGGGTAGTAGCCGTTCGCCGGGTTCAGGATATTGCCATTGAATGTAGATTGATCTGTAGCCCCGTCCAAATCTGAAAATTAATTGTTCGTTTGTGTATTTTGTTTCAAATCGTTTAGTTAATTCAAAGTAAACCAACAGTCTCAGCTACACGATGGAAACGTTAGAGTGGATCAGTTTACGGAAAAAAAGATGGGCCCTTTCAACACTGCGTTTTTCCTATTATTTGACGGGGATTTTGGCTGTTTTGCTATTTGTTTCCCCGTTTTATGTCTGGTTTATCTATCTCTGGCCTCACGGTGCTCATCTGTTTTCAGGATATGCCACACTCTATGTTGCGATTTTCGCCTTTATTTACGGGGTTACATTAGTGATAGTTACGGCTGTGCTGATCGTCATTCACGGGCTGGGTGAGAAATATTTATTCAATGAGGAAGAACAGAAGCAAGAAGGCTATTCAGGTTCAGGTAAACAGGCCTAAATTTTTACAAAAACAATCAGGCAAATAAGCCTAAATTTTCATTGAAACAATAAAACAGAAAAAAACGGCACGGAAAACTGTTTTATTACCGGGATATCAATGATAATTGCCTGCCGGTCAATAATTCTCAGACCAAATCTGTTAAGGCACCAAGTTGCATACTGTAATCGATTGATTATAGCCCTGTCATTCTGTCTGAGATATTTTTGATTTGTTGGTAATTTTAACCGGCCGTGTCCAGTTAAAAGGATCATCTAGTTCACCGTATTGAATACCCGTAATTGTGTCGAACATTTTTTTGGCCAAAGGGCCGATATTTCCGTCACCGATATCAATTTTTTGGCCGGCGTGATGAATCAGTCTTACCGGAGAAATAACTGCGGCCGTACCGGACCCAAACACTTCTCTTAGTTGCCCTTTTTTACCGGCTTCTAAGACTTCATCAATGGTAATCCGGCGCGATTCAACAGCCAAGTTCTCTTTTTTGGCAATTTCGATAACCGAGCGGCGGGTAATTCCGTTGAGTACAGACCCGGAGAGTTGTGGTGTTACCAGAGTATCTCCGATAAGAAAAAAGATATTCATGGTTCCGACTTCCTCAACATACCGGTTTTCAATCGCATCCAGCCACAGTACCTGGGTAAATCCTTTTTCACGAGCTTCCCGTGCCGGGCGGAAGCTGGCAGCATAGTTTCCGGCAGTTTTTACTTCACCTGTACCACCTTTAACGGCACGGACAAACTTGTCGGGAGTGGTCAGGGTCACCGGATTAAACCCTTCATTATAATAGGCAGCGACCGGGCAGGTCATAATATAAAAATGGTATCGTCCCGATTCTCTGGCAGCAATATATTCTTCGGATGCAAACATTAAGGGTCTGACATACAAAGCCCGACCTTTTTTGCGGGGCACCCATTCAGTATCAAGCTGTAGCAGTTTTTCAAGCCCGGCTATAAATATTTCATAATCGGTCTCCGGCATACACATTCGCCAGCACGACTGGTTGAGCCGTTTGTGATGATCCTCCGGACGAAACAGGTTGATTGTTTCTTTATTTACGTAATAGGCTTTCATTCCCTCGAATACCGCCTGGCCGTAGTGCAGTACATTCAAAGCAGGAGCAAAAGAAATCGGCCCATAAGGTTTTATCTGTGGCTCACCCCAGCTTCCTTTGTCCCATACCATCTCGAACATATGATCGGAGAATATTCTTCCAAAATCGAGTGACTCAAAATCAACTTCTGAAATGCGGCTTTTTTCTACGGGGGTCGTCTTTAAATCCATCTGGTACTTTTTGCTTATTATATATTCATTCTGTATAAATAACGCGATTTTAAAAGAAAAAGAATACTGTTTTAGCATTCAATCTGAAACCTAACTATAAATAACATCAATTCATCACAAATATGAATGTTTCATTCTTAATTCTAATATTGTAAGCGCTTTTATATGGATAAGATTGACTTATTTCTGTTTCAACTTCCAGCAATGAAAAGTTATCTTTAATGATTGGTATCGAGACTATAGCCTATATATAGAAATCATTTACCGGCCGAGCCGGAAAAAGATCGTTTCGGGGACAAATATGCAGCGGGATCAGATTGCATATGTATCCTGGGAAAGTATCAACATTTTTTATAATTGAATTTTAGATTTAATGAATCAAACTGCTAAAACTGTTCTACGGGAGACATTCGGTTTTGATAAATTCCGTCCGCTGCAGGAAGAGATTATCAATCGGGTAACTGAAAAAAAAGATACTCTTGCTATCATGCCTACCGGCGGAGGCAAGTCGCTCTGTTATCAGATTCCAGCTCTTTTATTCGATGGCCTGACAATTGTGGTATCGCCGTTAATTTCACTTATGAAAGACCAGGTTGAGCAGCTTCACGAATACAATATTCCCGCTGTTTTTCTAAACAGTTCATTAACTCCTGAAGAGTACCATAGGAATGTGGAGAGTTTACGCCGCGGCGAGGAGCGGCTGCTTTACCTGGCCCCTGAAACGCTGTTGATGGATCGCACAAGAGAGCTTCTTTCCGGGCTGGAAGTCGATTGTTTTACAATCGACGAGGCACATTGTATTTCTGAGTGGGGGCATGATTTTCGTCCGGAATATCGTCAGCTTGCAGAGATAAGAAAGGATTTTCCTGTTGCTGTATGTCTGGCGCTTACTGCAACAGCTACTCAGAGGGTACGTGAAGATATCCGTCAAATCCTGGAGATGAATCGCTCGGAAACATTTGTAGCCAGCTTTGACAGGGATAACCTGTTTTTAAAGGTAGTAGATAAATCGGATCCACTCGAACAAATTCTTGATTTTCTGTACACACGAAAGGGGCAGTCGGGTATTATTTATTGTTTTTCCCGAAGACAGGTCGATGAATTGTTTCTAGATTTAAAAACCGAAGGACACGCTGTACTGCCATATCATGCAGGCCTCTCCGAGAACGTGAGAAACAAGAACCAAGAAGCATTCATCCGGGATGATGTGGATATCATTGTT
>SLOU01000174.1 GCA_007132385.1 Balneolaceae bacterium | reverse complement strand
TACGATTGAGAGTTTTACGTCAATTTCTTAGGTGAAACGTGTGCAGTTGTCTTAATTCCACATAGGTACGATTGAGAGCGTCCCATCGCCACGGCTCGTCTGTCTTCATCTGCGTCTTAATTCCACATAGGTACGATTGAGAGAAGGGCAATTCAACGTTGAGGATAAGTCCACATGTGGTCTTAATTCCACATAGGTACGATTGAGAGGGTTCATACTTTGGTAAAAAAACGGTTAATAGACATCATATGCAATAGCTGATCTCCGTTTTTCGGTAGAAAGAATCTGTCAACCTCCTGACTTTTTTACGCCCACACGTTAAATATGCCATTACATATTGCCTCCCAATAACTTACGATAAGCTACCAAATTTCAGGGTTGACAGATGTAAAAAACGGCTTAATCTTTAAATTAAAAGCGATTCTTAAATACCTAACATTAAAGTCTAGTGATTGGCTTTGATTGAATGGCCAGGTTGACAGATTGGGTGTCTCATATTGCTCAAAAAGGGCACTTTTCTAATACCAATATCTTGCACAGAGGAAAGACCTTTATAAAACCATCTACCCAACCCTTAATAATTCAAGCAAACGGAAAAGTTTTTTATCTGCATCCGGCTCCAATGACCTGGGCTGAACTTTGGTGTATCGCTCTGTTTTATCGTAATAGCAGAATAATTCCGAGGCCTGAAAGTCTGTGTCCACTATAAAGGTATCCAGATAGGACCCCTCCACTATGTTCACGATTGCAACCCCCGTGACAAGACAGCATCGCTGTAAACGCTCATAAAAATCCTTCCTGAATGGCTCCACAGGATTGTGAACGAAGCTCTGTCCGTCAAAAGCCGCTTTGACACAGGAAACGGCTTTTCGGGAAAATTCATCAGTACTGAAATGAACTACCTCGAAATCCCGCTTGACTCCTTTCTTTTTGAACGCAATGTCGATCGAACAAACATCCAGTTCTTTTTTGAATGTCACGCGAATACGGTAGGGAAAATGCACCAACTCCAAATTCAACCCTTCCAACCCGGCAATCTCTTCGATAGCCAAAAGCGGTGCTTTCAGGAACGGGAATGCTCTGATCTGTTCCGGATCATCTTCACTGATCGTCACGTTTTCATATCTTGGCACCATGTTCTTCAGCCGCACCAGCTTTTCCGGTGGTTCTACAATAAATGCCGTCGACACTTCATAATGCACCGGATTCTGAATGCTTAGCGTACGTGAAGACCGTGTGATGGCTGTGTAAGCCCAGCGAATGAAACTCCTGGAGTAAGGCGGATTGTTGTGTTCCAGGTCCACAAAGATGTGATCCCATTCCCCGCCCTGGGCTTTGTGGCAGGTCATTGCATAACCATACTTCAAAATCAGTGCATTGTATCTGGCATCACGTTTCTTTGCCTGTTCAAACGGTTGTTCCGGATTCTTGCGGTGACGGTTGACAAGATCAACATACAGTGCAGCCCTAAGTTTCTGCAAATCATTATCCGTCAATGCATTTTCGAGTATGTGCACCGTATAACGCTCTTCCGGAGAATGGAATGGCTGGACCGTGATCTCACGAAATGATAGTACCACTCGCAACCCCCGCTTTTCACGATAATTAAAGACAACCTCCCTCCGCTCCACCCAGTCGCTGACAGAGGCGACCCGTAACTGGTCACCGTTCATGAACAGAACGTCGTGGCTGTAATTGTTCATGGCTACCATCAGGATTTCCCCTTCATTGACCACTTCAGGGAAATGTGACAACTGTACACGCATCTCCTGGTTGACCACATCCACATCCCGGTTTCTGTAGCAGATCCATACCGCTGCCGGAATATGCTCTTTCTGCAAGATCTGCTTGTATTGATTATAATCCACTGATATCGGTGCTTGTTGAATCTGCTTTCCATCTGCGGTAATCACGATTTTTTCCGGTCTTTGCTTCTGCAATTCCTCCCTTAGAAGAGTAGCCGTCCGAAGCACCGAATTGTCAGATCGTTGCCGGAATACCTCCGTTAGAGATTGTTCCATGGCTTCCACGGAATAGTTTTCCTTCAGATAACCCACGTCAAGGGCGGGACTGAAGTTCATCCTGATCGGTTCTAGCTGCGCCGGATCACCCGAAAACACGATCTTTCTGTTGGTAGAAAAAGGTCTAGCGTAATCCATGAGATCGAGCAGAAGGCGTCCACTGCCGAATTTGTAGATTTCACCCTTATCGCTTACGTCGGATATCATGGATGATTCGTCGATGATATATATTGCATCATCAGGATCGTCGTTCTCGGCAAGGCGGAACCGTACAAAGTAGTCCTCGTTTTCTGAATCGACCCCCTCCAGTTCATACTGGTAAATTGCCCTGTGGATGGTCGATGCAGGCATATTTGTTTTGTTTTCCAGAATCCTGGCCGCCCGGCCTGTCGGCGCCATAAGCCGCACGAACCGTTTTTCGGATCTTAGCCACTGTGCAAATCTACCCAATACGAAGGTCTTTCCAGTTCCGGCATACCCTTTCATCAAAAAAATGGAAGATCTTTCAGAGTCCATGAACTCCTTGAGGGCGCGGATCATCTTTTGCTGCTCTATTGAATATGTAATTTTCATGACAATGAGCTGAAATATTGGTTCTCACATGATGTTTACTGTTTAATACCCTGATTCCCGGGAAATATATAGTACATAGTTAACAAAAAAACACGTCCATTATTTATCAGGGTCCATCAGGTTGTGCATCCAGTTTTTAAAGACCGGAGGCAGCCCCATGCTGCCTCCGGTCAGCTCTCCTGATGTATCAAATATCCTGAGAAACAAGATAACCTCACGCGGTTACGCTTTTCGGGCAGGTAACATTACGTTTTGTTACATTCCTGCCATGTCAGTCAATCGTATTTCTGATTTACGGATTTCAGGTAAGCTTCGAGAGGCTTATTCACTTGCAGAGGTGTTGCTTAACTCGGATTCAACAAGGAAAGAGGACATCCCTGCAATCAAGAAAGCCATGGGTTGGGTATTGTTTGAATATCTGAGCGCCCAGGTTGCACGAGGCAATGCAGAAAGCACTCAGAAAGTGGTAAAAAAAATCGCTGAACTCGACCTCGATGTTGTCAACAAGGATCTTTTCAGTCAGTATGCATGGAAAATCGGAAAGGAGGTCTTTCGCATATCCTCTGAACATAAAAGGTTAAGGGGCATGGATGTCAGCCAGGGCGACGATCGTTCACAATACGCCAAGCTGCAGGGTCAGGTTCAAGTGCTTTTCTCATTTTGCCGGAAGTATCCACCGAACAGACCGTCAAGAGAATACAGTTTCCTGATGAATGCATTTCTATCGGTATGGAAAAAGGAACGACAATTTCTCGATTTTGCCGACTGGTGGGGTTTCGAACATTTTCTTGACGAGGATTTTGTAAAAGTCGAACTCCCTGACGGGAAAATCATATCCTCCCTTGCCGAACGAGCCCTTCTTGCTTACACCGAACCCCTCATTAAAGACATTTCCCCAAGTAGTGGCCGCGCCGCATCGGAAAATGATCGGGTGATCCGTTTTCTGCCCGTTCTGGAAAAACTCACATCAAAGCATTCGGATTTTGAATTTGCCAATTACAGTCTAGCCAAACTTTTCAACACACTGGGCCAGAATAATGATGCTTTAGAAGCCGTTCTGCCTTTTGCAAAAAAAAACCGTGATAAATACTGGGTGTGGGACTTTCTTGGCGATCTGCATCCTGATGATCCGGACCTACAAATAGCATGTTATTGCAAAGCCCTCATGATCAAGGCACCAGCAAAATATCTCTCCCGCATCCATCTGAAACTTGCCCGTCTCTGTGTTGAAAAAAATCACTATGGTTTGGCGAGAACTGAGATCGAACGCTATCTCGCCATACGCAGGAATAACGGATGGAGTATTTCAGCACTGGTATCGCAATGGCAAATGGCATCCTGGTATTCCGGCGCGACCGTCAGCGATGACAATCTCCCTTTCTATCAGAAATATTCCGGAAAGGCCCTTAATATCCTCTACGGCGAGGTTCCTGAGCAACCGATTGTAGTGACTCATATCCACCATACCAGACCCATTCTTCATTTCATGAAAAACCGGGAGCAAAAGGGCTTCCTGAATTTCAGCATACTTAAAAATACTCCCGGTATCGGTGATGTCCTGCTCGCCAGGCTCCTTTCACAGGGGACTGACGGCTACCATGAATTGCTGGATGCCCGCCCGGCTGTAGTATCGGATTTACCGGAACAGGATTTTTTCCGCGACTTTCAGGGCAAGGCAACCATCCCCCCCGGTAAACCATTTGGCTTCGTGAAAGCCTCCTGTAATATCTTTCTCCCACCAGAGATCGTTGAAAAACATGTCATAAAAGACGAGCAACAACTTTCGGGACGGGCCATCGCGCAGTTTGACAAAAAGAAAAAGAGATGGGGATGGGCGGCAATATCTTTGATGTCAACATCCCAAAGGCAATAAATCCGCCATCCTGAAATTTTGCATTTTTTTACCCCGCACGGGGCACTTGCGTGTGGAAGCTTACGTTTTTTCTTCGTATTTTTTAACCTATGGTAAGTATTATTTTCAACTTACCTGTTATGATTTCCGGACTGCCGGACTTTTTTTTGGGCTGTCATTTCGGTTGGTACATCCGCTT
>SLOU01000161.1 GCA_007132385.1 Balneolaceae bacterium | reverse complement strand
TTTATTGTAGACCATGTAAAATATCAAATTCAGTTCTGATCATGTATAGAGCGCATGATTGCTTTTTTTACCAGGTTATCAATACTTTTCCGTTCCCTGATGGTATCTATCATCAAAAAGACTCCGGCCATCACCGCAACACTGCCGAGAAGGCTCAAACCGGAAGATATCCACTGTATGGAGAAATGACCAAGCATACCGGCCGGTATTGAAACTATACCAAGCACTAAAAGCAGCACAGCAACTCCCATTTGAAACGGGTTAACCCCTTTTATACTGCGTTTCGGCTGATCTCTGCACTCCGGCAACGAAAGGTCCCGGACCTTGCGCCGTCGAAATAGATCCAGTCGAACACGAGTTGTTTTTCTTGTCATTGGGCTCTTCACAGGTATGGTTATCTTGTATAGTAATTACTGTTCATAACAGTACTAAAAGAAACAGTACGCACTTTTATAATAACATTCAAACTGACAAAAAAAATCGATGGTTTCCGATGAGTTTATTTATGGGCGAAATGCCGTGATGGAATTCTTGCAGCTAAAGCCTGAACACGTCACGAAAATTTATATTCGCAATCAGTTACGGGGAAAAGCCATACACGACCTGGAGCGGCAGGCCTCAACCGTTCGTGTACCCGTGCAACGTGTCCCCGGAAAAAAACTTGCGGATCTCGTCGGCCCGGTCAACGACCAGGGAATCGTCGCTGCTATCAGCCAGGCTCGGTATATCGAACTGGAAGATTGGCTCGAAACCATAGAGCTGTCGGCGCATCCTGTTGTTCTTGCATTGGACGAAATTGAGGACCCGCACAATTTCGGGGCGATTATCCGAACCGCCGTTGCTGCCGGTGCAGCAGCCGTTATGGTTTCGAAGCACCGCCAGGCTCCCGTTTCAGGTGCAGTTATGAAAGCTTCAGCCGGCGCCGTCCTCAAAATGCCGGTTATCCGTGTAGTCAACATGAACCAGGCACTGCAAATTCTCAAAAAGACAGGTTTTTGGGTCTGTGGAGCCGATATGAGCGGGGAGCATACTCTGTGGGAGCAAAATTACGATATGCCACTGGTCGTGGTTATCGGAAGCGAAGAGAAGGGAATCCGCAAAAAGACCAGGGAATACTGCGATATGCTGGTGCGCATTCCTATGTTGAATGGCGTGGAATCTTTAAACGCATCGGTAAGCGGTGCGCTGATCAGCTACGAAATACTACGACAGCGACAGTCGAAGCCAGTATGAGCGAGGCTCTTCCCCTTCTTCGTCTACACCAAACCGGGCGTTTAAAAAATCAAGAGCCAGGCTGGCAAAAAGCAGTCCGTACCCGCTCGGTTTAAGAATTCCCTGTTCGGGAATCAAATGGTCTGTGATGGAAATTCCGCTCTGGAACATATCCGTCAGAATCTCTGTAAATGAGGCTTTTGCAGCAAAAAAACGGATCATCATTCCGTCGTCATCATCCTTGACGGTTATTCGGATCTCATCCCCGTTTCTGGCCATATTGATAAATAGCATCAGCAGGTTGTCGAAAATCAGAGTAAGCAATTCAGGGTCAGAACGGCAGTCCGTCTGCCTGCATTCATACACCAGATTGATATCCAGAGACTTACCGCTGATGAATATCTCATTGGATGCGATTACTTTCAGTAACAATTTCTTCATATCGACATCTTCAGCTCTTATTTCAAAGCTTCCATCCTCGATCTGATAGGAATATCCCCAACTCTGTATGGAATTGATCAGCTTGGATGAGGAAAGATGGATGTTATTGCAGTACTGAATCAGCGGATTCAACTTGTCTTCCAAATCGGGATACTCCTCGAGAAGATTTTTGATGTCATCCACCATCAGTTCGGTATACATCATCGCGTTACCAACGGGGGTTTTCAGATCGTGTGACATTTTTGACACAAACTCGTAAGGAATTCGTCGCATACGCAATAAACTGGGTTGTCCTTTTATGGGACGGAAAAACCGAAATCGCTTCCACCAATCCCGGGTATCTCCATTAAAGGTGATTACGATTCATTTGCCACCAATTCGCTCCTGGCAAAAAAGTAGGAAGCCTCGATTATTCCGTTTTCTTCGGAATCCGATCCGTGAACAATATTTTCGCCTACACTGTCTGCAAAATCCTTCCGGATCGACCCTTCATCCGCTTCAACGGGGTTCGTAGCACCAATCAATGCACGAAAATCCGCGACAGCATTTATTTTTTCAAGTAAAATGGGGACACAAGGACCACTGCTCATGAATGTTGTCAGTTCGCCAAAAAACGGTCGTTCGCGATGAACGGCATAAAAACCTTCGGCCGTAGCTTTAGTGAGCCTCGTCATCTTCATCGCTTTGACGGTAAACCCCGCATCCTGAATACGACGGATGACTTCTCCAATCAACCCTTTGCGTACACAGTCCGGTTTCAAAATTGCCAATGTTCGTTGTTTTGCCATATTAATTAATTTAACGAAAGCTTGAATTTCAAATGTTTCCTAATAGAAACAGATTCATTATGCTCGTGACAATATACAGTCTTTCGTACAAGTACGCAGATTTTTCCGCAAGCCGGCTAAATATAATTCTTCATTTTACCATTCACGGCTACGAAATGGATAATAGCATACCTTTCCGGATCAAGCCTTTTTGTTCCTGCGAAGTTTGCGATCCATTATGTAAAACTTCGCTTATAAATCTTAACCGGCAATCCTTCAGTTATCTGTAAGGCATGTGATTCCCGGCAGCTCTTTTCCTTCGAGATATTCCAGGCTGGCACCACCGCCGGTGGATACATGCGAGACTTTCTCTTCGAGTCCCGCTTTTTTAATAGCGGAAGCCGAGTCACCGCCCCCGATGATGGTAATAGCCCCGCTCGCTGTTGCGGCACTCATGGCTTCGGCAACTGCAAACGTGCCTTTTGCAAATGAGTCCATTTCGAATACGCCCATCGGTCCGTTCCAGATGACGGTTTTGGCTTTTTTGATCACCTCCCCGAAACGTTCAGCGGATTTCGGTCCGATATCCATAGCCATCCACCCATCTTCGATTCCATCTTCGGCAACCGTTTTGGATTCGGTGTCTTCCCGGAATTCTTTGCCGACGACCGAATCAACCGGAAGCAGGATCTCCACATTGTTGGCCTTCGCATTTTTCATCAGCGATGCAGCCAATTCTACCTTGTCAGCTTCCAGCAATGAGCTACCGATAGGCAAGCCTTTGGCTTTGTAAAACGTATAGGTCATAGCGCCACCGATGATTATGGTATCGACTTTGGTGATGAGGTTTTCGATCACACCGATTTTGTCCGACACTTTTGCACCACCCAGAACAGCGACAAACGGACGCTTGGGATTTTCGACACTCTCCTTCAAATAGTCGATCTCTTTCTGAAGCAAATAGCCGGATGCAGCGGGCTGCAGAAACTCCGTGATTCCGGCTACCGAACAGTGTGCACGGTGACTGCTTCCAAAGGCATCATTCACAAACAGATCACCGTGAGCGGCCAGCGCTTTGGACAGCTCCGGGTCGTTTTTGGTTTCACCTGCGTGAAAGCGGACATTTTCCAGCAAAATAATATCGCCAGGTTTAGCACTGTCAATTGCATCTTGCGCTTTCTCACCGATACAATCTTCCCCGAAATAGACATTGGATGTAACCAATGTCTTCAGGTGCTCCGCAACCGGCTTAAGGCTGAATTCAGGATTGGGTTCTCCTTTGGGTCGGCCGAGATGGCTCAGCAAAACCAGTTTCGCTCCCGCTTCGGTTACATGATTGATGCTCAGCAACGCCTGGCGGATGCGGTTATCGTCTCCAACCACCCCGTCTTTCAGAGGTACGTTGAAATCTACACGCATTACAACAGTTTTTCCTTTCAGGTCAAGATCTTTTAATGATAATTTTGCCATATTCAGTGAATCCTTGTTTTTAAACAGTTAAATTGTTTTGATGACTTTGCGTACCATACGCACATGTATTTCGTATGATACTTCCATGACTTTTGAATCGGATATACAGGCACATGTTCATTTTTGCATGGGTACTCCATCTGACATTATGAATCTAATAAAATAAACGGATGAAACACCAATGACTTGTAACCAACACACACGAGCATGATCATTATCGTTATGGGCATTACACCGGTGTGTTTCATTGGCCGCTTACCCGTTACATTAAGCATGTGACATAATTATTCCAAGCATTTTAAACTGATGAAAAAAAAGTGGAACAATCCGATGTATAAAACTCCTAAAATACAAGTTTAACGGATCAATAATAAATTCGATGCAGACAGTATATTTTGATCATGCTGCGACCACTCCGGTCGACCCCCGCGTTGCGGACGCAATGATTCCCTACCTGAAAAACGAGTACGGGAACTCCGCCTCAATCCATCATATGGGCAGGAAAACGAATGTTGCAGTGGAAACGTGGAGGGGTAAAATCGCACGAAGCATCGGTGCCGAACCGGCAGAGATTATTTTTACCAGCGGTGGTACCGAGAGCAATAACGCAGCTATTTTTGGAGCACTCGAAAACACGAATCGCAGGGAGATCATTACAGCACGTTCCGAGCACAGCGCGGTCCTTTATCCCGTAGAACAAGCAAAAAAAATGGGATATGATGTCACATTTGTGCCAATCGACGTATTTGGACGGGTCCGGCCGGAAGATCTGGCGAAGATCCT
>SLOU01000121.1 GCA_007132385.1 Balneolaceae bacterium | reverse complement strand
AGTTTTATAAACCTTCGCTGCATGCATTGGAAGTACTGCAAAAAATTGATGACCCACATGTTACACCGGAACTGGCCAGATATAACCTTGAGATCAATCTTGACCCGATCCAACTCAGAGGAAGCTGTTTTTCAAAAATGGAAAAGCAGCTTAACAATTTGCTGAAAAAGGCTGAAGTGGCCGCAGCTACATTTGATGAACGGATCATTCTTACCGGTATATTGCCTTCTATCGATTTCAGAGCAGTTCAATCCGAATATATGACACCACTTAAAAGGTATGAGGCCCTTGCTGATATTATTTCAGATTTGAGAGGGGCCGATTTTGAACTGAACATTACGGGTGTCGATGAATTGATATTGAAGCATCATAATATATTGTTTGAAGCTTGTAATACCAGTTTTCAGTGTCATCTTCAGATCGAACCGGATGAATTTGCCAATATGTACAATTGGGCACAGATGTTATCGGGTCCGGTATTGTCAATTTCGGCAAATTCACCGCTCTTGCTTGGAAGACAGTTATGGGCAGAGACCCGGATTCCGCTTTTTCAACAAAGTATTGACACACGTGGCAAAGGGTATCACTTACGGGAACGGGAGCAAAGAGTAACATTTGGCAATCGCTGGATTACAGGAGTGAGTGATGTTTTTAAAAATGATATTGCCCGGCATACACTACTGTTTTTAACAGAAATCAAAAGAGACTCGCTTGAAGTTTATGAAAGTGGAAAAGTCCCAAAACTGGAAGCCTTACAGCTGCATAATGGCACAATATATAAATGGAACCGGCCATGCTATGGAGTTATGAACGGAAAACCGCACCTTAGAATTGAAAACCGCTATATTCCCTCCGGCCCAACGGTTATTGACGAAATTTCAAACCTTGCATTCTGGATCGGTTTGATGAGCAACCTTCCGGAAAAATATAAAAATATCTCCGAAAGAGTTCGTTTCGAAGAGGTCAAAGAGAATTTCTATAAGGCTGCCATGTGGGGTATTCAAAGTGGTATGGTCTGGGACGGTAAGCTGGTATCTGCCCGTAATCTAATACTGGATACATTATTACCTATGGCAAGAGAGGGGCTCAAGAATAAAAACGTTGATCAGAAAGATATTGATAAATATATGTCAGTGATTGAAAACCGGGCTCTGAACTATGCAACAGGATCCCGATGGATTGTGAACAGCTATCGAAACCTTAAAGAATATATGGGTAGGGAAGAGGCGGTTGTGGCACTGACAGCCATGATGGATAAAAGGAGGTCAACCGGGAAAGCTGTCCATGAATGGGAAATAGTGGAATATGAGGAAGTTGCAGATATTGACATACATTATGATCTTGTTGGCAATGTGATGACTACCGACTTGATTACGGTTGATGAAAACGATTTGGCTGACCTGGTGTTTAAAATCATGGAATGGAGAAATATTCGCCATGTACCTGTTGAGGATCATCGGGGTGAACTCAAAGGAATTATAACAAAGAAAAGACTTGTTCAGTATCTTGAAGAAATGGATGCGACTGATTTTTCGACTGCAGCAGACGTGATGTCAAAAGATCCATATACTATCAGCCCTGAAGCTGACATCAAATATGCGATGCTGTTTATGCTGGATAAAAAAATCAGTTGCCTTCCTGTAGTTGAAAACAATGAACTTGTTGGTATTATTACAGACAAGGATACAATGAACGTCTGGAATAAGATGAATAAGCGTAAGAATGAGTAACCAAAATCAACAAAAATCAAAAAACTCAGAACGGAAAAAAAAACGTATACGTTGGTCAAAATCCGGGAATGGCAAAGGCCCGGTTATTGTCGTGTTTGTTGGTATTCATGGGAATGAGCCTGCTGGCCTGAAAGCAATTGACGTGATATCCGAGAAGATAGATGAAACCGGCCAGAAAATGGAGGGTTCAATTTATGTGGTCAGCGGGAATATCCGGGCTATGGAAGAGGGAGTGAGATACCTGGATACCGATTTGAACAGGCTTTGGGAGCTTTATAATACCCAAAAGGATTTTTCAGCATTAAATGGAGAAAAAAGACCATCGGAATTCGGGGAGAGCCTTCAAATTAAACATGCGATTGAAGAGATTATCAATGAACATGATGAAGGGGAGGAGTTTATTTTTACCGACATGCACACGACATCTTCCCGCAGCTGTGCGTTTATCATGCTCAACGACACAATCGAAAACCGGGAGTTGGCCAGGACATTTCCGGTTCCCCAGATCCTTGGCATTGAAGAAAATATTCACGGTACGTTGCTCAGTTATATCAACAATCTTGGCCATAAAGCAATAGGGTTTGAAGCCGGAGCACACCTAGATCGCCTTTCAGTTAAGAGAAGCGAAGCATTTTTATGGCTTTTGATTCATAATAGCCGGGTACTGAAGTTAAATGAACAGGATATCGAAAAATATGAAAAAAGCCTGCAGGCACATCCCGGTGTACCGGATACTTACTACGAAGTTAAGTATCATCAGGTGATCCAGGATGCTGAAAAGTTCGAAATGATCGAGGGGTTTGAAAATTTCGATCAAATTGAAAAAGATACTCCACTCGCTTATGATCATGGAGAATTGATCCGAGCACCTGTAAACGGGCGAATATTTATGCCGCTGTATCAAAAAAGAGGCCGCGACGGATTTTTGATCATCAAAGAAGTTTCCGAATTTTGGCTGTATGTTTCTGCGTACCTTCGAAGAAGTTTTTTACACCGATACCTGAAGTATTTGCCGGGGGTAAGCGTTTTAAGTAAGCACAGTTTTGAAGTGGATCTGCGGATTGCACGCTTTCTTGTAAAAGATATCTTTCACTTACTTGGATACAGGGTAATTGATAAAAATGAACATACATTGATCTGTTACCGAAGGTAACTTTCTGAGAAAAATTAATATTATGCTTGATTACCGGTTTGTGGATGGGACGAGACTTGTTTCTGTTGTCGAAGCCCTGATTTTTTCCAGCCCTGATCCGATTTCCTGGGATCATATAGCCGGGATTGTACAAGAGAGTGGAGCCGAGATTGAATTGGATCGGGAAACGATTCTCATGATTGTTGACCAGATCAATAACCGTTACGAAGAGAACGACCTTTCCTTCAGAATCGAGGTAACCGGGGGCGGTTTTACGTTTGTAACACAGCCAAGGTATCATCCCTGGCTCAGTATTTTTCAGCATGAAAATGCTTATCGAAAACTTTCGCAATCAGCCATAGAAAGTCTTGCAATTGTGGCTTACCGTCAGCCGATTACCAAACCGGAAGTGGATCAAATCCGCGGTGTGGACTCCGGATATATTCTGCGTCAGTTACTTGAGAAGATGCTTGTAAAAGTATCTGGCAGAGCAAATTCACCCGGAAAACCGTTGTTGTATAAAACAACCGATCATTTTTTGAAGCATTTTGGAATTAACAGTGTAGAGGAACTTCCCAAACCAAGGGAAATCGAGGAAATACTTCGCGATGATGATATGGCGGATCACAGAAGCTTGCTTATGGAAAGGCAGATGGAGCTTGATGAAGAAGATGCCGATGAAATCATGGACGAATTTTTGGATAAAAACCGGGATCACAAAGACGTTCCCGGTAAGAATACAATGGAATCTGATCACCTTGATAGCGGCAGCGAAACCGGGAATACGGATTCTGAATCCGATTCTGGCAAACAGGCTTCAGGTGGAAAATCAGATAAAAAATCGGGTGAATATGATCAGTAAAATCATCCGTGAATTGATGACAATAGGATTTATGAATTGTGAAATTATGGTAAAATGGCCGTTTTCTTGTGGCAAACGGCAGTCTTCAAATGAGTAGTGAAGTTTACACTTCAGTAAGAACACAAGGTTTGCCAATTGATCGTAGATCGAACAGAATTTGGATTTTTTATGAATAAAAGAACTGATAAAACAAACCGAAAGAAAAGAAGAGATCAGAAGAGCAATCCGAAGTATCAGGTTGAACAGGAACCGCACCTGAAGGAGGAGATACGGATCAACAAATATATTGCCCACGCCGGTTTCTGTTCTCGAAGAGATGCAGATGCATTTATAGAACAAGGCAAGGTTTTTGTTAATGGGAGGGCAGTGACGCAACATGGCATACGTGTGAAGCCATCAGATAAGGTCGTAGTGGATGGGCAAAGTATTAGCCTGGAACCGTTCGTGTATATTTTGTTGAATAAATCAAAAGATACGATCAGTACAACCGATGATGAAAAAAACAGAAATACGGTGATGGATGCAATTGAAGATGCGACCGGCAATCGGGTCTATCCGGTAGGGAGGCTCGACAGGGACACCATGGGATTACTGCTGTTGTCCAATGACGGTGACCTGGCTCACCGTTTGATGCACCCAAGTTACGAGGTAAAGAAAGTGTATGAAGTGGCAACCGATCGGCCATTGGGAGATGAACAACTGAGGCAGATGGCTCATGGAATTGAATTGGATGATGGACGGGCCAACCCCCTTTTTATCAGGCGCAGTGTTCTCGATCCGTCGGTTCTTGAAATAACTGTTGTTGAGGGAAGAAATCACCTTATTCGTCGGATGATTGGATATTTTGGCACAGAAGTGGTTAAGTTAAAACGGGTCAGATATGCAGGTTTGACGGATAAAAATTTGAAAGTCGGGCGTTGGCGATATCTCAAGAAAAAAGAAATCAATAACT
>SLOU01000192.1 GCA_007132385.1 Balneolaceae bacterium | reverse complement strand
CTTCTTCAACGTCTGGATGATCAATATTCCGGCGTTACTGTTAACTCTGATACCTCTTGTATTTACCAGGAAGTTTTTTAAACCAGCCGATCCTGTGTGATCAGAGGTTGATCACTGATCAGAAAGCAGGTCTGCAAGCTGTTTATTGAGCTGCCCGGTTTCCGTTGTTCGTCCATTTAAATAACGAACCAATAACATACCGTATATAAAACAACACCATGCAAAAACCCATTAAAACCGTTACCCTCATCGGCGCCACCGGACTGATCGGCAGCCGGCTTCTTTCCAGGCTTCAGAACGATGATCACATTGACAGCATTCGAATACTTTCGCGCCGGCCGGTGGAACTGACAGGACCGAAAACGAATGTGCAGGTTATCGATTTTTCCGATTTGGAACAGTTCCGCAGCGCCATTGAAGGGAGCGATGCGGTATTCTGCTCTGTTGGCACCACGCAGAAAAAGGTGGACGGTGATGAAGATGCCTACCGCAGGGTAGATTTCGACATCCCCGTAAATGCTGCAAGGTTCTGTGCCGAGACAGGCTGCAAACATTTTCTTCTGGTCTCCTCCGTGGGAGCTGACAGCAGCTCAGGCAGTTTTTACCTGAAGATTAAAGGGGAAGTGGAAGATGCCGTGCAAGAATCAGGGGTTCAATCGGTTTCCATTTTTCGTCCATCCATTTTATTGGGTGAGCGGAATGAGTCGCGCCCCGGAGAAACGATTGGTAAAGTGGTGATGAAGGTATTCTCATTTTTGTTGCCATCAAGGATGAAACCCATTCATGCTGATGATGTAGCCGCGGCCATGCTTTGGGCTGCCAAGCAGGGACGGGAAGGATTTCATTTCTATCAGTACCGAGAGATCAAAAACTGATCTGCATTACACCTTTATCACTATAATGGTACTGTCATCCTCCATCTCTTTGGAATGATCTGATTCATTAACCCGTGTCAACACTTGCGAGGTAATCTCTTTTGGGGATTGGTTCCCATTGCTAATCGAGTCTTGTACAATTTTCTCAAAGAAACCGGAATCCCTGATCTGCAACTCATCATCCCGTGTTTCTATCAGGCCATCTGAATAGAGGAGCAACAGATCTCCTTTATTAACCGTGAATTCCAGGTTTGAGTATTCAGCATTCCGGGTAATTCCAAGCCCGATCCCTTTCCGGTGGCGATAGATCATCTCTCCATCTTTTTCTTGAATCTGTATGACAGGAAGGTGTCCTGCATTACAGAGAGTCGCTTTTTGCTCTGCCAGGTCCACTTTCAGCATGGTCATGGTTGCATACACGGCACGGTCGGTCTGTTCCAGCATCATCGAATTTAATGCGGCCATAATACGCGAAGGGTTTTTGTTATACTCAAGGTGAGTCTGAAGCGCACTTTTTGTCATGGCCATCAGCAGCCCGGCCCCGAAACTGTGTCCGGATATGTCTCCGATGGAGGCAAAAAGCTGATTATCGTGAATGACCAGTTCGAAGTAGTCACCGCCCAGTTCATTTGCCGGCAATGAGCAGGCATACGCCCGGGTACTATTCTGTTCAACGGCTATATCCTTCAGAATTCGATTTTGAACTTCAGTGGCAAAACGAATATCGGCTTCCATAGCAGCTTTTCGCTTGTATATGGCACGTGAGGCACTAAAGATTTGAGAAAGGCCAACATGTGCCCAGATGAATGAAATGGATATAAAGAAGACTGCAGCTGCAATATTACTCAACCCGGATAATAGACCTCTGTCCAATTCAATATTCATATCCATAAGCTCATATCCTACAAAATAGCCGCCAACTCCACAAATTAGTACTAGAGGAATGTAAATCCAGGCCATATTTTTCTTGTAAAATTGACGTGATGACGGAAAAAGGTAGGAGACAGTTTCAGCAATCACAGCAAAATAGCAGATTACTCCTATACCAATCGCAATTTTTGCAAATTGTAAATCCGTGTATTGCCAGAAATAAACAGACACTAAAAGCAGTGGAAAGAGATGAATCATCATATGGGCAAAAATGATTTTCCTGCGGTGCTTCAGGTCAATATCATAGAACGCTTCCAGTTCTATATCCCTGTAGAGCGAAATGTATTTGTTGTTTAGGAGGCTCATTATTTTATAGTTTGTTCAGTGGAAAAGGTTATCATATTGAACGTAAAGAACAAATTGGTCTTCTTTTGTACAGTGAAGATGTGCAATCATATATTGAAGATTTTATGGCATCCTATTAAATCTATATCATCGACACCTAATAAAAATAGATTCGCATGACCCACACTTTTTTTGAAGAGATTGTTAACAAAATGGTTTCAAATAAATCAGTTTTCGGGGCCATTCTCTGTATTGAAAACGAAGACCGCTCGATTTCCTGGAGGGGCGCTGCCGGTGATCTTGAGGCTGATGATCACTATTTCATCGCAAGTGTTACCAAGATGATCATATCGGCATTGATCCTTCACCTCCGCGAAAAAGAGAAACTGGAGCTTGATGACCCGATTGTAAACTATTTTCCGGATGGCCGGCTTGATGGCATCCATCAATACGAAGGAACAGACTACACAAAAGAGATTACCATAAAACATCTGCTTTCCAACACTTCCGGAATCCCCGATTACTTCTCTTCCAAAAAACCTGACGGCACAAAAATAGAATCTGAAATTTTTGGCGGGAAGGATGAGTTCTGGTCTCTCGATATGGTCATTGATACCGCAAAAAAGATGAAACCCAAATTCAGTCCGGGTCAAAAGGGCAAGGTGGCCTATTCGGATACCAATTTCCGGCTGTTGGGTGCCATTATCGAAAAAGTAACCGGAAAGAATCTCCGGGATGTTTACCGGGAATATATTTTTGAACCGGCCGGTATGGAGAATTCTTATGCATTCCATGATGTTGACGACGACAAGCCGGCCAGGATGTACTATAAAAAAGAGCAGATACATATTCCAAAATTTGTCTCATCCTGCACCGCTGAGGGAGGGGTGGTTTCAACCGCTGAAGAGATCATGAAATTAAACAAAGCCTACTTTAACGGCCTCTGGTTTCCTGAAAAGCAGATTAAAGAATTAAAAGAGTGGAGAATGATCTACTTCCCCGGTCAGTTCTATTTTGGAATCGGTCTTGAAAAACTGTGGACCCCAAGATTCATCTCTCCTCTACGGCCCATCAACGAAATTCTTGGGTTCTGGGGACAATCGGGAGCCTTCGCTTTCCATCATCCCGGTACAGGCCTTTATTTTTCCGGCACGGTGAACCAGTTAAGCGGCTTTGGCCACAGCGCGGCTTATAAAGCGATGGTTAAAGTCATAAAGACCGCACTAAAAGAGCGGTCTTTATCCGGTTCTGAATAACAATGGTGTGTATTCCTCATTCAACAAATTGCTTAGTTAAGAACATTGAATTTAAAACTCTATCGTATAACTGAGGCTTGGTATCATGACCACATTTTTATCGAGTGTGACGCTTTCGGTTTTGTAATTGTAGTTGTACCCTTCTGCCATTGGCTGTGCAAGCACATTCTTTAACTGGATTGCCCATACACTTGAATACCTGCTGCGGTTCACGCGGTAGGTCATAGTAAGGTCTGCGAAAATCGCTGAGGGTAACTGATTTTCAAATGCCCGGGATTCATCAAAGAAAACCAGTTCTCTTTCCATTGACTTCTCTGTTAAAATTGGGCTGACACGCTCCCCGCCCACAAAATTGGCACGGGTGTTTACACCCAGAACTCTTCGGTTATTTTTGAAGGAGAATTCCCTTCCAAAGAGTGCATTGGCAACAAAACCTTTATCATATCGCGTGTTGCGCCAAACACCATCATCAGCCTTGTATCGGGAAGAGAAAACCGATCCGGTTACCATGAAGTAGTATCCCTTGTTCAGGAAGCGTTCAAAGGTTACATCAATTCCTATATTCCTTCCAAGGCTATTGTTTTCGAGAGCATCACTAAACGCCCAGTCCTGCTTGTAGTTGATCATGGAGTAGGAGCTGTCGGCTATGCCAGGAGCATTGTATAGAAACTGAACATAGGGCTCTATTTTCAGTCGCAGATTATTATTCATTTGCCAGTCGTAGGCTAACACCATGTGGTGAGCTTTTGATAAACCAAGATCCTTGTTGGGAGTTGTAATCACCCCGTTTTCTTCCTGCTTTACCAGGTAGATTTTTAGATCTTCCATCTGGCTATGCTTTCCGTAACCCAAACTGACACTGTGGCTGTTGCGAATATTCCAGCTCAATGCAACTCTTGGATCTACCGAAAAGGCATTGTTGAGTGCAAAATAGCCGCTGTTTATACCGGCGTTCAAAACAACATTTTGCGACAGATTGTAGCTCTTTTGCGTGTAAAATTCTGCTGCATAACTGGACCCGCTTTCATCTACCACATTCCGGAAACTATCCGGAGCACTATCGATGGTGCTGCTAATGTCCAGGTTATAATGTAACCTTTTGAAGGTCGCACCGGTTTGTGAAGTAAGCCTGGAACTGAACGTATGGCTGATATATGAACCAATGCTTAGTTTTCCGGAGTTGTCCTTTGCTACCAAATCTGGATGTGGTATCAGTACGTCATCCTGCCGTTCTGTTTTCATGCTGTTTCGTATACCCGTCCCGGCGATGGTAGTGTTGATATAGGTTCGCCTGCCGGTTAGTAATCGATGAGTAAGACCGGTGGCTCCCATCTGGACATT
>SLOU01000167.1 GCA_007132385.1 Balneolaceae bacterium | reverse complement strand
TAGATGGCGGTGGAGAATGTGACTATGAATTCAGCCCTGCTACTTTGGCGACTGATCACCGGTACGATTATATTGATGTCGCACAGGGTGTTTCTGCGCATGAATTCGGAAATAATATAAAAGACCAGGCACTCGGTGGCGCCACTCGTATGAATGAATATAGAATGGCAATGGCAGAGACTGTAGGGCCTCGCCCCATAGTAATTTCAAAGGATTACACACGTGGAAAAGATGGTGGTGAAGTAATATTATGGAGTCGATTTTTCGGAGGGGCTGCTTCAGCTCGCTTTCACCGTCCGGGAGGTGATGATTCAACGGATCTGGTAGATTTTCAACATGAAACAGTTGCACGATTAGGTAAATTCATTGCCGAAGTACCATTCTGGAACATGTACCCGGCCCCTGAAATTTTTCACTCAACAGATCAAACGATAGGGGCAAATATATTGGCGGAAAATAACGGACAAGTAGTAATCCAACTACTGGATTCCAAACAAGGACAAAGATTTTCTCTAAATTTACAACCCGGAACCTGGGATACCCAATGGGTTGATCCGTCCACAGGACAGGTATTAGATCAATCATCCGTTACATCAGATAGTGATATGTTTGATTTCGTGATTCCGGCAGATAGGGAACATCTTGTATTGCATTTGAAACCCTGACTTTACTACAACAGTTCATTCAAACTACCCTGCTGAAAAGATGTGATTGGTAAAATGCTTTCCTGTCAAATTCAGAGATTTCCATAAAGCAGCTATTCCTGCGTCACAGTAAAGGATCAATCATTAATTCTTCGATCATACGAATCACGTCTGCGGGATCTACGTCATCCATCAAAGCAGAAATAAAGCTGTGGTTTGGATTGTCTGTCTCTGTCCGCCACTCATGGCGTCCATCGGAAAAGATGTGATTGTATCCATGCGTCACCAACTTCCATGGATGTCCTGTCCCACGCGCTGCCACCAGTACTGCGATCTGGTCTGCGCTGTGCCGGCTTTCAGCCTCGCCATCAAAGTAGAGCTCATACAATCGGCGTATGGGATTTCCCTCACGTGTCTCTCTCAGCTTTTCACCGGTTGCCAATAATTGTGCAAATTCGCCTCCACCTGTAAAAATGATTTTTCCGGGCCAATTTTTAACTGCTTTTACAGTGGATGGGGCATCCGGCTTAAAGTTACCCCAGGGATTCGGGTCAAGATCGGCCGGATAACGGCTGCCCATACAGACCCAATATTTGACTTTTTGCTTAACAAGTTCAATTCCATTCAATGAACTATGTTCATCGGGTTCAGATTCCAGTAAATAACGAATGTTGGTCAAGTATCCGACGGTAACAATTACTACACTATTATCCGGTTGCTCATTGAGAATTTCCCGGTAAACTTTAACGGCATCAGGGGCCTCCTCAGCCAAAGGAAAATCGTGAGGAAATTCCCTGGCTATTTGTCGGGCATATCTTGAACCACGATTATCACCTTGCTCAATATTTCCATCCCCTTTCGGTACGCCGACCGGCAGATCTGGTCGACTAAAAAAATTATTGATTGCAGCAACACATTGGCCCGACCACTGATATCTGGTGGAAACCATTGTGCCAAGCAAATTTATTTCTTCCCGATCCGCAAGTGTGTGAACCATTGCGAGGGCTCCTGCATCATCACAATCAGTATCCATATCCGTGTCGAAAATCAATCTTACCGGTTCAACAGAAAATTGATTTTTAATGGTATGAAGAAACGGTCCGGTAAGTCCTATAGCTAAACTTGAAAGTGTTGTTGTTTTTATAAATTTTTTACGATTCATATTCAAGCATGATGAAATCCAATTTAATATCAACTGGTTAGTTATTGGTGATGGTTACTACCCACTGTCCTTCATCGGGTTTGGTCAATGTAACAAAGTCACCTTCAACCATCTTTTCTTGAAGCCACTCACCCGTGTTGGGGTTCAACCAGCGCAACCGGGCATTGCTTTCCAACCCTGATATATTCAGCGTAACTTCCCTGCCAACGGATGTAAAAAAAACCGCATAAGCACGAGCCGGATCAGCCATTAAATAGGCTTCGTTATCATTTCGATCACTCAAAAGATGATTTACTTCCTGATGAGGTAAAACGTTAAAAATGTCAATTAGATCTGTGACCATCCGCAAGCTCCGGATATTTGCCTGAGCCCTGGTAGATAGTCCCAAACCATGCGGTGGACGGTGAAAACGTACAGAAGCCTGCCCTGCAAAAATGGTACGCCAGACTCGTTCTACCCCCTCTTCGGAACTCACAGTCCAAGCAATTTCATCGCTTCCATATTGTTTCACACTGTTAACCGGAACCTGCTTATCGATCAATTTTGCAAGTTCCTCAGCAATTGAGTAAAAATGCCCCTGACTGATATGACTATTAGCGGGACGCTCTGCCCCACTTGCACTCTGAGAAAATTCAGCGAAATCGAAACCGTACTCAAGTACGGGTGTAACCGAGGGAGCGAATCGCATATCACTAATGCATATCCGTTTACTTCGTTCTGCTGCTTTTTCACGGGCAAATGACGCCCAATAGTTTGACCATTCTTTAGACGCCCAGGACTCGTTTTGTATCGTATAAAGAACATGATCATATTTTAAAGTACGGTTCATCACCTCATTGATAAAATGCCTTTGATACATAAGCACGATTTGATCATTATTTTCTGCCGGAATAGTCCTGAGAGCCGGATGTGTCTCCTCCAGGTACCCACGATCCCATAGATCCGGTAAACTCGTCTCATCAGCTGTATAGTTGATATTGTTTTTGGGATTAAGTGGATGGGCATTCCATCGCTCAATTGCGGCGTCTCCACCATTCCGGTTTTGAATATCATGACCGTCCCAAAACTCGATTTGAACAATAATGTCACGTTCGGATGTCATCTGAAGAAAATTATCAAAACGTTGCCAGTATTCTTCATTCCATTTGGAAAGATCGTACAGATTATTCTCGTTTTTTTCATAAGGCCAGGGATTGTTTTCATCCCTGCTCGACATTGTATTTCTTACATAATTTCCGTTATTGCTCGCCAATACGTCCAAATGAGCTTCCAGGCCATCCGGTCCGGTATCAGGGTGGTTGAAGAGATTATCATGATCTGATCCTCCCAATAATAACACCGGCTCCCCCTTATATTGCCAGTATTGAGGATTTTCAGTCCAGGGAGCGATAGCATTATCCTGATTACCTGGAACAAATGATAACTTTGCTATAAACAATAGTATAAATACCCATTGTAAATTTTGATATATACCCCAGGTTCGAATGGTTGTTTTATTGATAACTGTAAACATGCTTACATATATTTATGTATGTGAGAACTCAAATCCCAGGCAACAATAGAGCCGTCTTTCCTTTATGCAAGATTGTGACCATAACCGGCAAATCTAGCTACAAAATCATGTCCGGATAGATATGTCACTAACTTGACTATAACCATCCATGCACCTAGCTACAATACTTCCCGGTTTTCAGTGGCAGTCTTTCTTTCACACGAAATTACAAAAAGCAATATTGATACAAGAGTTACCGAAAAGTATAAAATTCTTATTTTCATATTCATTGTAATATAACCAATTAACTAACTTCCTTCACCTGCTTTTAGTGTTTCCGAAAAGTCCTCTGATTGGGCTTGAGACACTGAAACAGAGGCACAGAGCACCAAAAAACACAACAGAAACAAATCAGTACGCAGTTTTATGACAGGATGATCGGTTAATGATTTCATTATTAGAATAACTTCGGTTTATTTTATGCCTTTTTGATGTACTCTATGCCGCAGTACAGTAGTGATCTTTTAAAATTGGGTTTTGAAAAGATCACTACTGAGTTACTGCTAATATTTAGAAAAAATTCATACTATTAGTTACTATTTTCCGGCCTCCATGGTTCTGCAAGGCGCACGGGGGCAAGATCTATATGTGTTGTTCTCGGGTACTCATCTATTACTTTTCCTTCCTCATTAACCATGAGAAAATGTCGATGCGTACCGTGGATAGTACCTAAGATAAAATGTCGTTCAGAGGATGCCCTCTTCAGGTACCAGGGATTATTACCGTGATATTGCCAACCATCTTCTGGATTTTGACTACCTCCAACCTGTCTTGTACCCACTCCCCAGGCTCCATCGCCGATATACACAATACCATTCTCACTGATTTCACCTTGATATAAAGGATATGTTCGTTTGTAGACATGATCATGATTTTCAAAAACCACCCTTACTCCATTTTCTTCAAAAAGGGGTACCCAATTCTCGCGAATCTTAATATGCCTGCTTCCTTCCGGATTACGAACGGAAGGCCAGGCCGGAACATGATATATCGGGAACAAATGTGGTACACGCTGTCTATCAGCTAGAATTTCATTAAGCCATTCGGTTTGCTTTCCATCTACCGGATTGGTGTGATCGGTATCTAATAAAATAATGCTCATATAATTACCGAAGTCTAATACCCCGTATCCCGGCTGACCCGGAAAGGCAAGAAGATTATAATAATAAGGTGCCATAAGTTCACGTGATTCATCGTCTTGCCTGTATGGTGGTAATCCTTCCCTCGATTCATGGTTCGGATCTCTGTCGTATACAGCCCCCCGCACCTCGTGGTTTCCAATTGCAGTCAAAACAGGAATGACCCGTCCATCGGTGGTAATCAGAGTATTCATCGCGGCATCCATAAACTCATAC
>SLOU01000272.1 GCA_007132385.1 Balneolaceae bacterium | reverse complement strand
TCCGCCAAGGGAATACGGATGCAGGGCTTTCCAGTAGTCCCGTCCCCATTTTTTGATTTTCTCAACATTATCCGGATCCGGGTCTACACCGGCTATGACCATTGACCAATTCGCATCCCGTTTCTCCCAGGCGGTTTCATCTTTATCAGTATTGTGTACTGCACTATCTACCGGATAGAGATGCATGGTTGATTTGGTTGTCGGCACCTTGGCAAACTGCTTGTGCACCTCAACGGCTTCATCTGTGATTTCCTTCACAAAGTCTCCCTTCCAGTACCACTGATAGCCTGGCGGATATTTGTCGTCGAATATGCTTTGTAACATGGGATAAGGCATTTCGGGCGTGAATTCGAACAGCGGCTCGGCAACATCACGCGCTTGTTGAATATAGTTTTCAAACTGATCTTGGGGCCCGGTATAACACCAGAGTAAACCGCATACTTTTTCTCCGTGAATCTCTTTTGGAAAGGGTTCTGCGGCAGGAACTTCGGCCGTCAAGTAAAATGCATACACATCCTCGGGCTGTTCTGTTTTTGGGTTCAATCCGAATCCCCTTCATGTTTGACAGATCAATTACAAGTCCGTCATCTACCAGCGCCATGCCTGGGCCATTGTGGCCGCCGCTACGAATAGAGACCTCCAGGCTGTTTTCCCGTGCAAAGTTAATGGGCCGATATAACATCTCCGGTATTTTCACATTTAACTATCAGTGCAGGGTGTTTATCAATCATTGCATTGTAAATGGTTCGGGCATCGTCATAATCTGGTGCACCAGGCTGGATCAACTCACCGCGAAGTGAATCTTTAAATACTTCTGCTTTTTCGTCTTTTACAGTTTGAGAACTCACTTTTTGGAAGTTTTGGCTCATTGTTTTTCTCTTTTTTATATATCACTTACTCATTGTTTGAAAAGGTGCATAAAAGTATGGTGACAGTACTAACAGCAATCACAAACCCCAGAATTACTTTCAGCACAATATTTTCACTGCAAACTGTAATGTGTATGTGTTCATTTAATGTTTGTTCAACTCTTTTTTATTATAAGCCGAAAAACCACTCTCATTGCATCACTTATTTTCCCTCTTTCAGCGTGGTAACAGTCTGCACAACCACAAAGTGCTGTTCCTGTAAATTACGGAGTGCGTCAAGAATGGCGTTCAAGAGCTTTTCCCGCTCGTAATGACGTTCTATTTCTATTTGCACAGGTTCCATACATCTGTATTTAATTTAAACATTGGCAAAAATTTAAGGTAAAACGGAACCCATAGCGTTGATAATGAGAATTTGCCCGCTGCTTCTCAGGTGTTGTAAGCAAATAACAGGAATGGCAGCCGGAGTGAAACAGGTAATCCGCCATTCGTTCATCATTGTTATGTATAGCTGCGGTATTCGACAGATTTGATAAGAGCCTGGAATGGAAAACAGTGCCATAAAACACAATCCAGCTCATTTTTCCAGATTCATCTTCAGATTTTCTCCCTCTTCCTTCATATGCTTTTTGATCTGTTCATATTGCTTTTCTGCTGCAATACAGACCGATTCAAGCTGAACCTGGTCTCCGTCATCATCAAATACAGGGTCATTTTTCCTGTGGTCTCCAACCACTTTATACCCATGTGATTGAAGGGCAGATTTCCAATCGTCTGTGCTATACAGATTAAAGCCAAACTTTGTAAATGGAAATTTCAACATGCTTTCGCGGGTTCTCATGCCGGTATAAAACATCCCGCCGGGTTTGAGTACCCGAATGATTTCGTCAAGGTGTTCAGACGGATCATCCCAGAAATAGACCACCATATTACATAACACGGTATTAAATGAACTGTCTTCAAATGGGAGCTGGCTGCTGTTGCCCTTTAATAGTGTTAGTTGCCCGGATTCAACAAGTTCTTTGTTGTTTTTTTTGGCCAGTTCTGTCATCTCCGGTGAATAATCAATGCCGCTAATTTCCAGGCCATTTGCCCTGGTCAGCAGATCAGGAAAATGGGTGCCACTTCCAAAGCCGATCTCCAGGATGGAATCGTGATCCCTGAATGTTATGGAATGTAACATCAGCTCATAAAGCGGTCGGTTGGCTACGTCCATCTTTTCGGCGATAGTGCCTGTAAAATCACCGGAGGGTTTTCTCAGTTGCTGGGCGATAAATTTGAGATCTTTCATAAAAGTACCATTGGGTTTCTATTTAGCAACTCTAAGAATACGTCAATCTCTGTGTTCCATTCGCCCAAAAATATTCATTTACACGTAGTAAACAGCGCTTTTGTGGGCTTCGCGCGCCTAGACCTTTACATTTTCTCATGACATTATGAGTTTTCTTACAAACACTTTTTATTATATACCCGTAATGAGTTTATGAAATCGTGATCAGTTTAAGCAGATCTAAGTATTGAGACTGTCATTTGGACTCATAAAGCCGGCCAGAATGATAATCTTATCTGCCCTGTACGTTCATTTCCAGCGTGTAGACTGAATTACTGGCTGTGATGAAAAGAGTGCGCCGATCCGGGCTGATAAACGTGATATTCCCGGTCCAGCCCTGAGGAACGGGGATATGCTCAATTTGCTCGCCTTCTTTGTTAAAGACGGTTACTCCTCTACCGGTCAGATATACATTTCCTTGATCGTCGATCGTCATCCCGTCGGATCCCATTTCTGCAAAAAGCTGTTTATCGGAAAGAGTCCCATCTTCATTAATCGTATATGAGTAGGTTTTACTGTCGCCAATATCTGCAACATAGAGCGTGTTACCGTCAGGTGTGCCGATAATTCCGTTTGGTTTCACGAATTCATTTTCAACGATAAGAATCTCCTGATGATCGGGGGTAAGATAATAAACCCGTTCCTCCTCAATCTCTTTTTCAGTTCTTTCCCAGTAATCCCGCTGGTAGTAGGGATCAGTGAAATAGACGCCACCTTTTGGATCCACCCAGAGATCATTTGGACCGTTTAATTGTTTGCCGTTAAACTCATTTACGAGTACTGTGACTTCCTTATCGGGGGAAATGCTCCAGATTTCGCCGTTCAGATCGGCACAGGTCAACAGGTTTCCGTCATAATCAAAATACATACCGTTGGAGCGCCCGGTTTCATCCATAAACAATGTAAGCTCTCCGTCAACGCTGTATTTCCAGATATGATCATTGGGCTGATCCGTAAAATAGACATTTCCGTCCTTATCAGTGGCAGGGCCTTCAGTGAATGAAAACCGATCTGAAATCAGTGTCAATTCTGCACCATCAGTTATAATATCGCTATTCTGAGCAATCAGGGGATGGACAATTAAAAAAGGGATGATTGCTATGGCTAAAAACAATTCTCGGAAGAGGCAAAGCTGAATGTTAAAATTCATAGGTTGTGGATAGTTTTCGTTTGGTAATAATTACACCGGCTGCCCAAAATAAACGGGTACTTTCTCCGGCAATAACAAATCTTCACCCGGCTGATGATTTATTCCATCATTTAAGGATATAATATGATAGTGCCGAATATAGCCGATGTTCTTCAAATATGCTGAATAAAGACGTCAGTTTTACTCCTTTCACGTGAAGTTTTTTCACGCTGAAACATCAAAAAAAGGTGTGTAAAGATATTTATGTTAATTTTATTTAACCCTTGCTATGATATGGAGATACTTGTTTTCTACCAGGGCAGTACCGTCATCGCTGTAGTTATAGTGTTCAAAAACAGTTTTCAGTTCATTTAGAACGTTTTTTTGCTCTTTCTCAGAAAGCTTTTCGCAAGTGCGGATGGTGGGGCCGAACCAGCGCCTGAATACCTCTACGGCGTGATCCGTAGAGTGATAATATTGCACTGCAATTTGTTCCGAAAGGTCAATGATTGAGCATTTTTCCCCAAGAAGTTCCTTGACTCCTTCCTCTGTGCCCCATCGTAAAGGAGATGGTGTTCCAGGAGGAGGTGGATTGTATTTGGCGTGAGTTGCGAAAAAGTCTCCGCTCCAACCGTAAGGTACCGGGCCGGCCAATGCAATTGTGCCTCCGGGCCTGCACACGCGAAGCATCTCGCCGGCAGCTTTCTGCTGGTCGGGGGCAAACTGTACACCATAGACCGACAAAATCAGATCAAAACTGTTGTCCGGAAAAGGCATTTCCTGGGCATCTCCCACGATAAAATCCACCTTTTGTCCATTGGCTTCGGCTCTTCTTTGTGCCCGCTCAATCAGCTCCGGCACATAGTCGAGGCCAGTAACATCGCAGTAACGGCGCTCTGCAACAAGGGCTGCAGTACCGCTGCCGCAAGCCACATCCAGTACGCGTTGTCCGGGACGCGGATCAGCAGCGGCACAAAGTGCTTCCCCTATTACCCAATTCTGGCGGGCAATCTGATTAAAATCGCCGGATGACCATGTTTTTCTCTGTTGCTCGGTTATACCGGTAAATTGCTGTTTATTCATGATAGTTCTGGGATTGGTTTACATGGCCGGTCTGCCGGGTTTTTGACTCCGGCAGATTCAGGATATTACTGTCTCGGGCAGACCGATGGCCTGTTCCGTAAGTACAGGAAAGTATCGCTGTACACTTGCTTCATTGAGTTTTGTATCAATATAACTACTGAGCCTGTTAACTGACGGTGCTTCGTACAGACAAACCGCTCTGCTTAAATCAGGTGCTGGAAAAAACTGATGCACATGTAGATCATCAGGCAAAGGAAAAACTTCTTCTGCACATTTCTGAAACTTTTCAGGATCGTGAATTTCATGTTCAATGGCTATAAACATAATGAGCCTCTTTTTTTTGATTTAGATTTTTGGTCTTGAATGAATGGAGATAAGATATGAACCAATTTCCATTCATCCCTTCACGATCAAAAATATCAAGTTACCGAACCCCAAACTTTTCTTAAAAAGTCAACATTTGTACTCAGAAGCTAATTAACCTGAATATCAGGATGATCAATCAATTACAGTAAAGACATTTACCTGGAAAATGATCATCCCGAAGGTTTTTAATATCTTGCGTGCCGAGGCTTATGTTTTAGTTGCTGCACACTTTTTTTACTACATTCAAGAGGTGTCATACCGTACGTTTCCCTGAAAACCCGGTTAAAATGAGAGTTATTTTTAAATCCGGATTCATACACAGTTTCAGAAACTGACATATCGGTACTTTCGAGAAGGTATTTGGCAAATTCAAGCCGTTTATTTGTCAGCCAGCGTCCCGGGGTTGTGTTAAATATTTTTTTGAAATCTCTTCTGAATGCAGAAAGGCTTCGTCCACTCAAACGGGCATATTCTTGCAGATTCATCGGATAATTAAAATTATCTTCCATTACGTCTCTGACAGAAGGTTTTGACGTATTGCACAGGCCTGATAAATATCCAGTCAGTTTTTCATCACCCGATCTCGTGGCGGTGATGATGATCAACTCTCTGAACTTAAGTTCCATCAATGATTTAACAGGATTATCAGAAGAATTGAGATAGGCCAGAAAAGAATGAAAATAGGCTTTTAGCTCTTTTTCAGCTTCAATCATAAACAGGGTTTCATCACCGGTAAAATCATCCGGATTTCCGGGCTTGATGCGGTTCTCCTTGAGAACCGACCGTATAAAGGAATCCGGTACAAACAAGACTACAGCACAAAATTCATCGTCAAAATACTGATACACTGAATGAGCGCCTTTCCTGACGAACAGGCAATCGCCCGGCTCCACAAGGCACTCCTGGTTTCGCGTAAACCACTTTTTCTTGCCACTGATCACATAGATAAAGTAGTTGTGATGCGACCAGATGTCATATCTGTATTGACTCAGCGGGCATTGATATTCGGCAAGAAGCAGGTCATTCACCTGAAGGCGTTTTACGGGTGGATGTTCTTTGATAAAATCGTAGAAACTGTCCATAAGGCAAGTATCATATAAGTTATCGTTTACAAAGACTATTGTTTTGTCGTAATCCTCTCCCGGTCCCCAATTGCCTGTCGCAATAATATAATGATAATGTAGTCGAGCAGGTACAAATTTCAACCATCAAAATTCAGTGACCTGTTTTTCAACAGGCTGTTCAGCACGGTATCCGTATAATAAAAACGTAGACGATCCGCGGTGCGGTTGGTTTCGGGATCGGGCCAGTTCAGGGTCGCCATTCCGCTCACGAGGGCATCCCCCATTACGAAGTCGGCTGTGGCTCAAGCCCATTTGGCCGGAAAGAGTTCGGGGTCCGGGCCGATCCTTTTATCGCGGTCGAGACGATCGATTGCCTGCATCTCATTCAAGGTGAGTTCGAAGGAGAACACATCGGCATTTTCCGCGATGCGTTCCGGATTTACTGACTTGGGGATCGTTACGCTTCCGTGCTGCAGAGCCCACCGGATTGCAACCTGAAACGGAGTTTTCCCATACACCTCAGCTATGCGCACAATCTCGGATACTTCGCCGACTCTGCCAACCATCAGCGGTGACCAGCCCTGGTGCTGGATCTGATGGATCTGGCAGAACCGCAGAAGATCCGGCTGTATGAGGTAGGGATGGAACTCAACCTGGTTGACCATTGGTGCAATCTCTGCCTGCGAGAGAAGATCCTCGAGTTGATGAACCAGAAAGTTGGAGACTCCTACCGCTCTGGCCTTGCCTTGCGAGTAAGCTTCTTCCAGTACCCGCCATGCTTCCCGGTAGCCGGGTACCGGCCAGTGCAGGAGCAACAGATCAACGGCTTCAACATTCAGGCGTCTGAGCGAAGCCTCGATGGAAGCCCGGGTTGCTTTGGGGCCGGCGGCTATATCATCGTTCCACACCTTGGTCGTGATAAACACCTTTTCGCGATCCACCGGGTGATCTGAGATCCCGAGCCCGACGGCCTCTTCATTGCCGTAGAAGGCGGCGGTGTCGATATGTCGATACCCGATTTCGAGCGCAACGCTTACCGCTTTCGCCACCCCCTTGCTCGACCCCAGTTCAGCCGCTTGTTTCGAGCTCTTCGCATGCGGGGTCCACCGGCCGGCCGTTCCGAGACCAAGCCACGGCATCTGTACGCCGTTGGAGAGTGTAGTGCATGCGCTTATCCCTTCGATGTTCGGTGCTTTCATTGTGTCCTCCTAAAACATTGCAGCCTTTACACACTTTCATTTCTTGGAAGCTTTCATTTCTCTTACAAATCACTGTTATCAATAGAATAATAATCACAAAAAAATATTTGTGAGCTTCGTGCATAGTGATTCTCGTGAAACGAATTGCGGATTAAAAATCCAGCGCCGTCCAATCGTTATCAAGGCCAAAAAGCAATCGTCCGGTAGTCACGTGGCGCGAATTGTTTTTTGAGGCGTGCTGCGTAAGGGTGTGAACATCCCGGAACAGGCGTTCAAACGGATATTCCTGACGGATGGCTGACGACCCGGCTGTTTGATGGACAAGCTGCACGGCCTCGGTGCAAGCCCCGACTGTAAAGTTGATGGCAAGCTGTAATCGTAGCTTGGCATCCCACGATAACCCTTCTCCGCTGGCTTCCAGTTCATTATAAGCTTCTTCGGCGGCAGCGTACAGTGTATCACGTCCGGCATTGACCTTTGCCGCCGCACGGCCAATAGCATGCTGTACAACCGGTTGATCTCGTAACGCTGTTTCTGTAAAAGCGGGTGTTTTGGTTTTCACAAGTTCAAGAATGGCGTCAATTGCCGCCCCTGCTGCACCAAGCGAAACAATGGTTTCCCCCAACACAGTGTTTAAAGGAAACATACGGTATAGCGGCCCTTCGAAACCGGATGCAGGGTTTTGCAGCGGCCCCATCCTCATAGCCCTGCGATCGGGCACAAAGATATCTGAAACGGCAGCATCGGCAGATCCGGTTCCCCGCATTCCCACCGTGTTCCAGGTATCATAAATTCGAACCTCTTCCTGCGGTACAAAAAAGCCATAGACAATGGGCTCTCCGGATTCGGAATCCATAACAGGATCCCCGTTTTCCGTTTTGAGAGCCGGCAGCCAGATCCATTGTGTGTTGTGACAGCCGCTTGCAAACGGCACGCGTGCAGTCACTTCCCATCCGCCATCAACACGTTTTGCTGTGCCCGGTGGGAAAAATCCGGCGGCTACGGTTGCAGGGCCATCACCCATCAGTTCCCGGGCCCCTTCATCAGAAAGCCAGGCTATAAAGCATGCTTGTCCCTGGTTCTGCGCGAGATTCCATCCTGCTGCGGAGTCAATGCGCGACACTTTTTCCCATACTTGCATCACTTCTGTGATAGGCAGTTCGTATCCGCCATAAGCCTCTGGTGCCAGCATTCCAAAAAGCCCCGCTTCTTTCATGGCGTTATAAATTTCCATTGGAAGCCTGCGTTTGGCTTCAGCCACAGGTGCATTGGACTCTATCACCGGGCGTATTTCATCCACGGTATCCAGGAGTTTCGACGTTGTATCATTTGTTGTTATTTTTTCTAAACTAGTTGGCATGGATTCCTCCTCAGGTTTATTCTAGGATGGTTCACTGTAATTATACTTATCAACCGTTATTTCATCGTAATTTGAGAGGATATTCTGGAATGTGAGTCTCCCAATGGAAGCACTTTTTTTCGAAGAAACCTTGAAGGTTTAAGCTTGATACATTTTTAAAATTGAACTTTTTTCAGGCTTTTGAGCGCCCGCTGTTCCAAACCGGCAGCTTTTTGTTTTCGGGCTACTTCAATTGCGATTTGAAATCTCTTCTTTGCCTGGTCAATACCGGGTGGATTCATCTGCAGACAAATCTCTCCATAGATCCTGTGCACTTCCGCTTCCATTGAGCGCTGCCCTGTCTTATGTATTCTTTCAAGGGATTCATCCATGATGGAAAGCGCATCATCATAGTTATTGACTTTCACCAGTGCTTCTGCCAGTAAACTGTTGAGGTATGGGCGGTCGATGGCAAAGTTATTATTTTCCATGATCGACAAACCCTCTCTCGTTAATGAAATTCCACCGGTTATGTTATTCTGTTTGCTAAACGCGGATCCTAAAAAAATTTTTGCATACGCGCTCCATAAACTGAATCCATATCGGGATGTTGAGCGAATAATCTCTTCTGCGACGTTTTGAGCAGTTTTCAGTTCTTCTTTCAAAATATGTATCCATACCAAAATGGTTTTTACATAATTCAGACTAAATGGATGGTCAAGTTCAACAACATCTCTATGTGCTTCTTCCAAAAGACGGTTTGACAACTCTTTTTCCCCCAGTTTCCATTGCAAGAATGCCCTCCGAGCTTTACAGATAGCAAAAGGATCCTGGCCGTACTGTCGGATATGTTCCCGCTGCTGATCCGGATTGTTGTGAACCTGAACGGCATCCATATGCTTGTCAGCTGCTGAAAATTTCCCCTGTTTTTCCAGGGTTGTACCCAATACATAGCATGCCTCAACCAATTCGATGTCATTGCCTGTTTTTTTGGCCTGATTTAGAATTTCCCTGCCAATTTCATTGGCGGCCTCCAGGTTTCCTGTCGTCAGGTTTGAAATGGCAAGTGTCCGCAATACCGGAACAGGGGTGGATTGGCCCATTTTATTACTCAGATGTCGTATCCGGTTGCATATGTTGGGAATATCACTCGAACTGTATGTGTGCAGGTGAACTAACGAGATGAGATTTCCAATCAGTATAGATCGTTCAATTTCGTTTCCCCGGGTTTTCTCGGGCATATCATCAAGTAAATCAAGAGCCCGGTCAGAATAATGCAGGGCTTCCCGGTTGGCAAGCATCTGACGTGCGTGAGAAGCTGCGTACCGGTAATAGTTTATGGCTTTTGTGAATTCTTCTCCCCGGTCATAATGATATGCCAGTCGGTTGTACATATCCGTTTTACCGGGATTAACCGCCTCAATCGCTCCGGCAATTTGCCGGTGAAACCATCGTTTGCGTGCGCCACTGATATTGAAATAAGCCACTTCACGAAGCTTGTCGTGAGTGAAATCATACGCTCCTGAAGGCAACTCCCGGATAATTTGATGGTTCTGAAGCTCTTCCATCGATTCGATAACATCTCCTGTCTCCCACCCGGAGGCTTCGGCCAGCAACCTGAAACTGAATTCCCGCCCGATTGCCGCCATCAGCCATAATAACTCCCGGCTCTTTTCGCTGAGTTGTTTAAAACGACCGGATATAACTTCGTGAACCCTGGGCGGAACCGGTGAGAATTCATCTTGTATTAGTCGATCTGAAGCCGTGCCTGAATCCGGCTCAGTTGAATTACTTTTTCTGTCTCTGAAATGGCTTTGTCTGACAATTTCAACCACAAACAGCGGGTTGCCTTCACTCTCACCGTAAATGTCAGGATGAACGTTTTCCATCTTTCCGGAAACCCGGTTAGCCAGTTTTACCGATTCATCCGGATTTAACCTCCCCAGGTGGATTTCATCGATTTTACTGTTATTCCGAAGATCTGTCAAGAGATTCTGCAGGGGCAAATTATCAGCACCTTCAACCGGCCGCAGAGCCCCCAATACAAGCAGATTATTTGCACAGCCGGAGTGATACAGGTATCCCAGCCATTCGAGAGTTTCACGGTCACACCATTGAAGATCATCCAAAAAAAGTAATGTTGCCTTTTTATTGATAAGAAATGCATTTGTCAAACTCTCAAAAAATTGAATACGCTGCCAGTTTTCAGTTAACGGATCGGGTTTGGGAAGATCCGGATATTCGATTAGCAATTGGGGTAGCAGGCGGGCTGTTTCTTTCAGCCATACAGGATTCAGTTTGCCCAGCTCGGCACGAATTGAGTCATCACGCAGCCAATCGGTAACCGGGCTGTAACTCAATGTGGCGGCTGTCTCGTAACAGCGGGTATAAGCCGTGGTATACCCCTGTCGCCGCAATGTTTCCAGCAGCTCCCACCCAAGTCGTGATTTACCGATTCCCGGATCACCGGAAATGGACACAAACCGGCATTCTCCCTTCAAAACACTCTTCCAGACATTTAACAGGGATTCCCACTCGGGCTGACGGCCTACCAAAGGCCAGTCGGTCTGCAATTTGCGGGTTCTGTTATCTTTGCCGTTCTTATTCCCAGGAGCCGGGTCGTTCATCAGCCGGTCATACAGCAAACGGGTTTCCTCTGAAGGCTCTATACCAAGTTCTTTACACAATAAATCTTCACATTCCTGATAAATATCGGCCAGGTGAGTGCGATCGTTGTTTTGTGCGTGAAGCTTCATGAGTACCCTGTATGTATGCTCGTCCAGATTGTCGCAATTTAGGAGCCGGCCGGCATAGGATATCGCTTTTGAGTATTTCCTTTTGTTCTCGAAATAATCAATCAGGGTATTGAGAGCTTTCATAAAGCTGGCTTTCAGATTTTTCCGTATCGGTTCAATCCAGGAATCATAACACTCCGGAAATAGATCACCGCCGTAGTGTTCCACAGCTTTTTCAAGAAAATCCGCCATTCCTGCATCATCGTTATTTAAAGCGGCGGTATTTGACTGATCGATTAATTTTTCAAAGCTGGCAATATCCAGTGAAAAGTGGCTGTCGGGGTTCCACCGGATGGTGTGTTTGTCAATTTCAAGAAAAGCGTCAGCATTTGGAATCGTTTTACGCAGTTTGTGGATAAGCTGGCGAAGATTGGTACGGGCTTGTTTCTCGGTCGTATCAGGCCAGAAGCAAAAGGAAAGATACTGCCGGGTCTGCTGCTTTTGCCTGTTCAGGACAAGGTACACAAGTAAAGAACACATTCGCATCGAGTGCATGAAAGGTAGAGATTTCTTCCCGTAACAAACCTCAAATCCGCCGAAAAGCCTGATATGAAGTTTATCATTCATGGTACTATTTTATAACGGTTAAATTACTATTCAACCTAAATCTCTCCTGATATCCAGACAGATTTGATAAGGGTCTGGAATGGAAAGCATGCCATATAACACAACTCAGCTTAATTTTCCAGAATCATTTTCAACTTTTCTCCCTTTTCCTACATATGTTTAATGATCTGTTCAAATTGCTTTTCATGCAAGTTCTTCGCAGGGTAGTGTATGGACTGCGTTAAACTCCCATCTCGTAAGATCACCGGGTTAATGAGCCGGGTATCTCAAAATACAAAGACAATAGTGGTGTCGCGTCCGTTAAAATTTGAATTGCCCTCTGTGATGGTGACTTCTATGATGCAAAATGCTTCACCCGAAGACTCCCCGGCCCCGATACCTGCTGAACCATCCTGTTCTACGGTGAAAACATTAGTGTCAGTGGACCACCACTCCCAATCAATGTCAAACCCATCAAGCTCCGACGGATCAACCGTATTCCCCTGAGCATCTTTTAATAATGCTTCAAATTCCTGATAATTTCCGACATCAATTTCAGCTTCCCGGGGTTCAATGACAACTTCCACGACTCCGTGATCATCTGCAGGGCCGGTTACATCATCGCCTCCACAGCCAAATGTCAATAGTGAAGCCATGAACAAAAAAATTACAACCGTTGAACTTAATGCAAATTTAGAGCTCATAATACTTTATTTCTTTTTTAATAAGGTTTATACACTTTCAGATTATGTTTTTAGTTGCGTAGCTGTAGAAACTTACTTGAAAAAAACTACCACCTTTATTATTTAAAGCTAAAAAAGATGAGAAATTCAATCAAAAAACTGTGGATAAGTCGCGACTGCTGAGCCATACGTACTCTTTCATGCTCTTCGAAAAGTTGAAAAGTTTAAATTTTAACTAGCTCTCTCTCAATTTTATGCAATTGCTTCAATCTCCGAGACGATCCATGCATGAATCAGCTTGATCTTTTTTTCTGATAGCCGCTCAGTAAATCGGTTTTACCCCTTTGGTAACCACAAATTCCCCGGGAATCTCATATCCGCCGTTTATCCGGAAACCGGAAATAGATTCCAGGTATTCCTCGTGAACTCCCTCTTTGGTCTCTTCATCAAATTTACGGTAAGCAAGTGCAACCGGCCCACCGGCAAAGGCGGCCATGACAGCTACTTCATCCGACGGATAGTAAAGTTTAACAGACAAACGCTCTGTTTCTATGTCGGAAAATCCGGCTTCTTCCATGGATAATTCAAGAGAGTTACCGGTTCCCTGCTGAAAAAACATCGGGCAGACTTCGGAGGCTACACGCCTATCAACAATCGGAAAAATATCAGCCCAGCCACACTTCTTCCTTTCCCCCCAAATGGCAATGGCTGCTCTACCACCAGGCTTAAGTACCCGGTGCATTTCCTGCAAAGCTTTTACCGGATATGGAAAATACATCAGCCCGAGCCCACAAAGTGCAGCATCGAACCTGTCGTCCTCTATATCGAGATCTTCTGCATCCATTCTAATAAAATGCACATGATTGATATTTTGACTGCCTGCACGCTCTTTTGCAAGGTCGATCATCGTGCCGGAAATATCCGTGGCAGTAAGTTCTCCGCCAGATTCAATTTGTCTAGCAGCACGGAACGTAATCAACCCGGTACCACAGGATGTTTCCATAATTTTTTCACCCGGCCTGAGCTCTGCCATTTCAAGCAGCTTATCATGAGCCGGTTTTAATTGTTCTTTCCAGGATGCTTCGTAATATTCAGCGGCTTTATCCCACCCGTAACGTTGCACACGGCGTTGTAGTCGTGGTTCCATAATTCAGGACTGTGTTTTGACTATTTCTACGAATCTCTTTACCGGTATAGCCCTTTTGAAATCATCCAAAACAGGACTATGCCGGTCAGCTTTTTCAATTATTTTCATAATCTCCTCTTCGGTTGCCGGACTTTCGATATACACTTTATACCTGAGCTCTTTGAAACCCGGTGGAAGATCATCAATCCCCAGCATCCCGCGCGCATCAAAATCCGACTCCACATCGATTTCAATTTTGGAAACTGGAATTCCCATTATTGCAGCCTGCTGAGAATACGCTATGGCAAGACAACTCCCAAGAGCGCCACGTTCGAGGATACCCGGGCCGGGTCCGGCATCGTTGCCTCCTTCGGATTTTCCAATATCTACGTTGAATTTCCAATGTTTGTGTTCCACCTCACAGGTCGTACCATCAAACAAACGTATTTTGGTAATGGCTGTGCTCTTTCCGATTTCCGGACGGAGTTTAACTGCTTTTTGATTGCGTTCATACGCTTTTTTCATGGTGGATTTATCAGCCATAATCGAAAGTATATTGTGATTACCTGTTTTATAATCCTGGACTGGAGTAAACACTCCTGCGGGATTAATAAACAGCGTTATTCCCGGTTTTAATTGCCAATTTTGGTTCAATTATTAATTTTTGGAATACTTAGGCTGCTTCACATAACCAATTTCCACTATTATAAGCTAAAAAAATGATCAAGTTCTATCATTCTCAAGCTTTTTCTTGTCATTGATTGGATGACAAGCCTTTAACAACCTTAACATTTTATGAATACTATTCATAATTTCAAACTGATAGCGATCAACGAATCCACTCCGTAAACTGTATTCCTCATAAAAAACCTATGATATTCAGTATTCTTGCAGATATCGTTGTATTCATCCACTTCCTTTTCATTGTGTTTGCTGTCATCGGAGCTGTTCTGGTTTTCAAGTGGTGGTGGGTGATCTACCCTCATCTGCTATCGGCTTTCTGGGCGGCCATGGTGATTACCATGGGATGGATTTGTCCGCTTACACCACTCGAAAACAGCCTGAGACGGGCTGCCGGAGAGGCCGGTTATTCAGGTGGTTTTATCGAGCACTATTTTCTGCCGATTATATACCCGGAAGGCCTTACAAGGGAGATCCAGATCTGGCTTGGTGCAGGTGTTATCCTCATAAATATCTTGATCTATTCCCTGGTTTGGTATAAGCAGTCTCAGTCCTGAAATTGTGATCTTACCTCAAACCGCATTCAGGCTTTCCGGGATTTTTTTCAAGCAAAGCTTCACAATGCTCAATCCATTTGTTGTACCCTGCCTAACGCCTCAACATCCTGTCCTGCGGCACTATTGAGAAGCCTGGCAAAATAGACCCGGGCACTTCCCGAATCACCGTTCATTTTAGCTGCAAGCGCGGCATTCATCAATGTATTCAGCCGTCCCGGCCATAGATTATCGGATGCTTCGTATGCCTCGAGAGCCTCATCAGGCTGGTTCAGATCCATATAGAGATCTCCCAGAGCTTCATAGGTCGGTTGCAGCGCTCCAGGTGTTACCGGATGTTTCTCGACCGAACCTTCCAGTTCGGTAGCTTTTTGCGTCAGTTCAACCGCTTTCTCATGATCCCCTTCTTCAAAGGCGATCCGGCCTGCTAGCACATGACGGTCGGCTTCAATGTATACAATCATATTATCATCCCCCCTCTCTTCGGCAATATCACGAAGATCGGCCATACGCTGTTCGGCCTGACGGGCAGATTCCATGTCACCGGTATGCACAGCTCCCAACCCGCGGGCATACCAGGTCAACGCTTCGGCCCATGGCGAGGCATCCCATGGCAGATAGTCGGGGGTGCGCGGTTCGAGATTAAGTGCCCGGTCCCAGTCCTGCTGCTCAACGGCAAGGCGCGCCGGTATGGCTGCAAAATGGAATGTACTTACAAACGACGCCTGATGCGTGTCCCTTGTCAATGCATCCCTGTATACTTCTTCAGCTCTTTCATCTTCACCTCGTTGCAGGTAAGCATATACCATGTAGTCGATGGCGTGAATATAGTGGTGCGATTCGGCACCGTTCACCGGATGGTTCAGAGCTGCATCGGCTGACTGCCGGTTCCACTCGATCACCTGCGGCCAGTCGCCAAGGCGTACATAGATATGAGACGGCATATGCAGGGCATGTGGAACATGCGGTGCTATATCAGCATAGGCTTCCACAACGTCGAGGGCATTCTCCGCGCGCCCGTCAACATCTGTGGCGTGTATCGTGTAGTGAATGGCTCCGGGATGTTCTGAATTTTGTTCAAAAACCTGGCGAAGAATCCGCTCCGCCTCATCATACAACGGTCCGCGATCATCAACAAACTGTGCTTCCGTCATTTTTGTGAGCGCATAAAGTGCTGCGATATCCTCATCATCGGGATGATTATCGTACGCCTCTTGAACTCCCGAGACCCAGCGATCTATGCGAGTACGGAAATCCCCGGTGTCAGGATCGCGGAAAAATCCGGCCGTAGATTCAATCAGCAACTGCTCCCGGCCGGAATCAGCGAGTTCTTTCGCTTTGTTGATCATCTCCCAGCCATATTGAAGGTCTTCATCGGACGGCCGGGTTCCCCATATCGGTTGAAACAACGTGGTGGCAATACCCCAGTAGGCCATCGCACAATTCGGATCTGCTTCCTTAATCTGCTGGAAAGAGTCGCGCGCGATCACATACATCATATGATGAAGCATGCCCAGCGCACGGTCAAAATCTTCTTTTACCTCTTCGCTGCAGTTTGCATTGAAGTTGATCTCACCGATGGATTGATCTTCCGGAACCGGTTGATCGTCATGCATGTGATCATGCTGAGCCATTGCAATAGATCCGGAGACCAGTATGATGGCAAGCAAAATTCCAGTTGTTCTTGTGATATGTTTATTCATCTTCATATAGTTAAGTATTTTTTTGATTCAATAATTACCATTGCACTTCCCATCCGGCTTTCTACTAATGAAAGCCGGCCCTACTATCAAATTCTATTCAAAAGTACTTATTTTTAAAAAATTTAAACACAAATATCAATTTAAAACAATCTCCTTCTAACATTAATATTTTTTGATTTGGCATAGTCTCCTGCGTTTTCCACACCTCATAATGTGCGTTTCTAATTTTTGGTACTATACACTTTGTTTATTTAT
>SLOU01000157.1 GCA_007132385.1 Balneolaceae bacterium | reverse complement strand
TTACGGTACGATAACAACACCTGGTGGGCAGGTACAGGATTGCGACTCGTTAGCAAACAAGATCGTGTTGCCCCTTTTGAAGAATCTACGGATGCATATAGCCTGTTGAATTTTAATGCAGGATATCGATTAGGACAGGGTATTACTTTTTCTGTCAGAGCTGATAATATTCTTAATGTCAGTTACAGGGATCACCTTACTCGCGTTGAAGAGAGAGATAACCCTATGCCGGGCAGAAATCTGAATGCTGTTGTCAGATGGGATTTCTAAAATAAAAGATATGAAACTTCAAACCAATAAATCCTATGCAGAATCTATCAGGTCTTAAAATTCGCGAAATCCATATAACTCCGATCGCAATAGTCGATCCGCCACTTTTGAATGCCGCCGGGCTGCATGCACCTTATGCCCTTCGTACAATAATTGAACTGATTACAGACGACAACATTTCCGGTATAAGTGAAATACCCGGAAATGTTGAAATCAATTCAGCCTTGGAATCGGCCGGTGATCTGATAGAAGGCAAGGATGTATTTCATTTAAACAACATTCGACAAGCCCTTGATAATTATTTTGGAAAAGAATCCGTATCAAAAAGAGGAGAGACCCCTTGGGATCAGAGAAAGCTGGTGCATGTTTTCAGCGCGATTGAAGTGGCCTGTCTGGATATTATAGGTAAAGCTGTGGGACGATCGGTTGTGGATTTATTGGGGGGTAAAATGAGGGACAGGGTACCCTTTGCGGCCTATCTGTTCTACAAACATGAAGGTGCAGGAGGAAAGCTGGAATTTAAAAAAGAAAAAGGCGTTAAGGGATGGCCGGCTGCACGTCAGAAGCAAGCATTAGACCCTGAAGGTATCGTGGGTCAGGCACATGCTATGTGTGAAGCGTTTGGATTTCAGTCTATTAAATTAAAAGGAGGGGTATTTGAACCACAGAAAGAGGTAGACTCCGTATTGGCATTGCGGGAAGCGTTTGGCCCAGATATACCATTGCGCTTTGATCCAAATGCTGTATGGAAAGTTGAGACTGCTATTCAGTATAGCAAACAAATGGAACATGCCCTGGAATACCTTGAAGACCCTGTAAGGGGACAAGAGAACATGGCCAAAGTCAGGAAAAAGCTTTCCATCCCTTTGGCTACAAATATGTGTACCACTTCGTTCGAGGATATACCTTCGAGTATATCTACAGGTTCAGAGGATATTATTCTCAGTGACCATCATTTTTGGGGAGGGTTGCGTAATTCGATGGAGTTATCGCGCGTTTGTGAGACATTCGGACGAGATTTATCTATGCACTCAAATAGCCACCTTGGTATATCATTGGCAGCCATGGTTCATTTGGGAGCAGCATTACCCCATCTCCCCTATGCCCTGGATACCCATTACCCCTGGCAATCCGACGAGGTGATAAAGGGAGGGAGGTTGCAATTTGAGGAAGGATCTGTGAAAGTTCCCCAAGGCCCCGGATTAGGTGTGGAACTTGACCGGGAATCTGTAAAACTCTTACATCAAAATTATTTGGATTGTGGTTTAACAGAACGAGACGATCAGAAGGAAATGCAAAAAATTGAGCCGGGATGGAAATTTAAGGCAACTCGTTGGTAATCGTGATGAATAGCTGTTACTGGGATATACATTTTTTTCTTTAAATTTTTGAGCTTTTAAATTTGAATTGAAACCTGAACTCAAAAAATAATTGAAATTTTTTAACCCATGTGATACGATCCGTTGATCAGCCTATCAAATTTATTGTTCATAGATGTATCTGTATACCAATATTGGATCTCCATATCTGCCGGCTAAAATTAAAGGACCCAGTTGAGATTGGAGAATTTCAAGTCGTCTGATTTCACCGTCACCATAAAATCCACTGGATGATGCACTTCTGAAATCAAAATCAAAATTTCCATTATTCATTAGGATTGCACCTTGCCCGGCCATTGGACCCATTTCGGGTCGGGTTCCGTAATTGTTACCTGCAATGAGAATATCTGGGAGATCATTGTCATAAAAATCTGCTGCAAGGATGTCATGAACAGGGGCTGTTTGAGCATATCGAGGTAATGGTTCCTTTACAAAAGTACCGTCACCCTGATTTTTGAATATTGAAGAGGCAAAAGTATGTACATGGTATGTATCAATAGTTGACTTCTGATCTTCAGTTATGATATCGTCAATAGTGGTTTCAGCATAAGACTCATAGGTGGGAAACTGATTTTGAAAGTTGGGCAGTTGCTGGAGAAAAAGATCTCTGTCTGGCAAGGGGTATCTTACTCCATCAATCACGTGTGTGATCAATGGATCGAGGAGACCGTTGTCGTTAAAATCACCGTTATACAATATCGCCGGATTTTCAGGTGTTGCCCTGAACAATGAATTTAAACCCCGGTTTCCCGCAATAATATCTAGTTTTCCATCACCGTTTAAATCTATGACTTCTATGGCATTCCACCATCCGGAAGTTTTAGTCAATCCAGCTTCTTCAGTAATTTCCGTGTATTCGAAATTACTGTTTTGTTTGAAAATACGAATCGGCATCCATTCGCCTGCAAGAATCAACTCCCTATTACCATCATCATCCAGATCAGCCCATGCAGCATCGGTTATCATTCCGGTATTCAGCAAATCCGGGGCCAGTTCTTCCGTAATATCTGTAAATACACCATTCTCGTTTCTAAGCAAGTAACTTCTTGGAGAGGATGGGTATTGCCCTGTAATTACACGACCACCTACAAACAAGTCGGCTTGTCCGTCACCATCAATATCGAGTGCGGTGACCTTGCCACCACTGGTATGCATAGTAGGCAATGCATTTTCTTGATATTCAAAGTTGCCAAAGCCATCGTTGAAATAGAGCCGATCCTGGTATATTTCCCCATTTAACGGGTCAAAATTACCTCCACTTACAACGTATAGATCTAATAATCCGTTGCCATTGGCATCAAAGAAAAGTGCATCGATGTCTTCATGCTCACTGTGTTCTTCAAAATCGGGTATATCTACCTCATTAAATGTACCGTCGGTTTGTTGAAGATAGAGTTTTGCTGATTGGCCCTGTCCACCCCCTACAAATAAATCGGGCATTCCATCTCTGTTAACATCGCCTATAGCTAAAGCGGGTCCAAGATTAGAAAGTGTATGGGGCATAAAAGGGGATGTCACTCGGTCCTGGAAAAAGCTGCTTTCATGGAAAAAGTCGAAACCCAGCGCCTGTTGATTTAATAGCTGGAACAGGAGGTAAGGGTTTTCATTATTGTGCCCTTCATCAGATCCATCAGGTGTTGCATCCGATTGATTCACAGTTACTTTTTGATTTGCTGATACATTTTCAATCACTTGCCGGGATTGATCCGGCCAGGTTATATTCAACTCAACTGTCTCATGTTCGCCAAGCCCAAAATGCATGACGGGATCGATACTCGATTGATAACCCCTTGAATGATATGCTTCCTGAAACAGAACCGTACCATCAGATGTAGTCAAGGTAACTTTGGACCCGATTCCCAGTGTGTTATATCTTTCACCCTGAAGTTCTACTTTGAGGAAGTTGTTGGAATTTAATTCCCGCGACCTGTTTCTGAATAGAGATGGAGGTTCATTCAGGTTATTTACCACCAGGTCCAGAGAACCGTCATTATTTAGATCTACATAAGCAGCACCACCCGATACTGTATATTTTTTCAAACCCCATTCTTCTGTAGTTTCGATGAAATCAATATCTCCGGAATTTCTGAACGCAAAATTATGCATTTCAACTTCAGCCATCTCTTGCACAAGTTCATAAAGTAATTCAGGCTCGTCATCAGGTAAATCTTCATTCGGAAATTTCTCCCAGAGTATGTCGTTCAGATAGTCGAGGTGTGTATAGAAACGTGGAAAGCCATTGGTGATATAGATATCTTTCATTCCACTGTTATCTAAGTCTGCAATTAGAGCAGACCAACTCCAGTCAGATTTGGCAAGTCCGGCCAGTTGCCCTACTTCCATAAAAGTACCATCCCCATTATTGAGCTGTAGCATATTGCGCATATTCTTCCGGTGATAGTCGTGAGCAATCAGCTGATCATAAATGTTGTAATTCGGGGTTTTAAAAACTCGTTGAATGGAATAATCAGTTGGGAGCATATCTACAACCAGTATGTCCGGATAACCGTTATTATTTATATCTGCGATATCGGAGCCCATGGAAAAGTAGGAAATGACATCGGTCCGGGATAAAACTTCATCCCGGAATGTTCCATCACCCTGGTTGATATACATATAATCTCTCTCTATAAAGTCGTTAGCGACATAAATATCCGGCAGGCCATTGTTATTCAGATCTGATACAGTGGCACTTAGACCAAATCCAATAGGGTTTTGAAGAATACCCGCTTCACGGCTTATATCCGTAAATGTACCGTCTCCATTATTGCGGTAGAGCTTGTCGCCGGTAAAAGGATCATGATCATCCCGGATGGTTGTTACATCGAACCCCACAAAGGCTCTGGTTGAATAATTTACAATGAATAAGTCGAGCAATCCATTGCCATTAAAATCAAAAAAAACAGGCTGAGTGCAATAGCCGGTATCATCTATGCCAAATTGATTTGCTTGCTCAGTAAAAGTTAGATCCCCGTTGTTAATAAATAATTTATTTCTTCTTTGATCTTCAGGAAGACTGCCTGACTTACAAACATAAATATCGAGTAATCCATTGCCATTGATATCAACCATAGC
>SLOU01000130.1 GCA_007132385.1 Balneolaceae bacterium | reverse complement strand
GCATGTTTTGAAGTAAAAGTCAAGCGTTGAATACCATTTAAGCAACTTATTTACAATATTTTATGGAAACAATAAAGACAGGCATGCTATAATTCAGCGGGAGGGCAGGATGTAAGTGTTGGAAACAGACATAGTCTCGCCTTGCGCAGTGACGGTTCGATTGTATCCTGGGGTAGGGATAGCGGCGGTCAGGTCAGTAAAACACCAGAAGGCAATGACTTTGTTGCTATCTCGGCAGGGCATGATTTCTCTGTTGCCCTACGTGCCGATGGCACCATTGAAACCTGGGGTTGGGATGTAGAAAAGCTTGGAAGAGGGCGGTTTCGAACGAATGATATTGTGGCGATATCCGCAGGTTTTAATACGATTCTTGCTTTAAGGGAAAATGGCACCATTTCTGTTGTTGGTGGTGATTTTAATGACAGGCTTCAAAATATTCAGGTACAGGAAGCGCCAAAAGGAAGCGGCTTCATATCCATCTCCGCCGGAAGGACACATAGCTTGGCATTGCGGGAAGATGGTACCATTGTTGCTTGGGGAAACGATTTAAGAGGCTCAGTTAATGATACTCCTCAGGAAATTGATTTTACAGCAGTTGCTGCCGGTGCCAGGCACAGTCTGGCTTTGCGGGATGATGGAACTATTGCCGCCTGGGGCTGGAACTTGTCCGGCGAACTTGATGATACCCCGATGACCGGTGGATTTACACAATTGGCAGTTGGTTACACTCATAGCCTTGCGCTACATGAAAATGGTATGATATCGGCGTGGGGATGGGATCGCAGCGAATTTGGCCAAATCAAGAATGTCCCTGTTGATGGTGGATATGTTTCAATTGCTGCAGGTGATTTTCACAATCTGGCTATCAAACAAAATTAAATCTACTAAAATGGTGGTACAGTCAGGGTTGGAATCGAGCTCAAGTCACCACCCCTTATTATAAATCGGGGTCATATTCCATTACGGTCTGATTCGTTTGATAAGAATGTCCACCAATGATATGGTCCTGGTCACCTCCAGTAGCTGAACGTATGAGGCGACTTGGCTCCAAAGGCATCGTAGAGAACTTGTACTTGTGTTCAAAGTCACCCATACGAAACAGGTAATAGTATCAGGATGCAGTCCCTTAATCTCAACCCGTTTTATTATCCGGTTTGAGTAGGGAAAAAACTGCCGATAGGCTCTCGCTGTCTTCCATTCATCTGATCCCAGTTCCTTGCAATGAAGTATCGGTTCATTTTGATGTGCCCCCGTCCTACATGCCAGTCAATGGTCATAGTTATAGCCGGTTCATGTTGCCAAATGAGATAGAGTTCTAAAGGCGCATTGCGGGGTCTCATCCACGGCTATGGCACGACCCTACGTGGATATATACCTACAATCTTCTTTTCGGGACATACTGGCAATCAGATGATTACTCAGCAATAACCTGCGGTATTCTCTGATGGCGTATTGACTGCCTCGATCCAAATGGAAAATCACCCAGGTTGGATGGCCTCTCATGGCCAGAGCTATCTAGTTTAACCAATTCTGTTATTACACAGAATTTGGGACTTGACCCATAAACAATTTAGCTTTATTCTACTTGTTATGTTTGAAAATTGAGACTTTCAGGTTTTTCAAAGATCCAAAATTTAATTTTTAAGAAAATTGATATCACTTGGTATTCAACGATTTCTTTATCATTAACGATCTTGAACAAAATCTTTCATTATGAAAAAAAAACTTTTTCTATCAATCCTCTTATCATTATCCGGTTTTTTCACTCTTGACGTATTTGCAAGTGAAATAATTGTCCTGGAAAATGATGTGATCAAAAAAGAGATCTCCGCCCCCAAGACTCCATCACCCGTTAAAATAAAGTCCTTTACCGCTAACCATACATCATTGATACATGACGACCCTGTAGCCTGGTTCGAGTTTTCTGTTAATAATGAGATTTTGAAGGCAACCGATCCTATTTGGGTCTTTGATGAATTGCAAACCAGAGAGATGCTAAATGGTGGAATGGAATATTTTCTTTCCTACGAGTGTACGAAAGAAAGCTTCAGGGGTATGAAAGTTCACATTTATCAGCAATTATTTCCGAACAGTACACTGATCCGAGAAAAACTTAAAATTACCAATTCCGGAGAAAACACCATCAAACTTACTAAAGTCAATGGTGAGCTGCATTTCCATTTCCCTGCATATAACATACCCTTTACGAGTCCCGAGGTGGAAGAAATAAGAATTGCCACATGGAGCAAGGATCCGCTTCCGTTTGACGAGAAGAAAACGTATGACGACAGACATTTTGATGGAGATCCTCATATTAGCCTCTCTAAATCCTGGATGTTCCATCCCAATGTTATCTATCATAGTCTGGATCATGAGCCGCTTGTAACCAAAGGTCCCATAAGTATCATAAATAACAGCAATGGCAAAGGCTGGATCACAACGTATGAACACGCCTCACAGGATACCAGATCCGGCATTCGTGATTTTGAAATGACTTTAAGCAGGGAAGGTTTTGCAATTGAGAATCAGCAAGATGTCGGGGATGAAATTCATTTTACAAAAACTGATGAGCACATGCATTTTATCGGAGTGGATCATCGAAAAAAAAATGACTACACTCGGGTTTCTGTAAAACTGTTGCGTGGAGGTTACCTGGATGAAGAACCCATTACCCCTGAAATGCCGTATTCCACGGTATGGATGGCGTCAGCCTGGTACGAAAATCAGCAGCCTTTGAAAATTGTTAAAGAGTATCTTAGGAATCAGATTACCGAATACGATGCAAGCCGAAAACCGGAATTTTACTATAATACCTGGGGAATGCAGAGAGAGTATGGCGATAGAGGGAAGTCGGTACGCGGAATTTTTACCGAGGAGCGAATCCTACAGGAGATCGAATATGCCGCTCAAATGAATGTTGACCGTTTTGTTCTGGATGATGGATGGCAGCAATATTTTGGAGAATGGGTACCGCATAAGGATAGACTTCCGAACGGGTTAGGACCTATCAAAAAAGCATTGGACAAACATGATATAAAATTGGGGGTTTGGATGAATCCCTCTATAGTAGATCCAGATGCACCGCTTTATCAGAATCATCAGGAATGGGTCGTCCGTGATGCGGAGGGCGATATTCTGACGGCTCAGCACGGAAATCCTGCTTTGGACATGGTTGGTCCTTACTATTACAGAATTTTGGAAGAATGCAAGCAATTGATTGATCAGGGAGTACGGTTTTTTAAATTGGATGCCATTAATGAATACAACAGTTATTTACCTGGTTTGTGGCATGGAGACGAATCTTATTCCATCAAAGAAAGAATAGCGCGATACGATTATCTTTTGCCTGTTGTAGTGAACAGACTCATGGAAGAACTCGTGAAATATGAACCGGAAGTGGTCATCGAGATGGATGTAACCGAAGCCCGCAGATCCATGATTGGATTGGCTCCTTTAAGTTATGGGAAGTTTTTTTGGATGAACAATGGTGCTTCATGGTATGGCGATTATTCACATTATCGTACAAAGTCAATGAGAACCATTGCTAATTTATATGAACCTTACATTCCACTTGATTTATTTACTTATGCAAATTACCCTCATAATGCCTACCCATTCTATGCACAGCGTTATAATGTCAATACATCTCTTATTGCCGGAAATGGATTTTGGGGCAATCTTGATCTTTTAAATAATGAACAAAGATTGAGGGTGGGAAAACAGGTTGCCAAATCTAAAAAAGTATTGCCGTATTTGGGTGGTGATTATACAACCATCATCGGACAAATTGGTAGCTCACCTGAAATTTATACGCAATTCAATCCTGATATAGGTGCCGGACAGGTTATAGCTTTTTCTTCCGAAATTACAGCATATGAGCATATAATAAAGTTAAAAGATTCTCCGGTGCTTGGTGTGTTGAACCATTCCTATACCATTGAGAATGATACCCTTTATTTGCCTTTTGAATTCAATATGCCTGACGACACAAGAGAAGCTTTTATATTACCCTCGGAAAATTCTTCTGAGGTAAGAATTGTATCTTCAACGTGCTGGCTGGATGATATTTATATTGACCATAACGGATTATCCTATGTTAGTGGTGCTACAGGCAAGCAAATCATTTATTGGAATTCAGGGATGGGAAAACCACGAATAGCTAATACCATCGAGCATAGCGTATCTAAAAACAATGATTACTATATTATCAAAATTCACTCTTCACCTGATGAAAAAATAATGATTAATCAAAATAGTTGAATCAGCTATCAAGGGTATGCTGGGAAGAGGTTACCATGTCCCTCATTGTAGCTTTACCCGTTGGCCGTGAAGCAAAATCTCATGATGTATAAACATATATTGTGATTACCGTGGTTCATCAATCCACCGAATTTAATCTATATACTTGGAAATGCGAATACAGTGTTTTAAAGCATATGCTCAGGTATTTAAACATGGTTCTGCTGCGGAAACCGGCCCCGCGCTATCCCATATGTATTTGTCACGTTGTAAAAATTATTCGTTATAAATTAAGTACAGGAAGCGATGCAGGCAGATAGAAAGCTACTAATTAATCGACCTTGATAAATAGGTTAAATTATTGCAATAACACAACTTATGATGCATTATTGGTTGTCAAATCTGCAAGAAAATGCGTATCTTTAAACAAAAACTTGCAGAAATGACCGGTAAAAGTCCAGACCAAGACCAGCGCGACTGCTTTGACCCGCTGC
>SLOU01000171.1 GCA_007132385.1 Balneolaceae bacterium | reverse complement strand
GATACCTTCTCAACATTATTGAAGAAGAAGCCGCACCCAGGGTTGAAAAACAAAAAAAAAAGTATGTTGATCTCTATATACGGCCCGGCAGTGATAAAGCCAAGCGGGAAGAGGTAATGAAGGAATGGTACAGGGAACTGTTAAAAGAAGAAATTCCGGCGCTGATTGAAAAATGGGAGAAGAAACTTGGTGTTGCCGTCTCAGAATGGGGAGTAAAACAGATGAAGACCAAATGGGGATCATGCAACATCGAAGACAGGCGCATGTGGCTGAACCTTGAGCTGGGCAAAAAACCGGTTCAACTACTCGACTACGTAGTTCTGCATGAAATGATCCATCTGAAAGAACGCCACCATAACGACCGGTTCAAGGCACTGCTGGATGAGCATATGCCGTCCTGGAAAAAGCGGAAGGAGGAGTTGAACGAGGTGGTGTATTGAGATGAGTATAGAATACTAATTAACCAAATATTTTTTGGCTGTACCTGATTTCCAAACATTAATGCTTCCACTTTTGGAGTTCGCCAGTGATGGTAAAGAATACACAATGCAGGAAGCGCGCGAAGGGCTGGCTGAAGTATTTCAGCTTACGGAGGAAGATCTTGAAGAGCTTTTACCAAGTGGCAGGCAAACTACTTTTTCGAATCGTGTGGCCTGGTCTAAGTCGTATCTGACACAAGCCGGTCTTTTGGAGTCACCAAAAAGGGGCAGATTTCATATATCAGAAAGGGGTAAGCAGGTGTTGAAGGAAGCACCGGATCGAATTGATATCAAATACCTCGAAAGGTTTCCGGAGTTTTTAGAGTTCCGTCAGGCAAGTAATAAGGATCGAACAGAGTCTGTTACACGGGCAACAAAGGAACAACAATCTCCTGCCACTCCTGAAGAATCTCTCGAAGAATCTTATCAGCAGCTCCGGGATGAGCTGGCAAATGAGATTCTGCATTTAATTAAAAATAATACACCGGAATTTTTTGAAAGACTGGTTGTAAATGTGCTCGTTAAAATCGGGTACGGAGGCTCAGTGAAAGAAGCCGGAAAAGCGACACGTAAAACTTCAGATGAAGGTATCGATGGAATTATTAAAGAGGACAGGTTGGGGCTGGATGTTATATATCTTCAGGCCAAGCGTTGGGATTCTGTAGTTGGTCGGCCTGAATTACAAAAGTTCGTGGGTGCCCTGCATGGTCAGAGAGCAAAAAAAGGTGTCTTCATTACAACCAGTCATTTTTCGTATGAAGCACAAGCATATATTGATCAAATAGATCCAAAAGTAGTCTTAATCGATGGTAACGATCTGGTGCAGCTCATGATCGATTTCGGTGTTGGCGTAAGTACAGCAGTGGTATATGAAGTAAAAAAAGTTGATACGGATTTCTTTATCGAAGAATGATGTGTCCAGCCATAACTCACCCTCAACCTCCACCTTCAGAATCTTGAAATGATGGCTTGGGATTTTAATCGCTTCCTGAATCCAGTTCCCTTTTTCCGGAGAACCGGACCGGTTATGACCCATACATCATCGAAAGCTTCAGAGTAATCCCGGGCGATGAGTCGTTCAAGCCCGGCCCACCATTGCCTGTTTAACTGCGGTGTCTGGGGAATGATGGTTGTCATCAGGAACGTTTCCCGCTGCGCCTCCTGGCCATACCGTGTGACGATGGCAAAATTCGGGGCCATATGTCCGCGGTCAAATCCGGAATGGGTGTAGTGATCGTGCGAGATCCTGTTTTCGGTCTGGTCTTCGATCTGGAATCGTCCCGGTCGGGGTCTTCGTTGATTGGTAAGTGTTAGGTTGTCAGACAGGATGCATCGAGTATGAGAGCTACAATTAGATGGAAATATCTCATAGATCCCTAAACTGTAACTGCTTTGAAAGATATTCGACTAAACAGTTTTCCGATCATTGTAAACCGAGTACTGAATATAAGGTGATGAAGGTGGTAAAAGTGAGGCTACAAAAAAAGTTTATTTTCCACGAAAGCCTCAGTACCCTATAAATTTTTCCCCGTTGTTGGTAACATTTTTGGTAACACAAAAAGTAAAGCCTTGTAACTTATTGATCTACAAGGCTTTAATATTTTAATTGGTGCCCAGGAAGGGACTCGAACCCCCACGATCTTGCGATCACATGCACCTGAAGCATGCGCGTCTACCAATTCCGCCACCTGGGCAGGTGTTTTCCCTGATTCCGGCTTGCCGGTCACTACCAAGTCAAGAAACCAGCAATACCCAATATTAAATATCGGACATCACCCAACTTCAAACTTTAAAGAGTGAGACATCTGCCAAACCCTAAATATAGCAACGTTCACCGACAGTTCGCAATACCCAATTTAACTTTCAAGGATTTTATTCTTTAATCTGACCCTGACCGGTTACAACATATTTGTATGTCGTTAATTCTTCTAATGCAACTGGCCCGCGGGCGTGTAACCTGTCAGTACTAATACCTATTTCCGCTCCCATTCCAAACTCGGCACCATCGGTGAACCGGGTTGAGGCATTGATGTATACAGCGGCCGAATCAACCCGCTTGCCAAAATAATCCTGGTGTTCCGGGTCTTCAGTAACAACTGCGTCCGAATGACCCGATCCGTACCGGTTGATGTGATCAACCGCTTCTTCAATCCCGTCAACAATCTTCACTGACAATATTAAGTCGAGATATTCCGTGTACCAGTCTTCTTCGGTCGCCCTGTTCATATCCGGGACAATTCCGGTACTTTTGTCGCATCCGCGAAGTTCAACATGACGCTCACGAAGTGCCCCGGCTACCACCGGCAGCCAATCATTTGCTATCGATTGGTCAACCAACAGGGTCTCTGCTGCATTACAGACTCCGGGACGCTGACACTTGGCATTAATCGTAATCTCAAGTGCCTTGCTTAAATCCGCATTACGATCCACAAACACGTGACAAACTCCTTTGTAGTGTTTCAGCACAGGTACTGTCGCGTTTTCAGCTACAGCCCGAATCAGCCCTTCACCACCACGCGGAATAATAAGATCCACGTATTGATCCATTGTGATTAGATTTGTCACTGCGTCGCGGCTACGCACCGGGATCAATTGTAGAGCGTAGGCCGGCAGTCCGGCCTCGCGGCCTCCTTCGAGCATCGCATCGGCAATCGCACGGTTGCTCCTCAACGCTTCTGAACCGCCGCGCAGGATAATTGCATTCGATGCTTTCAGGCAAAGGGCAGCGGCATCGGCAGTTACATTTGGGCGCGACTCATAAATCATCCCGATCACACCGATTGGAACGGAGGTCTTGTTAAACTCGAGGCCATTTTCCTTTTTCCATGATTTTAGAACCCGCCCTACAGGATCGGGAAGTGCTGCAATATCGCGGACACCCTGGATCATGCTGTTCAGCCGTTCCTCGTTCAAATCAAGCCGGTCGACCATGGCGTCGGTGAGACCTTTTTCCTTTGCTTCTTCAAGGTCAATCAAATTTTCTGCCCGGATCTGCTCACGAAGTTTTTCAAGCGAGTCGGCCATGAAATTCAGGATTTTATTTTTTTGCTCTGGACCCAGTCCCATAAGTTCATGTGATGCGCTGCGTGCACGGCGTCCGATTTCAGTTACCTGTCGGGCAATGTCCTGTGTGGTTTTCAAGTTCTTCATTCGAATTTTTCTTCTGTGATTACCATGTTATCGCGATGGATGACCTCTTTAAAATGGGCAGATCCCAATATCCCGGATATTTCATTAGTGTGTAATCCTTTGATTTTTTCAATGTCTTCATGACTGTAGGAGGTAATACCACGGGCAACTGTTTTTCCATCCGTATTGCGGATATTTACCAGTGATCCTACACCAAAATTGCCTTTCGTCCCGCAAACCCCGGCTGGCAGCAGGCTGTTGCCCCCGCGGCAGATAGCTTTTACAGCACCTTCGTCCACCAGGATACTTCCCACCGGGCGATGAAAAAAAGCAATCCATTTTTTACGAGCTCTCAAATGTTGATTGTCCTGATCAGCCAAAATGAGTGTACCGGTATCGGCCCCGTCAAGTACACTACGGACGATATTTTTTCGTGTACCACTGGCAATGACGACCGGGGTACCTGCCTGGGCGGCGTGGTCGGCGGCTTTCAGCTTTGAAGCCATTCCTCCGGATGACCACTTGCTGCCTTTGCCCTGTGTCATTGACAGGGTATTGCTGGTAATCGCCTCAAGGCTCGGTATGCGCTCCTTAAGCTTTCCATTTTCCATCTTGTAGAATCCGTCCGACTCAGTAAGAATCAGCAACAGGTCACCATCAATCAGAGTCGAGACCAGTGCAGCCAGATAGTCATTGTCACCGAAGCGAATCTCGTCGACCGCTACCACGTCGTTTTCATTGACGATCGGTATCACCCCGTTGCGAAGCATAGCCATAATTGTGTTCCTTGCATTGAGATGTCGCTCACGGTTTTCCAGATCGGTATGATCTAAAAGTACCTGTCCAACTCGAATTTTATGATGCATAAAACTTACTGTATAATGCTGCATAAGTACACTTTGGCCAACAGCCGCCGCCATCTGAAGCTCAGGCAGATTTGTTGGACGTTCAGCCAGACCAAGGGTTTGCACACCGGCTGCAATTGCCCCCGAGGAGACCAGGATTATCTCATATTCTTCATTTCTTAATGCTGCCAGCTCGGCAGTCAGTGCTTCGATACGTTCAAGGTCAGGACGCCCGTTTTTATCAACCAAAATCCGGCTGCCTACTTTTACCACCACCCGCCGGATATCAGCCGGGAGTCCCGGACGTTTTG
>SLOU01000207.1 GCA_007132385.1 Balneolaceae bacterium | reverse complement strand
ACAGGTGTACGAATTTTAAAGGAAAGTACCGAAAAAAAAGAATCGGCAGACAGACAACTTCCCGATGAGGTATCTGCCTACATCGAACAGCACCGACTTTATCAAACGAATTAATCCCGTTCAACATGAAACGTAAACAGTTTCTTAAAACCGCCGGAGCCGGGGCGGGCAGCAGTTTATTTCTGCCTTTCATAAATCGAAATGATCCCGAAATAAATTCAATCAAACGTATCAAACCCAAGGCGCTTAAAGCAGGCGACACTATAGGATTGATTGCACCGGCCGGGGTTGTATTGGATCCGGATGATTTCGAACGTATGCAAAAAGTTTTGGAAGAGATGGAACTGAAAGTCAAATTTGGAAAATATGTAAGGAGCAGGCATGGTTACCTTGCCGGCAAGGATAAGGAACGGGCAGAAGACCTGAACCGTTTTTTTTCAGATCCGGGTATAGACGGCATCTTAACGGTCAGAGGAGGCTGGGGCAGCAGCCGGATACTTCCCATGATTGATTTTCAACAGATTAAAAGGAATCCCAAATTTTTTTGTGGCTTCAGTGACATTACAACCCTCCATTTGTCCATTTTCAAAAATACAGGGCTGGTCACATTCCACGGACCCAACGGGACATCCGAATGGACGATCTTTACAAGAAATCAATTTAAAAAAGTTGCTTTTGGTGAAAGCGATATTGTAATGAAAAATCCGCCTAAAGAAGTTTCATCCCTGGTTACCATACAGAAAGGGAAAGCAAAGGGGCTATTATTTGGCGGAAATTTGACGATTTTAACATCTTTGATTGGTACCGGATACCTTCCGGATATGAAGGGCTCTCTACTATTTGTTGAAGATATAGGCGAACCCGTTTATAAAGTTGACCGTATGCTTTCTCAACTAAAGCACGCCGGCATTTTACCGCATATTGCTGGGTTTATATTTGGTCGATGTACCAATTGTCAGGAAAGCCGGCCATATTCTTTAACTCTGGGAGAGGTATTAAAACATTACCTGAAACCAATTGAAATTCCAGCCGTTTATGGCAAAATGATCAGTCATGATCCTAATAACCTGACCATCCCAATCGGTATAGAGGCAGAACTTGATGCAGACAGTGGAACCCTTACCATGCTTGAGACTGCGGTTCTTTCAGGCCATTCCTGAGTGAATGAAATATGTCTGTACTCCGGCTTTTGGGATCGATCGGTCAGGTAACGAATACAGAATCCAACGTTGATCGATGAAAAAGTTTACCCTCCGAAACGACAGTGACCGGGGCAAAGATCCCGATTACCAGATAGAGTATCAGTCCCTGTTAAATAAGTCGCAGCTTCAAGCAGTCTTTCACGATAGTGGACCTGCACTTGTCATCGCAGGAGCCGGAACAGGTAAAACACGAACCCTTGTCTATAGGGTAGCACGCCTGGTGGAAAGCGGTATTGACCCATCCGAAATTTTACTCCTCACATTTACTCGCAAGGCTGCCCGTGAAATGACCGGTAGGGCAAGCCGAATTCTTGATGAACGTTGCACACAGGTTAAAGGCGGCACATTTCACTACTACTGCAGTCAAATACTGCACAAATATGCAATGGAGGTCGGTTTCACCCATAACTTTACTATCATAGACTCTGCAGATGCGATGGATACCATCCAGATGCTCAGGGCCGGTTTGAAACTGACATCTGCTGATTCAAGATTTCCCAGGAAATCGACTTTATATAATATTTTCAGCAGTAGTATCAATAAACAAAAAACCTTGCAGAATACTGTTCAACAGGAATATCCTCAGTTCTTGCATCATATCGAAAAAATATCAAATTTATTTGTTAAGTATCAAAAGTACAAAGAGTTAAATAAAGTTATGGACTTTGATGACCTTCTGGTGAACACCAAAAGATTATTGGAGGATCATCCGGATATCAGGCGAACTGTTGCCACTCGCCACCGACATGTGATGGTAGATGAGTATCAGGACACAAACAAATTACAGGCTGAATTGGTGAAGCTGTTTAGCAGTGAATTTAAAAATATCATGGTAGTCGGGGATGATGCACAAGGGATTTATTCGTTTCGCGGAGCGGATCATAGAAACATAATGTCATTTCCGGATCAATTTGAAGGGACAACGGTTATCAAGCTGGAAGAAAATTACCGCTCAACTCAACGAATACTCGATCTTGCAAACCGGATTCTGATGCAGGCAGAAGAAAAATATGAAAAGAAATTATATACAAGAAATGAAAAAGGGGATTTGCCGGGCCTGGTCAAGGCATCAAATCAAAATGATCAGAGCCGGTTTCTGTCTCAAATGATTTTACAACTACGTGAACAGGGATATGATCTCCATGATATCGCAATTTTGTTTCGAAACGGTCGGGATTCCTTTGACCTGGAAGTAGAACTGAACCGAAAAAATATTCCTTTCATTAAGTTTGGCGGCCAGAAATTTACCGAAGCAGCACATATAAAAGATGTATTGGCTCATATTAGGGTTTTGGTCAATCCGCTGGACACTATTGCCTGGAATCGGATTCTGATGTTAATTGACGGAATTGGACCGAAGACTGCATCTGAACTATCAGACTGGATACGTAACTCTGACAATCCCTATCGGCTTGACCGGTCTGATTCGGTCAGCGAGCGTTATTTAACTCAACTTAAAGCACTTGCGGGTCTGTTTTCACGTCTCACTCAGAAGAAAGAATCTGTTGCGGAAGTACTTGAAGAAATTGTACAGTATTATGAGAAATTCTGTAAGAAACGATACGACGACCACCCAAAGAGAATGAAAGACCTGGAAACATTTGTGGATATATCCGGCAGTTATGGCAGTCTGGAGCAACTGCTTGAGGATGTAGCCCTTGATCCTATAGAAGCCACTGCGTATGACACGGAATCTGTAAAAAAAGATGAATCACCACTTGTTTTGTCAACGATTCATTCCGCCAAAGGGTTGGAGTGGAGAATTGTATTTATAATACAATGCCTGGATGGGATCATACCGTCGGGCTATGCCGTTGATAACCGGCAGCAACTGGATGAAGAACTCAGGCTTCTTTATGTAGCCTCAACAAGAGCAAAAGAACAGTTATATTTTACCTATCCTGCTCTTGGCCAAGGTAGTTATGGAGATTACTTTACAAATCCATCCAGATTCATTGAAAATATATCGGAACAATACCTGGAACCCTGGTTACTTGTTGAAGAGGGCACTGCGAGTGAGCAGAGGCAAATTGAAAGCTGATATTATACTTTCCCCATATACTTTCTTTGAATAATCATATCATAAATCATCCATAGAAAAGGGTAGAGGGGTATCAAGACAGCAACAACAATACGGATGGTTTTTTTATTGTTATCCTCTTTTTTCAAACAGATACCAGCCAGTCCGGCAATCCAAAAAATGAAAAATATAAAGAGGATAAAAGAGATTGCAAGTGCGCCAATAAAACCGAATGCATTGTAAAAGCTTTCTATCATGATGATTGATAAATTGCGTACCTTTCTATTCTATTTTCGTTAAAGACGAATATAAGAATTTATTCAGTAGCATCATGAACTCCGTAATTTCTATTGTAGGAAGACCCAATGTTGGTAAATCAACCCTGTTTAACCGCCTGATCGGGAGCAGAGATGCGATTGTACATGATGAAACGGGTGTTACACGTGACAGGCATTATGGTGAGAGTTACTGGAATGATGTTAATTTCACTGTAATTGACACAGGAGGGTATCTTCCGGATGATTCAAATGTGATTGCCCGTGGTATCCGTGAACAGGTTCATATAGCCATTGAGGAGTCGGATTTGATTTTGTTTGTCGTGGATGTCGAACAAGGGATACATCCCCTGGATCAATCCGTTGCCCAGATGCTCCGTCAACAGGATAAACCTGTCATACTTGTTGCAAACAAGTCGGATAATGAAGAAAAAACGATGCTTTCAAATGAATTTTATCAGTTTGGATTTGAATTTCTATTTCCGGTTTCATCTATTAGCGGAATAGGCACCGGAGAACTTCTCGATTGCATTGTTGAACATCTGCCGGATAACAAACCCAGTAATACGGATGAGGATATTCCCAAAATTGCCTTTGTGGGCAGGCCCAATGTTGGCAAAAGCAGTATGGTAAACGCTATGCTGAAAGATGAACGTTGCATCGTTACAGATATCCCGGGTACCACTCGTGATGCGATCAACAGCAAACTTGAATATAACGGCAATACGTATATTCTTGTTGACACTGCCGGTTTAAGGAAAAAAGCCAAAGTAAGGGAAAATGTCGAATTTTACAGTAATGTACGTACAGACCGGGCACTTAGACAATCCGACGTTGCTATTCTTGTAGTAGATGCCATGCAGGGATTTGAAGAACAGGATAAACGTATTCTTCGTGAAGCCGAAAGATTTAATAAAGGAATCCTGATAGTCCTGAATAAATGGGATCTTGTACCAGATAAAGAAACCAACCTGTTCAAAGAATTTCAGGAATATGTCTACCAACAAATTCCCACATCAAGATATGTACCCATTATCGCCACATCAGCTTTAACCGGTCAGAGAATACGCAAAATACTGGATGCCGTAAACCTGATCATGGCAGAACGGTCAAAAAAAATACCCACAAGTGAACTGAACTCCTATATACTGAAAATAATTAAGGAAAGGGCATTGCCCATGAAAAGAGGGAAACAACTAAAAATACAGTATGTTACCCAGGTAAAACACAAACCGCCTGTTTTCAAATTTTTTATGAATAATCCTGAAGAATTACCAGCCAATTACAGGCGCTTTATCGAAGCTAAAATCAGGGAAAAATACGGATTTACAGGTGTACCGATCACTATGATTTTCAGACAAAAGTAAAACCGGAAAAGTTTGAACGAATCTTTTGAACCCTAATCTTCAAACGGTTATTTTCAGGAATTGAAAGATTTAACATCTACACGATTCAACAATGCAAGAAAATTTAGAAAAACCGGTATTAAACACTCTCAATAAGGAATATAAACGTGAACGTACGTTCTCATTTATGGAGAACATCTACCTTCCGGAGATCTTTAAAGCGCTGTGGTATACCCTGAAACAGATGTTTGCACCCAAATTTACCATGCTGTACCCTGAAGAAAAATGGGAACCACCCGCTATTTTTCGGGGCAGACCTGTTTTGGTGGAGGATGAAGGGCAGGAGCGCTGTGTTTCCTGTGGACTTTGTGCAAGAGCCTGTCCGCCACTGGCTATAAGTATGCAGGCAAATGAGAACTCGGACGATCCGAAAGAAAGATATCCCGAATGGTTTGAAATAAATATGCTCAGATGTATCTATTGCGGATATTGTGAAGAAGTATGTCCCGAAGAGGCCATAGTAATGAGCAAAGATTATGATATTGTTTTCGAGTCCAGGGAAGAGGCTGTTTATGACAAAGAGAGATTGCTTGTCCCAAAAGAAGATCTTAAGGATAGGCTGGACTATTTAAAAAATTACAGAAACAGACAATTCGGACAGTTCTGGGATTTCCAGGAAGAGAATAACATTCACTCAGTTCGCGATAGAGACAGAACCTGGAATACAGGTTTATCTTTGGTGGATATGCTCGAACAACAAAAGAAAAATGATGCGACTGAAGCATCTTCAAAGTGGACATAATTTTATATGTCGGAAGAGATTACGCAGGATAGTCTAACAAATTTAATAGAAGATGCTAAATATTTACAGGATGAAGCGGAGGCACTGCGATATGTGATTGATTCAGTCCCCGTTACCCAAACTCCTCCTGAAGACCGTTCTATACTGGAAAAGCTTTTGCTTTTAGACCATCTGCAGGTCAACTACTACAGGCCCGTATTCGAGAGATTTGAAAGTCATCCACGCAAACACGTAAAAGCTAAAAATTATCAAAACTTTTGCCAGGAATTTACTACGGATAATCTGGATGAAATTGATGTGCAGAAATCACTGAATAGTTTGGCGAAACACCGGGCAGCGTTAATTAATATATTCAGGCAAATACCTTTATTTGATTGGGAGCAGCTATTATACAAAGACAACCAAGAAATATCTTTATATGAATTTGCTCTTGATCTGGTCCGTAAAGACCGCTTGATATTAAAAGAAATTGCAGATCAGGTTTTGGTATTTCAGCAAGATCAAAATGCTAAAAGAGAAATGGAAAAAAACCTGCCCCGGGAAGACCAATCGTCTTCTGGCAACGATAAAAACTGACAGCTTACATAAACGGAGTTAATTTGTGTGGAGTGAAATACTAATAGTTGTTTGTTGTCTGAGTGCTATATTCATTTTTTTATTTAAATCTGCATCTGCATACCTGCACGTTCGACTCCTGTTTGTATTTTCACTACTATCAATCATAGCCGGTATGCTGCCATCGATTGGAGTCTACTCATATGAGGGTCTGGAAGAATGGTCAATGATATGCGCTATATCTTTTGTCATCACAGCCTTAACCGTTGTTATAAGAGAGATACTTCCAGCATATGCCAGATACCCTTTTATCTTTTCCTTGTTACCACTTCTGATCATTGCACTTTATCCATTTATAACGGACGCACAGGTTTTGAAAGATCTGTTAAATCAAATTCTTCAGGGGGGAGCTCTTCTTGTAAGTATCATTTTCTATATAACACTGATAGATAAACTTAAAAGGAACTGGATCTTGCTATTAGGAATCATTGGTCTACTTTTTTCTTATCTCATTTTTTGGTTTTCAGGTGAACTGCTGATAACAAGTCCCTGGTTATGGCAAGTATGTCTGGCGATATCTGTTGTCTTGATTAGTTATAAGATGGTGAATGTAATTGAGATTATCAGGTATCAATAACAGCATTTTAGATGAAAAATAAACAAATCAACAATGTATACAGGAGATAAAGCTCCCGGGTTTATTTTAAAAAATACAGATGGAAAAGATACTTCACTTTCCGATTTAATAGAGGAGAAAACACTGGTACTTTTCTTTTTCCCACTTGCTTTTTCCGATGTATGTACAAAAGAATTGTGCACTGTCAGGGATAACATGAAGATGTATAACTCATTGAATGCCAATGTAACAGGTATAAGTGTTGATAGTTTTTTTGTTTTAAACGCTTTTAAAAAAGCTGAAAATTTCAATTTTACGCTACTGAGTGATTTTAATAAAAAAGTATCCCGCCAGTATGATTCATTCTATGAGAGGTATTTTGATATGGATGGAGTTTCCAAGCGTTCAGTATTTGTGATCGACAAGGAAGGGGTTATCCGATTTAGACAGACATTGGATGATTCCGGTCAGCTGCCTGACTTTCCCCGGGTACTGAAATGTCTTCAGAATCTCAGGTGAGCCGGTGTAAGCTTTCCCGAAACTTGGCTATCTGAAAGTATTGAAAATCTTTCATTAAACTATTGTACAGTCCGTATGGATTGGCGGGTAAAGCAGGGGATGGTGTCAAATTTTTGTACTTAAACTGCGGAATGGACAAGAAGTTCTAAAGGTTACTTAGCTTTACATAATATATATTATACGCCTAAAAGGTGGCTAGTAAAACGACTTAATATCCGAAGCAATTGTCTAGGTTAACTTAATAAAGAAATGATAATGTGCTGAGAGTTCTTTATAATAACACTATTATATCTATAATAACACGTCTGCGGCTATTAATTTAAATCAATTTTTATCATGAAAGTACTCATCGTGGAAGATGACAATGTTCTCTCTTTGATGCTTAGCCGAATGGTTACTGAAATGGGCCATCAGGTCCTGAATGTCGTTACCAAGGGTCAACATGCAATCCGGGAAGCACTCGAAAATAAACCGGATATAATTCTTATGGATATCATGCTTGATGATGACACAGATGGAATCGAAGCCTACCGGCAAATTAAAGAACAACTGACAATACCGGTCATCTATATAACCGGTAACTCTGATTCCTTAAACAAACGAAGAGCCAATCAATTCGGATATCACGATTTTCTGACAAAACCGATTATCTTTAAAGATTTGAAGCAATCGATTAGGTTAATAAATAATAAAATTAACCAAAATCAATAACTGATTGCAGTTCAATCAATTTTATAGTTATGCCCAAATCAGTAAATTTTTAGTTTTATAGAATCACAGAATCTTATTGAATTGTCATAAGAGTTTTTATTACAAGTCCATTTCAGGCTTGTTCTACATGGATCTCAAATTTTCCATTTTCATCTGGCATTAATCGAATTTTATCAATAATTGCGTCCAGATTAATCCGGCCTTCTACCATCGCATATTCCTTCCCATCATCCAACTGACGATACTCAACTTTTCCCGTTAGTCGCTTTATGTGTATTACCAGCATGAGTATATTTTTCCGGTTTGAATAATTCTGATTGGCATACTGTTCCACCTGATCCCCCGTCAAACAACGGATCCAGTCCGGCTGTACCCCAATTTCCTTCATTTCTTGTGGTTCAGGGCGAAAGTAACCATCGTTCTGCCACTGTTTCCACTTTCGCTTGGAAACCAGATGAAATATTAAATCTTGCTTCATATTCGGGTCAATATTGATTCAACAATTGATAATTAAACGAAACCTGTATTTCTCAACATCAGTGACAATCTCTAAAAGTAATTAATCTTCACTGCTTTCTGTTGATATGGCAATATGCATCAGGGCGTCTCCCTTATGTACAACTGGTGAATTGTTTAAGCCGATAACCTGCCCATCCCAACTTGCAACCACTTTGAAACTTTCATATCCAAATGGGTCCGTTATTCGTCCCAGCAACTGTTTCTTCTTAAATTTTTCACCGAGTTTTACTATTGGATGAAACAATCCAGCATATCTGGCTCTTACCCAACTCGACTTGCGATAGACGTCCGACGAGTACCCCTTGGGAGCGCTTTTCTTCATACCAAGCATATTCATAACTCTAAGCGTTCCTTCGATTCCATATGTAACTCCACTGTCATCCAGCCTTTGAGCTTCACCGGTCTCATAAACAAGTATATTCTTTCCAGCTCTGCTTGCCGCTTTTCGGAATGATTTGTCTATTAATGAAGAATGCAGGATAACCGGGGCTGCAAACGCCCTGGCTAACTCCAGATTATATGGTTCATCAAATGTACATCGGATCTGTGGATAGTTCGCTCTGCTTGCTCCTCCCGTATGAAAATCAATCCCGACATCGATTAAAGGAATAATCTGATTCATCAGTGTATAAGCCACCATTTTGGCCAGTGACCCGAACTTTGATCCGGGAAAACTGCGGTTAATGTCTTTACCATCCGGTAATCCGCGAACATTTTGAATAAATCCGTATACATTAACAAGCGGAAGGGCTATTACAGTACCCATATCCGGCCATATCATATCCTCGACCAACATACGGCGTACTATTTCAATACCATTGATTTCATCTCCATGAAGCCCTCCGGTAAGTAATATAACCGGACCATCTTTTTCTGCACGCAGTACACGTACTGGCAAATCAATCGGTGTGTGTGTAGGTAATCTGGCAACATTTAAACTGACTTCGGCCGATTCGCCCGGATGAATGACAAAGCCGTTAATTTCCATATCCTCAAGCATTCGACCCTACATTTCTTCGGTTGCCCTTCCTTTTTTGTTCTTTTAAAACTTTTTTTTCAATATAATTAATAATTCTGCCTGCAATATCTTTTTTTGTCGTTTTTTCAATGCCCTCAAGCCCAGGTGATGAATTTACCTCAAGGACCAGAGGACCTCGTTCAGATTCTAACAAATCCACTCCCGCTACCGAAAGGCCCATGACCCTTGCTGCAGTTAGTGCCATAACCCTCTGCTCTTTTGACAGCTTCACCAATTCACCCTTTCCACCCTGATGCAGATTGGATCGGAACTCTCCTTCTTTTCCCTGTCTTCGCATCGCCCCAACCACTTTACCATCTACAATAAATGCACGTAAATCAGCTCCCTTAGCTTCCTGAATAAATTCCTGAACTATTATGCGTGTTTTCATGCTGTGAAAAGCCTCAATGATAGATTCAGCCGCTTTTTTCGTAGGGGCTAGAACCACACCATACCCCTGGGTTCCCTCAAGAAGTTTTACAATCAGCGGTGCTCCTCCAACACTTTCAATAATCGTCTGAACCTCCCTGGAATAATTGGTAAATACTGTTTTAGGTAATCCAACCCCCGCTCTTGCCAATATTTGAAGACTTCTTAATTTATCTCTTGAACGGACAAGAGATTGTGATTCGACAGCCGTTACTACTTTCATCATCTCAAATTGACGTACCACAGCAGCGCCATAAAATGTAACTGAAGCCCCAATTCGTGGAATAACTGCATCCACACCCTGAATATCTTCCCCGTAATAGTAGATCGAAGGCTTGTCTTTTTCTATCACTATGTCACACTTTAAATGATCCAAAACCAATGCTTCATGCCCCCTCGCTTCAATAGATTCAACCAAACGTGATGTGGAATAGAGTTTTTTATTACGTGACAATATTACAATTTTCAATTTTCTTTCTGACATACCCTAATGATCTCCTGTGTAAGTTTTTGAGACATCTACAATAAATTTGTTTTTAATAAACTTCCGGCCTAGTAAAAGTGGATATCTCATTTCAGACCTGTCGGATAATGAAAGTTCAACCGGATATTCCTCACCGCACATCCGGATTATAGTTTTTATAACGATTCGCTCCTCAGTTAATCCATTCGAGCTGCGTATATTGCGAATATCACTGATCACATGTGTTATTTTTTTTTTATTAAATTCCGGATGCGATGGATCCAGAACAAAAAAAGTAACTTCTTTTTTTCCATTTACCAGCTCGATATGATGGCAGTGCAAACTTGAGGTATACGCACCTGTATCAACCTTTGCATCAATTTCAAAAATATCCAGGTCAGGAAAACTGACTTTCTCTGTTCTGCCAATTATTTTTTTTGCCATTCTGCTGTTATTCAACTAAAAACAATGAATATTGAAAATAAAACCTTTCTGGTTGGATATCATTCCTTATTATTAATACAATGCCTGAACGTTTTTGAATGCAAGTAGAATGTTCAACACATTTTAAAAGAAACCTTCGGTTGACTGATTTTTTTAAATGATTGATACAGACAGACCCATTTTGCTTCTCGACCCGGTTCGATGTAATAACAATATTCGAAAAATGGCCGAAAAACTGGAAAATCTTCAAATAACCTGGAGGCCTCATTTCAAAACACATCAATCCGCCGAAATTGGTCATTGGTACAGAGATTATGGCGTGAAAGCAATTACCGTTTCCAGTCCCGATATGGCAAGCTATTTTGCAAAAAATGGCTGGGTAAATATAACCATCGCTTTCCCTGCAACCCCGCTGACTACCCCCCGTATCAATTCGCTTGCACAAAAACTGAATTCACTCAGGATAATTGTAAACAATCCTGTTACCGCCCAATACCTTACAAAACATCTTTCAAACCCTGTTGAATTCTATATCGAAATAGATGCCGGTTTCGGAAGAACGGGGTTAAAGGCTGAGTATCTTGATAAATTGAATGAAATCATATCCATTTCTAAAAAATCACGATATTTACAATTTTACGGTTTTTACTTGCATGACGGAAGAACCTATCAGGTTCAAGGCAGGGAAAATGTCAGAAATGTTATGATACCGGTATATGAAAAATTAAACAAGCTTAGTGATGAATTTAAAGAAGCCAAAATATCTGTTGGCGATACCCCCTCCTCTTCCCTGCTCGACTCATTCCCGGGAATTGATGAGCTTTCACCCGGCAATAACATTTTTTTTGATCTGATGCAGGTTGCTATCGGAAGCTGTCAGCCTGAGGATATTGCCATAGCCGTTCAGTGCCCGGTGGCCGAGGTAAAACCCGAATCCGGGGCATGTGTGCTTCATGGAGGGGCAGTTCATTTTTCCAAGGAACGGATCGATTGGAACGGAAATGAAATATACGGAATGGCTTCAAGCCCGGATAAAAATAGTTTTGGCAACCTGCAACAGGGCAATTACCTGAAAAGCCTCTCTCAAGAACACGGATGTATGGTTTTGGAAAAGCCCGGGACGCTGGATACTATAACACCGGGAGATCGAATGACCGTTTTTCCAGTTCATTCCTGCCTGACTGCAAATCTGTACAGTCACTATATCACTCCCGACGGAAACAGAATTGAGAAACGAATACTCTCATGAAAACCCTGACTGTATTTGAAAAGTATTCAAGACATTGGCCAATGATTGCTGCAGGCAGTACCTTGCTGACCCTGGTCTTCTGGGGTGCCTATATGATTGTATCGGATGTACTCCTGGAAGGTTATCTCAGGTTGGGAGCATTCTGTTTTTTTGCTCTTGCCCTGTTGAGTTTCTTTAAAGTCAAAGACGGAAGGATTCAAATTGATATGCAGCTAAGAGACGATGGAGGCCTGGAAATGAACTATCTTGTCAGAAACAAACTGATAGCAGAAGATGCTTTCGATTTGAACAGTTTTAAAACTATTGAAATCAATGAAATGCCAAATAAATCACTTTACAATGATTTTGCTACCGCCGATAAAGCAGTTCGCTTTAAAAGAAAGGATAATGACAGCTGGATATATCTTACCGAAGTTCATGGCAGAGTAGTCCCGCTTGAGATCCAAAATGCAAAAAAAGTTGTCGATTTTTTAAAATCCTATATCAACAGAGAGTAAATCCGATACAAAACCCGGTAGTGCAAATGACGATTGATGAATCCCGGGATTATAATACCGCAGGCCCTCAATTTTATTTACTTTCTCTTCAGACCTCTTTAACACGTCTTCCCCTGCCGGGTCATCAGATCTGGAAGCGCACATCATTGACCACATCCCTGATGGGTACAAAGGTATATAGCACAAATACATTGAAGTGTATTTGAATACTGAATTCAAATAACTGTACACATTTCGAATACTCAAGTGATACGAATCTACCCATGGAGTTTCAGTTTGTGTGGCTAATACTCCCTGGGCAGAAAGTGCCAGATAGCAGCTTTCAAAAAAATCTTTTTTAAAAAGTCCCTCAGCTGGCCCGACGGGGTCCGACCCGTCTATAAGAATGACATCATATGTGCTGGAAACAGTATTAATGAAGGATATTCCATCCTGGATGTGCAACTGTAATTTGGGGTTGTCAAAGTCTCCGATTTCAGGCAAATATCTTTTTGAAGCTTCCACTACAGATTCATCAATTTCCACCAAATCGACTTTCTTTACAGATGGATGTTTCATTACCTCTCTGGCTGTCCCGCCATCACCTCCGCCGATAATCAGCACAGCCTCCGGATTCGGATGGGTAAAAAGTGGTACATGAGTCAGCATTTCATGATAGACAAATTCATCTTTTTCCGATAGCATTACCATTCCGTCAATTACCATCAGATTCCCCCAGCTCTCAGTTTCATATACCTCTACCAGTTGATATTGGGTCTGCTTTGAAAAAAGCAGCCTTTTAATTCCAATTGTCAGCCCGGTATTTCCGTCATAAAACTCGTTAAATTGTAATGGCATTTTTTAACTTTAAATTCTGTTTCGGAATTCAGGTTTATTGGTTGAATTAGCGTTTGATCAAAGAAATCCCAGATGTCATTGGCCCGGCGGCAGTTCATTCATACCACAGGACTACAGCAGCAAACGTTGCGCCGCATACCTTGATTTGGTGTTCAATTCCGATGGATTTGATCTCTTTCAGTTTTCTGTTTCGATATTCAAATGCATCAATAACCATCTGGCGAACAATGGATTCAACCGTTTCCAAATTTGCATGATCCTCAAATTCCATAATAACACCCGATTCACGATTATCTGCCGGTATGCCAACGGCGATGGCTGAAGATATCAAACGGCCCGGAGTCGTACCGTCAATAGAAGCGTAAGCCAGGGGGATCAGTGCTCCTTTTGGCAGTTGCAGCTGATCTGGCTCCAACTGTTTGGCTGCAACCGGTAGTATGCTGCTCATTCGCATTAGATTTGTATCCCCGACACCCGCATTAAGTAACGCCTTGTCAAAGGCGTTCAAACGGGTTCTCCCCTCAGCAGCTCCCTTGACAAGGCAGTAAACATTAGGCGTTTTTGCCATCATAACTATTTATATATCAGTCTTTTATAAATTTAATTAAAGGACCTTCCAACAATTAATCAGTTTTGCTGATCAAGTTTCTGATCCGGTTTAAACAATAACTTCTGGCCTTCAGCTACCCTGAACATTCCTCTCTTCATCTCCATACTTGAGACATTTTCGGAACCTAAAAGATCTTTTAATCTGTCCTGAATAATCCATGGATCAATCGATTCTCCACAGGTAAAAATATCGACTGCTGCATACCGATACTCCGGCCAGGTATGAATGGCAACATGAGATTCGGCAATAACAACAACTCCACTTACTCCATGAGGACTGAATTTATGAAAGTTATGTGATATGATGGAAGCAAATGAAGCTTTTGTAGCCTGTATTAGTGATTGTTCAATGAAAACAACATCATTAATTTTGGATTCATTACAATCATAAAATTCGACAAGAATTTGCCTGCCGAGAGCTTCCATCTTAATCATTTTAAAACAAATTTTTTCTATTCTATTTAAAATATTGAATTCTACCTTAGTATATGGGTACTATAATTCTATCACAAAATTGCTTATGATAAAAAGTCCTGATCCAAACCAAATAAATTACACAGTTTTTATCATTAAATGATAGAGTCTGCTAAAAATATTTCCAGATCTGAATTCATTCATATCTATGAATCAATTCTATTACCAAGACTTATTGAGGAAAAAATGCTTAATTTGTTACGGCAAAACAGAATCAATAAATGGTTCTCCGGAATTGGTCAGGAAGCGATCTCTGTGGGTGTGGGTCTGGCAACCGAAACAGATGATTATCTCTTACCCATGCATCGCAACCTGGGAATTTTTACATCCCGTAAGGTCCCATTTTATCCGTTGTTTTGTCAACTTATGGGAAAAGCAGATGGATATACATTGGGGCGCGACCGTTCTTTCCATTTTGGAATCCCAAGTAAAAATATCGTGGGTATGATCTCCCATCTTGCTGCTAACATGCCGGTTGCAGACGGAATAGCTTTAGCATTTCAACTCAGAAAAGAACAACGAATTGTCGTCAATTTTTGCGGTGATGGAGCAACCAGTGAAGGAGATTTTCATGAGGCTTTAAATCTTGCTGCCGTATGGAAGCTCCCCGTCTTGTTTGTCATTGAGAACAATGAGTATGCTCTTTCCACTCCCGTAACCGAACAGTATGCATGTCAAAACCTGGCCGATCGGGCTGCCGGATACGGTATTGAAGGTGTTGTAATTGATGGCAACAACATCTTTGAGGTTATTGAAACAATCTCGAAAAGCAGAGATAAAGCATTGAAAGGCATACCTGTATTGATAGAAGCCAAGACATTCCGTATAAGGGGCCACGAAGAAGCTTCCGGGACTTCATATGTGTCGGATAAACTTATTGAAAACTGGAAAGAAAAAGATCCGATTCATTTTATTGAAAAAAGAATGCTCGAGAATAATGTGGTAGCCGATAAAGAGGAGTTTTTTAAAAGGGGAAAAAAACTCTCAAAAATGTTTGAAGAGGATCTCGAACGTGCTTTAATGGCGCCGAACCCGGAATTTGACAGTAATAAGGAAATTACAGATGCTGGGTTGATAGCCTTGGATAATAAACTGAAATATCGGTTATCATCTGTAAAACCTGGAAAAAAAATAGAGCGAAAAGAGATACGGTTCATTGATGCTGTGCAACTGGCTTTAGCAGAGGCATTTGGCGAAGATAAACAGTTTTTACTGATCGGTCAGGATATAGCCGATTATGGCGGAGTATTTAAAGTGTCTGAAGGGTTTTTGGAACGATTTGGTAAAGAACGAATCAGAAATACTCCTATTATTGAATCCGGTGCTATCGGCGCTGCCATTGGTCTGGCATTGGAAGGGTTTAAGCCGGTAGTAGAGATGCAGTTTGCTGATTTTATCTCATGTGCATTCAATCAGATTGTAAATAATTTAACCAAAGCCAGATATCGCTGGATGCCACCCCTGAATGTCACGATCCGGGCACCACATGGCGCTGGTGTCGGAGCCGGACCGTTTCATTCACAATCACCGGAAGGCTGGTTCATGCAGCATCCGGGTTTGAGGATCCTTGTACCAGGAACAGTTGAGGACGCACGTGATATGCTATATACGGCTCTCAATGACCCGAATCCGGTACTTTTTCTTGAACACAAAAAGTTATACCGAAGCCTCAAGGCAAATACAACTACTACTTGTTCATATACTAATCTTGAAAAAGCTGCCATCCGCAGAAAAGGTAGTGATCTTTCAATTGTAACCTATGGCATGGGATTGCATTGGGCCCTTGAGGCTGCTGAAGAGCTGGATTCACAGACTGTATCCGTCGAAGTGATTGACCTGAGGTCACTTGCTCCAATTGACTGGGAAACGGTTTATACAAGCGTGAAAAAGACCGGAAAAGTTCTGCTTCTACAGGAACCCTCTGCCACGCTCGGTCCTATGAGCGAGGTCAGCTCCCGGATAACAGAAAATTGCTTTGAATACCTGGATGCACCGGTGTTACGTTGTTCATCACTGGATACACCTGTTCCATTCAACCGTTCACTCGAACAAGGCTACCTTGCAAAATCGAGATTAAAATTGAGCCTGGAAACTTTAATCGCCTATTAATCACAGGAAACTGGTTCATGAGTCTCTCCCCTCTCATGATCTGGTCCAACTATCGAGTAGAAAGATAGGGATTAATTCCCTATCTGTCCTCTCACACCACCGTACGTACCGGTCTGGTATACGGCGGTTCATTACCATCAAGATCCATTCGAGTACAGCTCGACCAAGCTCGTGTATCCTTT
>SLOU01000256.1 GCA_007132385.1 Balneolaceae bacterium | reverse complement strand
GTAACGAACAGGGATTTGGAATCGGTTATTTTATCACAACCATTATTGCTGAGATCTTTTTGGCCATATTGGCTTCAACCATTGTCTTTTGGTTCTCCAGAAGGCGGGAATTCAAAGCTGATGAAGCCGGAGCACGACTTGGTAGCCGTCAGGGTATGATCAATGCTTTGCAGAGGCTTAAACGGGAAGTTGAACAGCCAAGTGCACTTCCCGATTCGATGAAGGCGTTTGGTATTACCGGCGGCAAAAAATCGGGTTGGAAAAAATTCTTTATGACCCATCCCCCGCTGGATGAACGGATTGCAGCTTTGCAGAATATGTCGGATTGATAGTGGAGAGTCTTGAGTCATAAGTTTTAAGAAAATCTCTAGGACTTATCTATTTGAAGCTCAAGGTTCCATTTTGCAAATTCCGGCAGTAGTTACATTGTTAATTCTAACCAATATCGTGAGTCAGTCAAACTTAAGGCTCACGACTTAATACCAAGCAACCATGCTCTCAAAAAGCAAAAAACTGTTCGAACGAGCTAAGAAATTTATTCCAGGCGGAGTCAACTCCCCCGCACGGGCATTTAAGTCGGTCGGTGGTACACCGGTTTTCTTTGAAAAAGCAAAAGGTTCATTTCTGACGGATGTTGATGGCAACGAGTATATCGATTACGTTGGATCGTGGGGACCGATGATCCTGGGACATGCTCATCCGGCTGTGATCAAGGCTGTTCAGGATGCTTCGTTTAACTCTACCTCGTTCGGTGCCCCGACAGAGATTGAAATCCGGATGGCTGAACTGGTGCAGGGTATGGTGCCAAACATAGAAAAAGTGCGGATGGTTAATTCCGGTACAGAAGCCTGTATGAGTGCCATCCGCGTTGCCAGGGGGTATACGGGGAGGGAAAAAGTGATTAAATTTGAAGGAAATTACCATGGCCATGGCGACTCCTTTTTGATTAAAGCTGGCAGTGGTGCTCTCACGCTGGGCACTCCCAGTAGCCCCGGTGTCACCCAAGGTACTGCGAAAGATACCCTGATTGCTGACTATAACAGCATGGAAAGTGTTGAAAAATTGATCAAAAAAAACAAAAATGAAATTGCAGCGGTCATTCTCGAACCGGTTTCCGGTAATATGGGATGTGTACCACCGACTGAAGGATTTTTAGAGGGTTTACGGGAATTATGTAATATCAATGAAATAGTCTTGATATTTGATGAAGTGATGACCGGATTTCGTGTATCCAGGGGGGGCGCCCAGGAGCGATACAATGTATGGGCCGATCTGGTAACCTTCGGCAAAGTTATCGGAGGCGGCTTGCCGGTCGGAGCATTCGGAGGAAAAGAAGAGATCATGAATGTGGTTTCTCCCGACGGGCCGGTCTATCAGGCAGGGACACTTTCGGGCAATCCGATAGCCATGCATGCCGGTTACGCACTGCTGAATCTGCTCGACCGACACCCAGAATACTACGTAAAGCTGGAAGAGAGAGGCGAATACCTGGCCAAACGGCTGCGGGCCGTGTTCAATCAGCACAACATCGACCATCATCTCAACCAGGTCGGTTCGATGATCAGTGTGTTTTTTACCAGTGAAGTGGTAACTGATTTCAAAACAGCCAATACAACCGATCAGGAGTTTTTCCGGCTCTTTTTTCACGAAATGTTGAAACGTGGAATTTACCTGCCCCCCTCTCCATTCGAAAGCTGGTTCCTGGCAACAACTCACAATGAAGAGCTACTCGATCGAACAATTTTTGCCACCGATGAGGCTCTTGGAACGGTAAAGCTCAAGTATGAATCTAAAAATTGAATTGGCATAACATGCAGAAAAGTGCTCATTTTTTGAATTTATAGTAGAAAACCCTGACACTTCAGGATGAAATGGCAAAAAGAAATTATATATACGGTATTCGTGTCTTGCAGGTGATGTGAAGAATAACCGGGAACCAAAGTTGGAAGTGCAGAATTGTTTGACAAGAGCGTTAGAGTTTTGAATCTGGAATTCCCATCTCAAAAGATTCATGAAATGTTTACCTGATCGGCTTATCTTCACGCTTCATGAAAAAATCTGCTCTTGCAACTGTATTTCTGGTCGTCGTGATCGACCTGATGGGGTTTGGTATCGTCCTGCCTCTGCTGCCGTTTTATGCCCAGGAGTTTAAGGCGTCAGCCGTCACCATTGGGTTGCTCTACAGCGTCTATTCATTTATGCAGCTTATTTTTTCACCCATCTGGGGTAGCCTGTCCGACCGGATCGGGCGCCGGCCTATTATGCTTATCAGTACATTTGGTGCCGTCATTGCCTATATCATCTTTGGCCTGGCTGAGACCCTTTTTGTTCTCTTTCTGTCACGGATTGTAGCCGGGATTATGGGCGGTAATATCTCTACTGCACAAGCATACATTGCTGATGTTACAACCACGGCGGATCGTGCAAAAGGAATGGGCCTGATCGGTGCAGCTTTTGGAATCGGATTTGTGGTAGGGCCGGCAACAGCTACTTTACTCATTCACGATTCGTTTCATAATTTTGTTGCCGGTATCGGAATGACCGAATTTGCCGACTGGATGCGTGCGAACAAATATGCCCTTCCAGGTTTTTTCGCTGCTTTTCTTTCTTTTTGCAGTTTCCTGATGGTCTGGTTCAGACTTGAGGAGACGGTGGACACAAGTAAAGAACGAAGTTCGGAGACGGTCAGAAGGCCAAGTGTTTTTTCTCCCACATTCTGGCGGCGTCTCTCAATGCAAAAAGGCCAGAATGCCCGCGGTTTTCTTATTCCTTTGGTGATCGGTTTCTTTTTGCTGTCGTTTGGCGAATCGAGTCTTTACAGTGCTTTTCCATTGTTTGCAGAAGCTGAACTCTCGATGAGCGCGGCCGATGTCGGCATTCAGTTTTTCTATATTGGGATTATCGTGGTGATCGTACAGGGCTTTCTGATCAAGCCATTGACCAATCGTTTTTCGGAAGAATCTCTGTTTATGACCGGAAATATCATGATGGTGATCGGCCTGGGCATGATTCCGCTGGCGACATCCATGCTATCACTGGCACTTTACCTCGGTTTGATGGCACTCGGCAAAAGCCTCAATACTCCCACCATCACAAGCCTGATTTCTCAGGAGGCCGATGAGGAGCACGTCGGCGCTGTTATGGGTACGGCACAGGGTCTTTCAGGACTCGGCCGCATGATCGGCCCTACCTGGGGCGGGGCTTTGTTTGCTATTTATTATGGTGTGCCTTTTGTAGCGACGGCACTGGTAGTTGCTGTAACCATCTGGATCGGTTGGAGTTTGTTGAAAAAAAGTTGAGGAACTAACCAGGACACTATGAAGGAGGCCAACTCGACTCTTTAACGGTATAAGCAAATAACTCGAAATTTTTGCCTTTTACATTTCCAGTTCGGTTATTTACTGTCGCATAAACGACTGTACGTAACCTAACTAACCACACCAATCATGTCCGCCACATTTCTGATCGGCCTGACCATTCTCAGTATCGTTGTACTGCTCCTGCTTATCATTGTAATTCGAATGCAGGCATTTATAGCTCTCTTGTTGGTAAGTCTGCTGGCGGCAGTAGCCGGCGGAATACCTATTGGAGACGTAATCGAAACGATCCAGGAAGGGATGGGCAGTACCCTTGGTTATATCGCTGTGGTCATTGGTATCGGTACGATGATCGGAGAAATGCTCCAGGTTTCAGGAGGAGCCAAACAGATTGCCAGTACAATCATTAAAGGCTTTGGTGAACGAAAAGCTCCCTGGGCACTTTCCCTGATAGGATTAATCGTGGCAATTCCTGTTTTTTTTGAAGTAGCCCTTATTCTTTTTATTCCTTTGGTGTATGATATTACCCGAAGAACCGGAAAGTCTCTGCTCTGTTACGGCATACCATTGGCAGCAGGAATAGCTGTTGCTCACGCTTTTATCCCGCCGACTCCCGGACCTGTTGCAGTTGCAGCATTGATAGGAGCTGATCTGGGGTGGGTGATATTTATAGGATTGATCGCAGGAATCCCTGCAGCGATTGTCGGAGGTGTCTATTTTGGCCGCTATATTGGGCAACGTATCAAAATCGGAGTACCTGAAAATATGGTTCCCGATATTCCCGGTGAGGATGAAGGAAAAGTACGTCGTGATCCGGGTTTTTGGATAGCTGTAATGGTAATTATCATTCCTCTTGTATTGATTTTGACCAATACGGCCTCGGATATCTGGCTTGGAGAAGAGCACAGGGTCAGTGTTTGGATGTCGTTCATCGGACATCCATTTACTGCCCTTTTAATTGCTGCTTTGCTGGCGTTTTACTTCCTGGGAACACGCCTCGGCTTTACAAGAGAGGAAGTTCAGCGTGTAGCCACTCGTTCAATGGAGCCGGTCGGGATGATTATCCTTTTGACCGGAGCAGGCGGAGTGTTCGGAAGAGTCTTGGTTGAAGCAGGTATCGGGGATGTCCTGGTAGATATTATGAGCCAGACGAATTTGCCGGTTGTTCTGTTTGCCTTTCTTGTAGCTACTGTAATCCGAGTTTCCCAGGGTTCGGCAACAGTTGCCATGGTTACCGCTGCCGGTCTGATCGCTCCGCTTGTCGATGCCGGAAATTTTTCGGCACCCATGGTTGGAGCCATTACAATAGCCATTGCTTGCGGAGCAACGGTTCTCTCTCATGTTAATGATTCAGGGTTCTGGCTTGTGAAAGAATTTATGGGTATGACCGAAAAACAAACTCTGTTGTCTTGGACAATTATGGAAACAATTATCGGTGTTGTTGGGTTAATCATGGTATTGATCATAAGTT
>SLOU01000049.1 GCA_007132385.1 Balneolaceae bacterium | reverse complement strand
GGTTGGTCACGCGAAAACGGCTATCAGATAGAAAAACCGGATCTTTGGCTCCGATATGGTAATCCCTGGGATATTGTCAGGCCCAAAGTACAGTATCCGGTTAACTTTTACGGACAGGCCAATCCATACCACGACTCCAAAGGAGATCTTCGATTCAAATGGGAAAACGCTCATGAGGTACTTGCCTTAGCCTATGATACACCAATTCCCGGGTACAAAAACAAAACGGTGAATAATCTGAGGCTTTGGAAAGCGGCATCTTCATCGGCCATAGATCTGAAAAGTTTTAACCAGGGCCAGTATATCGATGCCGTGCGGGATACCCAACTCAATGAAAATATCTCCAGGGTCCTTTATCCGAATGACAAAGTATTTGTTGGACAGGAACTGCGCCTTAAACAGGAGTATTTCCTGGTTGCCGCCTCGATCAGAGATATCATGCGGCGTTTCAGCAAGGTACACGATGACTGGACCAAACTGCCGGATAAAGTGGCCATACAATGTAATGATACTCATCCCAATCTTGCTGTTCCGGAGATAATGAGAATTTTGATCGACGAGGAAGGGCTGAACTGGGATACAAGCTGGGATATTGTAGTAAAAACGGTCTCTTATACGAATCATACCCTGATGCCGGAAGCACTTGAAAAATGGCCGGTCTCTTTGGTTCGTTCCCTGTTGCCCCGGCACCTGCAGATCATCTATGAAATCAACAGACGATTTTTACAAAAAGTGCAGGTTGAATTTGAGGGTGACCGTAACCGCATCAGCCGGATGTCGATCGTCGGGGAAGGTGAAGACCCAGTTGTCCATATGGCATCACTCGGAATCGTCGGATCACATAAAATCAATGGAGTGGCTGCTCTTCACAGTGAGTTGATCAAAAAGACACTTTTTCGGGATTTTTATGAGTTATATCCTGATCGTTTTACCAACAAGACAAATGGAATTACACCGCGGCGCTGGCTCAGGCAATGCAACCGTGAACTTACAGATTTGATCAGTTCCAAAGTTGACGAAGATTGGGTCACCGATCTTGAAAAAATCCGGAAAATTGAAAAGTTTGCCGACAATAAAACTTTCAGAAAGAAGTTTGCCAAAATCAAACAGAATAATAAAAATCGACTGGCCGACTATATTGAGAAACACAACGATGTAAAAGTAAACCCGAACTCGATCTTCGATATTCAAATCAAACGGATTCACGAGTATAAACGCCAACTGATGGCAGCACTGCATACAATAGCTCTGTACAACCGGATCAAAAGTGACCCTGATATTGATATTGTTCCAAGAACTGTGATTTTTGCTGGTAAAGCAGCTCCCGGTTATACGATGGCAAAACTGCATATCAAATTGATCAACAGTATTGCCGAAATGATCAACAATGATCCGGTTATTGGAGATAAACTGAAATGTGTGTTTTTGGAAAATTACAGTGTGACGCTTGCCGAAAAAATGATTCCGGCAGCCGATCTGTCTGAACAAATTTCAACTGCCGGTATGGAAGCATCCGGTACCGGTAATATGAAGTTTGCGTTGAATGGTGCACTTACCATTGGAACACTTGATGGTGCAAATATTGAAATCCTCGAAGAGGTTGGGGAAGAAAATATCTTCATCTTTGGCAACAAGGTTGACGATGTGGAAAGACTGCGTCGTGAAGGATACAATCCCTGGGATTCATACAATGCCTGTGAAGAACTGAAACAGGCTGTTGACCAGGTTAAAGATGGATTTTTCAGCCCGGAAGATCCACACTTGTTTGCACCGATCATTGAAGCATTGCTTCATAAAGGTGATTATTTTCTGGTTTTGGATGATTTTGAAGCGTACAAGGAAAAACAAAAAGAGGTCGAGGAATTGTATCGGGACCAGGATGAATGGAATCGCCGTGCTATTCTGAATGTGGCCCGGGTTGGGAAGTTTTCTTCCGACAGGACAATTCGCGACTATGCCGAAGAGATCTGGGATATAGAACCTGTCAAGGTATGAGGAGTTCATAACAGTCTTCAAGGTTACCAGGTTTCTGCGGGAAGTATTGAGACAAACGCTGAGTTATCACTCCGGAGATATACTGATCTAATCCATCAGGTAACACTGGAGTGGTAATATTAAACTGAATTTGACCTTTCCGAACAGATTTCATTCATTGGAAGAATTCGACTAACCGATAAGTATATTACCTGATGAATTCGGAAAACGGAGAATTTACATGGACTGAGCTTTTTGGGGATATCCATGAGCTTCTGACACTCACACTCTTCAGATTGCAGGAGACTCCTGTTACCCTGCTTTCGGTCATTATATTCATTTTTTTTCTGATCGGTTCCGTGCTGCTTGGGAGGTTCGTAAAAAAGACTCTTACAAATAAAGTCCTTCCCAGGTTTGATATAGAAAGCGGATTGCAATACACCCTGTCCCGGGTTACCAATTACATTATTGTCAGCATTGGGGTGATCGTATCTTTCCAGTTTATCGGTGTTGATTTGAGCAGTCTCGCCGTCATTTTCGGACTGCTTTCGGTTGGTATCGGTTTTGGCCTTCAGAATATTACCAATAATTTTATATCAGGTTTGATCGTACTTTTTGAGAGGCCGATCAGTGTTGGCGACCGAGTAGAAGTAGCCGGTATAGAGGGAGATGTACTTGAAATTAATATAAGATCAACCAAAATCCGGACGCTGAATAATATTTCGATCATCGTACCGAATCAGGAATTTGTCGGGTCCAATGTGATCAATTACTCACATGGTGATCCCAGTTTTCGGCTTGATATCGAAGTGGGTGTTTCCTACTCATCAGATCTTGATACGGTTTTGAAAGCCCTTGAGGAAGTAGGGTCTGAACACCCAAAAGTAATGAAAGTGCCTCCACCACAAATCCATTTTAAATCGTTTGGTGATTCGTCTTGGGACATGCAGTTAAGGGTATGGCTTCCGAATGTAAAGGAAAGATATATCATCCGGAATGAAATCAACCAGGCCATTGTGCGTAAATTTGATGAATTGGATATCGAGGTTCCTTTTCCGCAGCGTGACCTGCATTTAAGGTCATCCGTTCCTATTCCCAATAAAAAACTATCGGATGACGAAACTTAATGGGCAGGGTATTCCATCGTTATCATTTTCTGGGCTCCATCATACTTGTGGTATATTGTCAGGATAGATTCGAAATAGAGATAACCTGATTTCCGGAACAGTGATCCGGAACAAGCTTCAGATGGCTTCCAATTCTATTCGGTTACATGCTTTCAGGAGTTGAAATTCCCAGGATTGAAAGCCCGTTGGCCAGTACTCTGGAGGTTGCCGTTGCCAGGGCAGTTCGGGCATACATTAATTTGGGATCTTCACCAAGAATCCGGCAGTCGTGATAAAATGTGGTAAAACTTGCTGCCAGTGAATCCAGGTAATTGATCAGCCTGTGCGGCTCCCGGCTGTTGGCTGCAGAGATGATGACCTCCGGAAATTCAAGAAGGTTTTTGATGAGATCGGTTTCCGATTCATCTTCTAACAAATGCAGAGGGGGAGAGCCGGTAAATTCGGCTACATCTTCCACTTTTCGTAGGATGGAGTGTATGCGGGCATGAGCATATTGTAAATAAAATACCGGGTTTTTTTCACCTGCTTCTTTGGCCTGGGCAATGTCGAACTCGAGATGAGTAGACGGTGATCTCATCAAAAAGAAAAATCGGGTGACATCTGAACCTACCTCATCCATCAATTCATCAAGGGTGACAAAATTAGCTTTTCGTGTACTCATTTTGTAAGGTTTGCCGTCTTTCACAATCGTGACAAACTGATAAACCAATACATCTATCTTTTCAGCATCATAACCGAGGGCGCGGACACCGTTGAGTACGTCTGGATAGGTGTCGATATGATCTGCGCCGAATACATCAATACACAGATCATATCCGCGTTCCAGTTTATTTTTATGATAGGCAATATCCGGTAGACGATATGTAGGTTCACCGCTGCTTTTTATCAAAACAGTATCCTTGTCTTTGCCGTATTTTGTCGTTCGAAACCAGGTGGCACCATCCTCGTCATAGACAAGATCATCTTTCCTGAGTGCCTGAATCACTTCTTTGATGGAGCTATTTTCATATAGATCGTGCTCATTGAAAAAAGAATCCATACGTATATTCATCCGGTTCAGGGTTGCACTGATATCATTGAATATTTCCTTTTCAGCACGTTCTTTGAAAACAGAAATATCTTCTTTGTCCTGAAGCTTATCCCCAAATTCAACTGCGAGTGATTTTGCAATGTCCCGGATATATTCTCCTTCATATCCTCCATCAGGAAAAGGTACATCCCGGCCGGTTAATTGAAGATAACGTGCCTGAACACTCTGCCCCAGCACTCTCATCTGTCGTCCGGCGTTGTTAAAATAATATTCACGATCCACTTCGGCTCCGGTCCATTCGAGCAATCGAGCAATCGTATCGCCGAGGACTGCATTTCGCCCATGTCCCACCGTCAATGGTCCGGTTGGGTTTGCACTGACAAATTCAACCAGAACCCGTTTGCCCTGATTTTTATCAGAGGATCCAAAAGTTTCGCCTTTCTGCAAGATATGATGAAGGTTTTTCATCAAATAATCTTTACTGTAACGAAAATTGATAAAACCGGGTCCGGCAATTTCAACAGATGAAACCAAGTTTTCATCCAGTTCCAGGTACTCAACCAGTTGTTCGGCAATTTTCCGGGGATTGCTTTGAAGCGGTTTGGCCAGCATCAAAGCCAGATTGGTGGCAGCATCGCCGTGAGAGGGATCTCTTGGTTTTTCGATTTGAATATCAGGCCAGCTGGAGCGGTCCAGTTCGTACCGGCTTAATGCATCGGCGAGAGCTTTTTGAAGGTATTCGTTCATCTGATTTAATTAATGACCTATTTCAAATTTGAAAGTGAGCAAATATAAAGGATTTCAAAGGAGATGGCGAAAGTTAAGATGGTTTAAACAAGAAGAAAGGCTGAGTTCAATGATTTGAGTTCGATGTACGGTCTGGAGAACCCTGGTCATCAAACGGAAGTTCAAGTTGACTACCAATTGAATTAGTATCCAGGTCCAATGTAGACAGGGTAATCCCTAAAAGACGGACTTCCCGCTCCCCCACTTCAGTTTCGTCAAGCAGCCGAATAGCGATTTCAGCAATTTCTGAGGCGTCACTGATATAATAATTAAAAGAAATACTTCGGGTTATGGTTTCAAAATCTTTGTATCGGGCTTTTAAAGTGATGGTTTTTCCGGAAGCATTCAGCTTTTTCATACTCGAGGCAACTTTTTCAGCCAATTCACGCAGAAACCGGTGAATCCAGCCGATATCCGAAATATCCTGCGAAAATGTTTTCTCTTTACCGATGGATTTACGTATCCGGTGTGGTTTCACTTCCCTGTTATCAATGCCCCGGACAATTCTGTAATAGTGGTGCCCCGATTTGCCGAAATGCCGAACAAGATCGACTTCACTTAACATTTTTAAATCCCGTCCGTTTTTGATCCCGAGTGATTCCATTTTACGTTTTGTAGCTTTCCCTACCCCGTAAAAGTTATCGATTTCCAATTCCTCCAGAAACTGTTCAGCCATATCCGGAGCAATAAGATACAGCCCGTCCGGTTTATCCATATCAGATGCAATTTTGGCTAAAAACTTGTTAAAAGAGATTCCGGCAGAAGCGATCAACCTGGTTTTGGATTTGATGCGGTTTTTAATCTCTTTGGCAATCAAGGTTGCAGAGGGTTTGGCTTTCAGGTTCTCAGATACATCAAGGTATGCCTCATCAAGAGAAAGAGGCTCTACAAGGGGAGTGTATTCAAAAAAAATCTCCCTGATTTCATGAGAGATCTCCCTGTAAACATCAAATCTTGGTCTCAAAAAAACAGCCTCGGGACAAAGCTTGAAAGCCCGGGCCGATGGCATGGCTGAGTGTACGCCAAATTTTCTTGCTTCATAACTGGCGGCGGCAACGACCCCCCTGGATTGTGGGGTGCCTCCTACAACTACCGGTTTACCCAATAATTCAGGCCTGTCTCTTTGTTCAACAGAGGCATAAAATGCATCCATATCGATGTGGATGATTTTTCTGATGTCAGATTGCCGGTTTTTATTCATGGCATAAATAATCATTTAACTGAAGCAAACAACGTCAAATTTCATTAACTTTTATGCCAAATGAAACGGATAGAAAAAATTTGGTAAATTTATAATGGAAGAATTAAATGGTGTAACCATTTATTGGTTGATTTCAATCGGTCTGATCATTGGATATCTCATTGATCTTATACTTGGTAAAAAGGGTGTGAGTCTGGCCGTAAATCTGGTTGGAGGCCTGGCAGGTTCGGTAATTATTGGTATTATTGCGATTTTATTCCAGCTTTATGGAGCCCTTGCATATGCAACTATCGGTTCGATTGCATTACTTTTTTTGGTGAATGTATTCAACATGGAACCGGAATATGAAGAAACAGCAGGTTTAACTAAAAAGTGACAACATATCAGATGTCACAGTTGCCGGCTCTTGAAGGTTATTCATTTTGGCTATTGCTCTCTGATAAGAGTGAAAAAATTGTCTCAGACTGGATGAACAGGTTTCGGGAAGCATACCCCTCCCCCGAATTTAAACCTCATTTGACACTTTTGGGGCTCGATTATGAAACTGCCGGGTATTCCTTTAGGGAAGAGGATTTAGTGAATGCAGCAATGTCCATTGCATCCGAAGCACGATCATTCCAACTTGAAATGGATGGTATTGATGGGAATGATCATCCCTACCAACCTTTCTATATACAAATAAAAGCTTCTAATACGCTTATCTCACTTCGCAATAGGTTGATTTCCCAGTTAAATATTCAGGCCAAGCCGGAAACCTATAATCCACATATTAGTTTGCTCTATGGAAAGATGGATCAAAAAGTGAGGCAATCCCTGATCCGGGATGTTTCGATCAGGCCTTCCGGTAAACTTGCATCTGCAGGAATAGGGCTGATTCGTGTGTCCGGAATCCCGGAAAATTGGGATATGGTCCATAAATCCGGGTTTATTTGAACACCAGGTGATAATCAGCTGTTTATATACCCGGGCCTTTCGGCTTTAACAGGTTTGGGAGAATATCGTTTGTAACTCTAAACAAGATTTACGACGTTCAGATGAGTCTGACATCCTACTTCTCGTAAATCTATTTTTTTGGAATGGCGATAAGAAGTTATAAAGGCTGCTGACATGGTAGGATGACAATACAATTAAAAAAGTAATCAAACAGAGATATGTCTAAAGGATATAGATTTTTTGAACAGGTTAATCAGGCATTTGACAAAGCCGCTGCTTATACCAGGTTTGACAAAGGCTTACTGTCGCAGATAAAAATTTGCAATGACGTATTGCATGTGACGTTTCCCCTTGAAAAAGATGACGGCTCTATAGAAACAATCCATGGATGGAGAGTTGAACACAGCCATCACAAAATGCCCACAAAAGGAGGACTACGTTACTCATTAACCGTTAATGAAGATGAGACGATGGCTTTGGCTGCACTGATGACCTATAAATGTGCAGTCGTGAACGTGCCTTTTGGCGGGGCTAAGGGAGGTATTTGTATAGACAAATCAAAGTTTTCAAAAAATGAAATTGAACGCATTACACGTCGGTATACCTATGAATTGATACGCAAAAACTTTATTGGTCCGGGCTTGGATGTGCCTGCTCCGGATTATGGTACTGGTGAAGCAGAAATGGCGTGGATTATGGATACTTATCGCCAGTTAAATGATGAATTGAATGCGGAAGGTTGTGTTACTGGTAAACCGATTTCACAGGGAGGCATTCGCGGGCGAACCGAAGCTACGGGAAGAGGTGTTTACTACGGGATTATGGAAGCGTGTCAGAATAAGGAAGACATGAAGGAACTTGGAATGGATCAGGGCCTTGAGGGTAAAACATTTGTCGTACAGGGATTGGGTAATGTAGGATATCATGCAGCTAAATACCTTATTGAAGGCGGGGCGAAGCTGATCGGTGTTGCCGAAATTGAAGGATCCATATATAATGAAAAAGGTATCGATTTAGAGGAATTGGTCCGGTTTCGTAAAGAAACAGGGTCTATTGTTGGATTTGAGGATACCCGTGAGCTGGGAAACAACAAAAAAGTGATGGAAGTTGAATGCGATATCCTGATTCCGGCGGCACTTGAAAATCAGATCAATGAAGAAAATGCCGGAAGTATTAAGGCAAAAATAATCGGTGAAGCGGCAAATGGTCCAACGACAACCGAGGCACATGATATTCTAAAAAAACGGGGTGCACTGATTATCCCTGATAATTATCTGAATGCCGGCGGTGTTACAGTCTCTTATTTTGAATGGCTCAAAAACCTATCACACGTCAGGTTTGGCCGATTGGGGAAAAGGTTTGAGGAAACCAGTTACCGGAAAATCCTGTCGGTAATCGAAAATATATCTGATAGAAAGTTTACAGAGTTGGAGCTTGATTATCTTGCTCAGGGAGCCGGAGAATATGAATTGGTCGATTCAGGTTTGGCTGAAACCATGATTACCGCTTATAACGAGATAAACGAACTGCGGAAAAAACACCATGTTGACCTTCGAACAGCTGCGTTTATTAATTCGATAGATAAAGTGGGAACCATCTACGAATCGATGGGAATTTTCCCTTAATTTAGATATACAATATAGGAAAGCCCTCACCTTTCGGGTGGGGGCTTTCAATGGCATGTTTGCCTTTTCAACATTTGGATACATCTATGTTTGATCTCAAATGAAGAAGTATTTCTGCTGATTTATGATTTATATCAGCCCTTAACCAAGGAAGTCATCTGTTATGCTACACGAATATGGCAAAAAAGAGTTTCAAAAAGATTTGTAAAATCTGGATTCTTTTTTCGATGGGATAAAAACAGATATACATTTTGTTTCAATATAAATACAGAAATCTCTGTATTCCTCAATATTGATTTTTCAGCTATCAGGTTGACTGTGATAATGAAATAATTTCCTGAACTTTCCGGTCGATCAGTTCAAGGTCCTGTTGACGCGAGAGACGATGCTCGCCTTCCGGAACGAGTATGAGTTCGCATCTTTCGCCCCCGATTTTTTTTTGCAGGGCCTGTGATTTTTGCCAGTGAACATCGGAGTCCTTTTTACCGTGAATCAGGCAAACCGGAATATTGATATGAAGATGGTCGTGATGCAATAACAGATGCTGCTTGCCATCTTCGATCAAATTCTTTGTGATAACAACCGGGTTTTCCCGGTACTCGCTTGGCTGCCGGATAAACCCCTTTCGATTCATCTCCCGTCGCTGATTCTCATTCATTCTTTCCTCCCAAATAGATTGTGTAAAATCAGGCGAAGTGGCAACTCCGACCATCCCTGTTAACGTATCCGGACGTTCCTGGGCTGCCCGTAAAGAGATCCACCCTCCCATAGAAGAGCCTACAGCAACGACCGGTGGAACTGCAATACGATCGAGAACGAGCAAGGTATCATTCAGCCAGTCGGATACAGTTCCATCTTCAAACTTGCCATCTGAATCACCGTGGCCACGGTAGTCGAATCGGACATATGCCTGTCCTCGTTCGCGACAGCACTTTTCCAGCCAGAGGGCTTTGGTGCCCTGCATGTGCGAAAAAAAGCCTGGCATGAAAATCAATGTCGGTTGCTTGCCCGGCAAAAAGTGATAAGCAATGGAAAGCCCGTCATTTGATTTGATGTAATTCGGCATACCTGTATCTGTTATAAAAATTTCATTGCAGAATTGCTTATTCGGATCGGTATTCAGCTTCCATTCGGATGTATTCAAAATTTGCGAGTGTAAGAGCAAATCTCCAAATTATTAAGATTCATAATAAGTGGCATTTAAAAAAAAATGGACAGTGCAACGAGCGGTAATAAATTTTCATGAATAAAATAAACAGACTGATTTATACCCTTCATTCTATGGTTCGCATTATACTTTATTCATTGTTGGTCGCATTTGCAGTTGGAATAAAACCAATTCATGCGCAACAAAGCCTGGAAGAACTGGAACTGAGAGATTTATTTGAGGAGCCTTATTTGCCGGGTGTAAGGCCTGAATTTATCAATTATTCAGCTGACCTGAATTCTATCTTTTTTTCCTGGAATGATTCGTCTTATGCCGATACGAATACTTACCGGGCCGATCTGGGTGGGCAATCGGTGAAAGAAGCACCAGAGGATGTTGTAACGAATTATCAGTTAAGCCCTGACCAAACTTCCATTGTATATACAAAGAACGGTAAACTCATTTTAAGTGACCCTGACTTCAGGGATAAAGAGGTATTTATAGATGCCAGATCAGGTATTTCCAGTCCGGCATGGTCGCCCGACGGAAGCAAGATTTCTTTCACTAAAAACGGTGAAATCTGGGTAGCAAGCCTGGAAGAAAGGGCGCTCAAACAGCTCACTCAAAATATTGCCTATGGTGCTGTTTTTGATTTTGAACGTTGGGTGGGTAATCAACGGCTTTTACTCAGAAGCACAGATGATTCAAATGCACGAACAATTTATTTTCCGGATTATCTTGGCGATTTCGTTAGCACGGGGGCAACGACCCGGGGAATTCCTCATACGACCTTTGCCATTGTTGAGCTGGAAACAGGATCCATCGATACGTTACTGAGTGACCGGAATCGTTCGTCGACCGAGGCGAGTCCATCCGGTCGTTATGTGGCAGTCGACTACGCCGACCCGGCGCTTAAATACCGGCAGTTACAGGTTTATGATATCGATACGGGTGACATGGTGGTTGTTTTTGAGGATTCAACGGATGGGTGGTTATATAACAGATATATGGAATTTAACCCTGAAAAGGACTTGCTGATGTTTCAATCTGAAAGGGATAACTGGAATCACATCTATACCGTGAAACCGGATGGATCGGAAATGAAACAACACACTTTCGGAGAATATGATATTCCATGGGCGGCATGGATGGATCCGTTTACCGTTGTTTATGCTTCAAGTGAGATTGATCCGGGCATTCGACACATCTATACAGTGAATGTACGAAATGGTGATATCAGGCGGTTGACTGAGCGTGACGTTTATCGATACCAGTTCAGCCTGCGTCATGACAAACAACAGCTTGTATATGCAAAAACATACTTCAATGAGCCATATGATCTGTACAGGCTGAACCTGGAGCGGCCTCAACAGGAAGTGAGACTTACCCGAACTGTTCCTGAACGGTTCAAACAGATCGACTGGCAAGAGGAAGATTATATTCGATTTACCGGCAGGGATGATGAGACAGATCTGTCGATGTCTGTACTTTATCCGCCGGATTTCGACAGTTCAAAAGAGTATCCGGTGGTGGTCTTTTTTCACGGAGCGGGGTCACTTCAAAACGTATACAAGGGATGGTCGAACAACTACTGGCGGGAGTATATGTTCCATCAATACCTGACGATGCACGGCTTTGTTGTGATCGAAGTGGACTTTCGTCACAGTACGGGCTACGGCAGAAAGTTTCGTGAAGATGTGACCGATTGGATGGGCAGGTACGAAACGATCGATACGATTGACGGGCTGGACTGGGTACAGGAAAACATAGGTGGCCTGGATCTTGACAGGGTCGGCACGTATGGTGGAAGTTACGGCGGTTTTATGGCTCTCTATGCTACCAGCAACGAGCCGGAACGTTTTCATGCTGCAGCTGCGCTTCGAGCGGTGACCAACTGGCGGAATTATTACTATGCCAACCCCTGGTATACCAAGCCAAGGCTCGGAAAACCGGAAGAAGATCCTGAACACTATGACCGCAGTTCACCTCTTACCTATGCCGAAAATATGAAACATCCGGTGTTGATATTACACGGGCTAATCGACGATAACGTCGGATTCCAGGATGCCGTTCAGTACATTGAGGAATTGATACAGACCGGTCATGAAGACTTTCATATGATGATGTATCCATCAGAGCGGCATTCATTTACGGAACCTGCTGCCTGGTACGACGAATACCGGCGCATATTCGAATTCTTCGAAAATTACTTGAAATAATGGCAGTTTCAGTCTTTCTATTGACTTAAGCCGGCTTATATTACTCCAGTTTCCTATTCAACTATCGGACGGGTGATTAAAACGCCATTTATTTGTATGTACAAGTAAATGGCTTGCGGTCGTTCCCGCCTCAATTTACAAATTAGCTGCCCATCAATTGATCACTTCAAAACGGATATCACGCTCTTGCTGCTGACCGCTTTGGATGTCTTCAATCATAACCTGAAGTTCGTAAAGGCCGCTGCTGAGTTGAGTGGTTTGAATCTCAAGGTCTTCAATAACACGTGTTTGATCATCCTCATAACTGATTGTCAGATAGAAAGCTTCTTCATCGGTCAACAGGTCTCCTTCTTCATCAACCGGAAATATCCGGTAGGTTAGTTCGAAATGGGTAAATCCTGTTTCCGGTCGTGGCTCTAGGTTATAGACCTCAAAATGCAGTATCAGGCTTTGGTCACCCGGAATAAGTTGATCGTTGGCTACCCGGAACTCAAAAGGGTAATCTTCAGGGATTTCATCTCTGAAGCCGAGAATCAGATCACCCATCATCAATTCATCTTCTTCGGGTATGAGTGGAGGTGGCTGGCGATTTTTTAAAGTTCCGAGACCTCTTAAATTATCCGGAAAGATGGATGGATACATGGATTGACTGTCCGGATCCTGATTGACAAGCTTTGCAGCTGCCGATTGGTGATTGGACCTGTCGTGGTCGGATGTGAATACCGATTGAATCACAGTTTCACCGTATTCCGATTCAAACCGTATGATCGGACTGTCTTCAAAACGGTGTCGTTCATCCCAGTTTTGATCGTAAATCAGTAGTTTATGATCAAGCAAATAGTGATTCAGGTAATCTCCGCCCTGATCCAGTAATTCATCCTGATCCAGCGCTTCTACGTCTAATGGAACGTCATCGGGCAGATTCAATTCCATATCCTGGCGTATCGCTTCAACCGGTTTGCTTTCCAGAAATGAGATCAGAACGGGTTGGTTATCTTCATTCAGTAATCTGTATTGATGGACTTCAACGGATATTCCCGGTAACATTTTTTCCAGAATGGATACTTCCCGGGGTGCATCTGCTGTACGCATTTCAAGCATTTCACGATTCTGAGATCTGAGAGCAAGGTCAAGCCCCCGATAGGCAAGCTCACCCTGGTCTATAAATGATTCACGAATATGATTTAGCCGATCATCGAAGTAATTGTCGGTTTCCAATAATTGTTCATAATATAACATTTGCAAGGTAAGAGCGGGAGTCAGGCCCTCACGAACAAAATTTGTTCTGACCCTCTGGTTGCGGCGGTCACTCAAATAGGCTCTTTCGGGAATAAAATCATCGATACTTGCCTGTTTCTTATATCGGCCTGTTCGTACATCCGTTCCGAAAATAAATATCAACGGCTGGTCAATATTTTCGCTGAGGTCATCGTACATCCAGATTTCAAATTCCGGCTGTTCATGAAATTGAAAGATATATTCTTCAAGTTCAAGGAACCGGTCATCAGCATCTTCCTCAAATGTAACAGGAAACCGGGTATCCATATCTTCCGAATCAGTTTCGGGGGATCGGTCAGCAGTGTCAAAATGTCTTGCAATCCAACGGCCGATATTCTGATTATCAATGGTAAATACGCCCGAACGTTGACGATCCGATTCACCATATCTGACATAGATCAGGGCACGGTCATCTGTACCATAAACTGTATTGCTGTTCTTAACAAAATTAGCCCTGGAATACGCGATTCTGTGCCAGTGCTCAATCAATCGCTCATTGACATTTGTACCGGGTGTGGGATCCATTTGGATCCAGAAACCTTTTATGTCTGTTGCAAGCTGTTCATTTCTTTCCTCAAGCCAATTAAGCCATTGCCGGTATACCCCGTCACCGACAACAGGCCGCAATCGTTCAATTTCCTGGCGAACTGCCGAGCGGTTGACGCCAAGAAATGGAGCGGAAATTGCCCAGCGATACATCTCGGTAGCCATTTCATAATACTCGTCCATTTGGTGCTCGGCAGCAACACGGATATATTCCAGACCGATACGTGAATCAGGCTCTTCGAGCTCTTCTTTGGCATCCATCCAAATTTTCAGTGCCTGCTCATAGTCTCCACGGAATTCAGCCAGTAACCCCTGTTCCAGCCAATTGGCATCATGAAATTGTGAATTTGCCGAAAATGGCAATAGGATGAACACAAGTAGACAAATACTGAGAATATGTACGTGTTTAGCATGCATTTTATATAATCCCGATATTATAAAATCTTACCAATGTCATCTGAAAAATCCAATTAGAGTATCCTTATGCACGATTTCAGTATATGTTCCGGTTTGTGCCGTAATGCCGGTATTGATTGTAGGCCATCTCCGTCTTGAATGTTCCACTACAACACCGGCAAGGTGATAGAATAACGAGTATTTTTTGCAGAATCCAATGAATGAGTTTTTTTTCATATTTCAAAATGGGAAGATTTTATGATGTTTCACGCCAAAATCGTCCTCGATTTTTAGTACATTCAGTTGTATCAATTACAGGTATCCGTTTAAGTCCGTATGAATAATAATTACAGAGCCCTTACCAGAACATACCGCCCGTTAACTTTCGACGATATTGTATCGCAAGAGCATGTAAGTAACACTCTCAAGAACGCAATTAAAAACGGGAGATTGTCGCATGCCTATATGTTTTGTGGCCCGAGGGGGGTGGGAAAGACGACGATGGCACGTGTTCTTGCAAGGGTTGTGAATGAAGTGGATACCCGGGTTGACGGTGAATCACTAAGCAGGACTCTCAATATTGTAGAAATGGATGCGGCATCGAACCGCAAAATTGAAGATATCAGGTCTTTAAAGGAAGTAATCCGGGTTCCACCTCAGAACGGAAAATATAAAATCTTCATTATTGACGAGGTTCACATGCTTACCAAGGAGGCCTTTAATGCCCTCCTGAAAACACTGGAAGAACCACCGCCTCATGCCATTTTTATTTTTGCCACGACAGAACCCCACAAGGTCTTGCCTACCGTACTTTCCCGGGTACAGCGATTTGATTTTAAAAGAATCAGTGTCAGTGAAATTGTTGATCATCTGCGGTCAATAGCAGCTAAAGAAAGCATTTCAATGGATGAAGAATCAATGCATGTGATCGCTAAAAAAGCGGACGGTGCACTTAGAGATGCTCTCGGATTGATGGATCAGGCGATCGCTTTCTGCGGATCTGTTATCAGGTACAAAGAACTGTTGCAGGCATTGAACATAGTGGACAAGGAACATCTTTTCGAATTTATGGAAAAGGTGAAGGAACGGAATGCCCATACCGGCCTTACCCTGATCCGGGATCTGCTTCAGGCAGGAACCGATATCCAGGAATTTCTGGTATCCCTGACAGAGCACATAAGGAATCTTTATGTCGCTCAAAACGAGAACAGAACGCACCTGATTGAAGCTACGGATGAAACGAAAAAAAACTATGCTGAACAGGCCAAAGGATTTACAGAAGATGACCTGATGCGGATGTTACACCTGGTGAGTGACTTTCAGGTTAAAATGAAAGAAGCTCAGCAACCAAAAGTGCAGTTTGAGATTATGATGCTCAAAATGGTGCATATGAGCCGTACGCATGAATTACATGTGTTACTCAATGAACTGGAAGAGTTAAAAAAAAAATCCACTAACGGTCAATCGCGAAATGTCGACTCCGAAAAAAATACGGCTAAAGATCAATCAGGCCGGATAGAAGAGGATGAAAATACTGAGACAATTGCGGATGATTCAACTGAATTGTCGGATCAGCAGCATCTGCATCATGAAAATACGGGTGATTCGGATAACGGTACTTCTGTGTCGTCTCAGCTGGACCCGGAAACAGTTGAAAACACTGATGAGACCCCCAAAATCAATCCTGTGAGGCCTGCCGTCTCCTATCGGCAAGGGGCTGAAGAAACGGAAGCCCCGGAAGAGGAAGACCTGTTTGGTAAACCATCGCTCGGATATCACCAAACCGGACCGGAACAGCCTTCCAGAACTGATCACAAGTCGTCGGCAGAGGTTGATGAAACCGATACGGATGTATTGAAAGCCGGAAAATTAATAGTAAAAAATGTTCAGGATATACAGGCCGGCTGGAAAGAATTTCTAAATTCATTTGAAAAAGTGTCCGATAAAACACTTTTTCTGCAGGTAGAGCGCCTTCAGGTCGATTCACTTGAGGGTCGGGAACTGGTACTAAAAACAGACAATGAATTTGCCCGGAATGTTGTTGAAGAGAACCGTATACAACTGACCAAAGTTCTGAAAAGCCAGTTTGGAGTTGCTTTGAGTATTCGCTGTTTGGTTGATCGTGAAAATAGGAACAAGAAAAAGACGTTAAACCCCTACGAGGAGTTTATAGAGATCCAGAGAAAGGATCCACATATCCGGACCCTGATCGAACTGTTTGGTGCAGAACTGGATTATTAATTTAACTATAAGAAAACGAGAATTCGATTATGAGTAATCAATTTAATATGGCAGATATGTTTGGAAAATTTGCAGATATGCAAAATAAAATGAAAGAAGCCCAGGAACGTCTGGCTGAAGTTATCGTGGAAGCGGAAGCCGGTGGCGGGATGGTTAAAGTAAAAGCCAATGGGAACCGGGAAATAATTTCAATCGATCTTGACGAGGATGTAATCGATCCGGATGACAGGGAAATGCTGGAAGACCTGGTAGTTGCAGGGGTAAACAAGGCTTTGGAAAAAGCCGAAGAAGCTGCTAAACAAAAAATGCAGGAAGTCTACAAGGATATGCTGCCGGGTGGTGGCTTGCCGGGTATGGACATGAGTAAATTCGGACTTTAAAACCGGGAAATATTTCGATATTCGGTCCCATTTTGGGACGAGGAACCGGATTAAAATTGAATGGGTACGGATTCAGAAGCAATCAAAACAAATTCACTTTTTTTAAACATACAGAATGCAGATTACCTCTGAAGCTCTTGAACGGGCTATTGAACAGCTTGCCCGACTGCCTGGTACCGGAAGAAAATCAGCCCAGCGAATTGCCATGCATTTGCTCAAGCAAAATGAAGAAACAGTTTTCAAGCTGGCAGATTCACTGGTTGATTTAAAAAAATCGGTTAAACGCTGCTCCATTTGCGGGACCATTACGGATACGGATCCCTGTTCGATTTGCAGCAATCCAAAGCGTAAAAACGGTAAAATTTGTGTCGTTGAGGAATTTCAGGATGTATATATAATTGAAAAAACGAATGAATTTCGCGGACGATATCACGTACTTGGCGGAGTGATCTCGCCACTGGAAAATATCGGGCCGGATAATCTCAGAATTCAGGAACTGACCCGCAGAGTCGGCCAGTCGGATGAAGAGATTCAGGAGGTCATCCTGGCACTGAATCCGGATGCCGAAGGTGAAGCTACATCTTACTATATCAATAAACTCCTCCGTCCTTTAGATATAGAAGTAACACGCATTGCCTATGGAATTCCTATGGGGACGGAATTGGAATACATCGATGAAGCAACCCTGAGCCGTGCTATTGAAAGCAGAAACAGAATCTGATACAGATTCCATTCGATACTAAGTGGTATAAAAAACAGATATACTATGAGGCTGAATTTACGATTCATTACTACTATCTCCCTGGTCCTTTTTTTCTTGTTGTTGCCGCAAATTCTCGAAGCACAGCGGTATGGTTACTGGCAGCAGGAAGTTGAGTATACCATGGAAGTTGATTTCGATGTTGATCGCCATCAATTTGAAGCACATCAGGTTTTGACCTATACAAATAATTCACCGGATACCCTCAACAGCGTTTATTACCATCTCTACTTTAACGCATTTCAGCCGGGCAGTATGATGGACAAGCGCTCGCGGACTATCGAGGACCCCGACAACCGGGTCAGAGACCGTATTTACCACCTGGATGAATCGGAAATCGGTTACCAGCGTGTTCACAGTTTGACACAGGACGGTGAAGAAGTGTCGTTTGATATTCGCGGAACAGTCATGGTTGTACATTTGGCAGAACCGATTTTACCGGGGTCGGAAACTACGTTTGAGATGAATTTTGAAGCTCAGGTACCAGTCCAGATCCGACGAACGGGTCGGCACAATGCAGAAGGAGTCGAATACTCTATGGCTCAGTGGTACCCTAAAATGGCTGAATACGACTTTCGTGGATGGCACTCGCATCCATACATCGGGCGTGAATTTCATGGCGTATTCGGTACATTCGACGTGACAATACACATCGATCGAAATTATATGGTGGCAGCGACCGGGTATCTGCAAAATCCTGAAGAGATAGGATATGGTTACGAGTCGGAAGGAATGGAAGTAAACAGGCCTTCAGGCGATAAGCTGACCTGGCACTTTACATCGGATTATCAGCACGATTTTATGTGGGCAGCCGACCCCGATTTCGTTCATGTAACGGCACAGGTGCCGGACGGCCCGAAATTGAGATTCTTTTACCAGACGGATCCGGTTGCTGAAAATGCGTCGGACGATCAGCAGGTGCAGTTATTGGAAAATCTGGAGGCATTACCGGATTTTACAATCCGCGCATTTCAGTACATGAACGAGAATTTCGGGGTATATCCCTACAACGAATATATCGTCATACAGGGGGGTGACGGTGGAATGGAATATATCATGGGGACATTGATTACAGCAAACCGCTCGCTGAGAAGCCTGGTTGCTGTAACTGTCCATGAGTTGATTCACGCCTGGTATCAGGGGGTACTTGCCAATAACGAAAGTTATGAACACTGGATTGATGAAGGATTTACTGTTTATGCATCCGAACGGGTGATGAATCAGTTGTTCGAAGATGGGCAGGGAGACCCGTTTCCCGGCAGTTATGAAAATTATTATCGTATTGTAGCCATCGGAATAGAAGAGCCAATGGCTCAGCATGCCGACCACTATCACCGCAATGTGGCATATTCAATCGCTTCCTATACTAAGGGTATGATATTTCTTCATCAGTTAAGTTATGTGGTTGGCCAGGATGTGCTCGACAGGGGTATGCGCAGGTTTTTTAATGAGTGGCAATTTAAACATCCGACCGGTCTTGATTTTATCCGCATTATGGAAAAAGAAAGTGGAATCAACCTGCAATGGTATTACGAATATTGGGTGACAACCACCCGTACAATCGATTACGGGATCCAGGAAGTGGTTTCTACAAGTGAAAATCAAACCGGAGTGACGCTGGCACGACACGGGAAAATGCCGATGCCTATCGACCTGGAAGTGGAATATGCCGATGGCACAATCGTGCACCACTATATTCCTATGAAGATTATGTGGGGTAAAAAAGATAATGAGTTTCCCGACCTTGAACGAAACGTTGAGAATTGGTGGCCCTGGGTTTATCCGGAGTACACCCTAACGTTGCCTGTCGCAAAAGAAGAGATTGTACGTATTGAAATAGACCCGTCCCTGCGCATGGCCGATATCGACAGGGATAAGAACACCTGGGTGCCTGAACCTGAAACCGAATGAAAGATTTCAGTGGCAGCCCGGGATTTGATTGGTTTCAAGATAGGCATGAGATGATAAGGTCTTTTCCAGTTCAATTTTCCGTTCAACCCTGGGACAAGGCAGTTCAAATATAGAAGGAGTGGTAAAAAGTGCTACCGCCCTGCGCTGGTCATCGTCGTCATATTCAACACCGGCTAAAAATTGATGCCAGCCTGAAGTAAGCTCATCCAGCGTCATTGGGTATGAATCTTCCAGGTTACCGCTTCTGTAAGCATCTTTGAAGAGATCAACAGGATAATGATCGAGTAAATAGAGTACAAAGGATCCACTGATTACATAACTGATTGGACCGGCTACGCTGTAAAATCCGATCGGATTAAATAACTGTCGAATCTCTTCCGTATCAGGCCATTCATCACGGGCAGCAACGAGTTGATGCACCGATGAACGCCTTCGATCCGGATCCAGGGCTACAGCAACTCCTTCAACAAGCCCAATGCTCGTACTGGCTCCAAACCAGTTACCAAACTGTTTGCTTACGATGTGCACCAGTTCATGTCGCAATACCCTGTTTAGGTGCTCCCTTGCGATATGCATTTGATCCTGATCGATCCAGACGGGTACATAACTGGTTTGTCCGGCGCCTGTAAGCCACTTTTTTTGATCTTGATCGTGGTATATATATGCATGAATTTTGTTATCGGTATACCAACTGCGGTCAACTTCGAGGATATCGGTGATTTCGCGAAGATGTTGTTCATGCTCGGATGTGATTGAATCAATTGTGCCGGCTGAAAGGGTTCCGGATGTATAAAAAATTCTGAAATGATCCGTTTCCTCAACTCCACCCAGTTCCGCCTGAATGCGTTGTTCCGGGGCTATAAATCCCCAGTTTGAGGTGTGCAGGTAGGAAAATAAAAGTCCCCCGAGTCCCAGGATTACGGCCCATCGGCAGATTTTTTCATTGAAAAAGTCGGGAATACCCCACAAAGTAATGACCCAGAAAATTGTCAGACTGCGAAAAGCGATTAAACGGCTGTCAAGCGATACAATCTGGTCATAAATCGGTCCGGGCCAATAGCTCCATACATGGTTGAAAAAGTATAGCTGAGGGAAAAGCAGAAATTCGACAATTACCGGAATCATTCCAATCAGCAGGATGATGAACATAGTGAATGGTTTTCCATGGCGGACCCCGAACCGGTGAACAAGTCGTCCTATTGCCCATCCGAACAACATCGATGGAATCGGGCCAAAAAGCCAAAATGCGATACCGTCAAAGCTTAGGCAATGGGTAAAAAGAGCATAGAAAAAAAGAGGCACTACCCAGCCAATGAGCAGGGCAGCCACCCTTAAAAAGACGGAATGTGATTTGATTTTCCCTCCGGCTGCAATCCATCCCGCCATAAAAGCAGCTACAAGAGAAGCAAGTCCGGCCGACTCCCAGTGAAGGTCTCGCAGCAGTGGTATGATCAGGCTGATCAACCCTACCAGGAAACCGCTGAGAATCAGCAGGTAGACTTTACTTCTTTCAGTATTCATGATAGTGTCTCATATCCATTTTAGCTGGTTCGAATGAACATTTGATTAATTCTTGAACATAGTACTTAATACAAACCAGATATTTTCCTTTCGTTCCATAAGCCTTCGTTTAAAATAGGGGAACCACATCGTTCCATAAGGAACATAAACACGTGTATTATAACCTTCTTTTACCATCTGGATCATGGTCTCTTCTCTCAGTCCATACAGCATTTGAAATTCAAACCGGGATTTTTCAATATTGTTTCTCTGAACGTACGATTTGACAAACTCAATCAATTCCTCATCATGGGTTGCAATTCGGGGATAAGGGGTCTTTTCAAGCAGGACGGGTATAAACTGTTTGAATGCATCCCGAATAGCACGCATCTGTTGCAGTGCTATTCGATCCGGTTCACTGTAAGCGCCTTTGCACAACCGGATATCAGCCCCGAGGCCGGCCAGGTCGTGAATATCCTGTTTGGATCGGTGAAGGTACGCCTGGATGGCGATCCCTACATGTTTATCATATTCCTGAATTGCTGTTTTAAACAGATCTATTGTACCCTGGGTATAATCAGAACCCTCCATATCGATCCTGACAAACTGATCCAGTTTTTTTGCTTCTTCGAGCAGCCGGAAAAGATTTTCCTTACAAAACTCTTCATGGATATCCAGTCCAATCATCGTGAGTTTGATTGAAATTGTACTGTTCAGCCCGGCGCTTGTGATTTGATTTAGCAGTTTGATGTAATTGTCCACGGTTTGTTGTGCCATCTTTTTATCACGAACATTCTCTCCAAGAAGGTCCAGGGTCGTAAGGATCTTTTTTTGATTTAGCTCTTCAACTTTAGGTGCTGCCTGTTTAAAATTTTCTCCTGCAACAAAACGTCTGGCAAGTAAGAAAGGAAGCTTCATATGTGATTGTGATTGATGAAAAGTGCATAGAAAAAATAATTAAATCCCCGGTGGGTTTCATTTTAAAATTTATCCTGAAATAAGATCTGATAAACAGGTAAAGGTTTTGACAGAGATCGTTAACGGGTAAATTATTATGGTTAGTGCTTGAAACTTCATGTTGCATCGCGTCGTATTAGGAATGACAATCTGGCGGGAATCAGTGCCAAATTCTATGATCATTTTAACCATAAAGCTCTCCGGTAACATTGTCCCGGAAAGTTAACTCAATGAAACTCCTATGAAGAATCTCCACGTCATATCAGCAGCCTTTTTTTTAATGTTTTGTGTGGCACTGTTTACCGGCCAATCGAAAGCTCAGCAGGCGGATCAGGCCTACCTGGTTAAAACATTTGATCTTGATCAGCCGGAACATATTGATATTGAAACCTCCGGTGGTTTTATCCGTGTGAAAGGCTCAGAAACCGATGAAGTGAGGGTTGAGATGTACGTTCGAAGAAACAACCGTTATCTGACTGATACTGACACGAGCCTCGATGAATTTGAAATCAGTATTGAGCAGGATGGCAATAGCGTGAGAGCCTCTGCCAGGAGGGAAGGTAGAAGTGGCTGGCAGGGATGGAGAAATAGGAACTTGTCTGTTTCTTTTATCGTGTATACACCTGAAAAAACCAGGTTGGATGCGAGAACGAGTGGAGGAAGCATTACTGCTGATAATCTTGAAGGTGATCTTTATTTGCGAACCAGCGGTGGGAGTCTGACTCTTTCCAGGCTAACCGGAAAAGTCGATGCGCGAACGTCGGGCGGAAGCATCCGTATAGAAAGCGTACAAGGAGAATTGGATGCCCGGACAAGCGGAGGCAGTATCACTGCCGAAAATAGTGCCGGAAAACTCAATGTTAGAACCAGTGGAGGAAGTATTCGATTGGAAAATATTTCAGGTGCTGTGGATGCCAGAACCAGCGGTGGAAGCATTCGTGCCAAAATGGACCGGGTGAGTGAGCATCTGGACCTTCAAACAAGTGGGGGAAGCATCCGTGTAGAACTTCCGAAAGATATTGGATTTGAACTCGATCTCCGGGGTTCAAGAGTACAATCGGAACTTGACGGCTTTACGGGAACGGTGGAACGGAACAGTATAAGAGGAACCATACATGAAGGAGGACCAGTGGTTCGGGCTCGAACATCCGGTGGTACGGTCAGTATACGGTATTTATAAATAAGACAGGGTTATCTTTTTACTTCTTTATCCGTATGTATTACATTCACTGTCGGGGTTAGTGCAGAAGCAACAAATAAAAAGCGGGGGATCTGCTCACTTTTGGTTAACAAATCAACTTAAACCTTACCAGGAGACCTGCAATGAAAGGAAAAGAACCGGAGAAAGCGGAGGAATTTATTCCCCGTGGGTCAATTGCTTTTTTTATTATCATGATGGTCATGTTTTTGATCTTGTGGTTTTCAATCTATTTTGAAGTCTTGAGCAGGGGGTGATATGGATAAATCGGAAAAATTTGCTCTCGGACTCAGTGGATTGCTCTTGATTACTTTTTTCGTAGCAATCCTATATGCTTCAGTAGCGAAAAATATACAGGTTCCCACCTGTATAACGGATGTAGAGCCTTTCACAACCGATACGCTATTTCAGGTTGGAGAAGATGAATACGAACTCCATATGATTGCCCGTATGTGGGCTTTTCAGCCATCTACGGTTACACTACCTGCCGGTTCGACACTTCATATGTATGTGACCTCCCAAGATATCATTCACGGGTTCAAAATTGAAAACAAGAATGTGAATTTGATGGCTGTTCCCAATTCCATCAATTATATGTCGGTCACATTTGATGAACCGGGTGAATATTTTTTCGCTTGTCACGAGTTTTGCGGTGCTGCACATCACGCCATGGCCGGACGCATACACATCACTGAAGATGATGAAGTTGAAGCCACAGGGGGTGATTTATGAACCAATATGTGATGAAAATTGACAAATCGAGCCAGTACCTGATGGCGGTGCTTCTCATCATTCCCATGATAATGCTTGTGATCGGAGTATATGGTGGTTTGATGCAGACTCTTTTCCGTGCAGGTATTGTCCAGAGTGATCCGTTTATGGGACCGGATTACTACAAGGGTCTGACCATGCATGGGGTTCTGAATGCGATTGTATTTACCACATTTTTTGCCGTTGCTTTCGGCAATGCGGTGATTCCCTATGCCCTGAAAATGGCGATGAACATGACCTGGGCCTGGGTATCGGGCATTTTGATGCTTTTCGGTTCTTTGATGGCCGGTATCATGATTTATATTGGTGAAGCGACCGTATTGTATACCTTTTACCCTCCTATGAAAGCCCATCCGCTTTTTTATATAGGGTTAACTCTTCTGGTAGTTGGATCGTGGATTGGCTTTTTCAACTGGATTCCGATGTACCTGCGCTGGAGAAAGGAAAATCCGGGCAGGAAAATTCCGCTCTCAGTTGTTGGAATATTTGTCACATTTATCGTTTGGCTGATTGCAACCTCGGCCGTCGCCTTTGAGATCCTGTTCATGCTGCTTCCGTGGTCGATGGGGCTCGTAGATGAAATCAATGTGATGCTTGCCCGTACTCTGTTCTGGTTTTTTGGCCACCCGCTGGTCTATTTCTGGCTTCTTCCGGCATATGTCATGTATTACAGTTACATGTCCGAACTTGCAGGTGGGAAACTCTATTCCGATGGGGCTGGGCGTCTTGTTTTCTATCTCTTTATTATATTTTCGATTCCTGTTGGAACGCATCATCAATATATGGATCCCTCTATCGGTGCCGAATGGAAGTTACTTCACGGGTTTTTTACGTTTGCCGTTACACTTCCGAGTTTGATCACCGCCTTTACTCTGGCTGCCAGCCTTGAATACGCAGGTCGCAAACGCGGCGGGAAAGGTCTTTTCGGTTGGATGTTCAAACTCCCCTATTTCGAAAAAGACCGGTGGCTCTTCTCTTACCTGATTACAGGATTGATCATTTTTATTTTTGGTGGTATCAGCGGTATCGTGAACGCTTCCTATCAGATGAATACGGCGGTTCACAACACCGCTTGGGTGCCAGGGCATTTTCACCTCACCGTCGCCGGGCCGGTATTGCTGGCATTTATGGGTATGAGCCTCTATTTGCTTGGAAAATACCTGAATAAAGAGGTCAAAATGAAGGGATTGTCTTTGTCAGTACCCTATATATGGATGATCGGAGTATTTATTTTTTCGTGGGGAATGATGCGCGGCGGGCTGATCGGTATGCCGAGGCGGACAAATACCGGTCCTACCTATGCCAATCCCGACAGTGTACTGTTTCAGCCTGAATGGATCAGTTATATCGACATAAGTGTGGTTGGAGGTGTCATCATGACCCTTTCAATTCTTATTTATGCTGTCGTGTTTTTTGCAACGGTTTTCTCTAAAAAGCGGGAAGGTGAACCGGAGCTTACATTTCCGGTTTCTGAGGCTTATCACAATGAAGAGGTAAGCTGGCTCAGAAATTTCAAGCCATGGATTATTGTTGCCATTATTTTAATCGTGATAGCATATACACCGGTTATTTTGGATGTGTTGGGAAGTACATATGGAGGTTCACCAAGATTTGATCCGAATAACCCTATACCCTATTAGCGTTGAAGCTGTTCAGGCCCGGCATAGTGTGCACTATGCCGGGCTGATCAACAATAAAACTCCGATATAGCCCCACGATTCATAACTACATTGAGAATGAGCATTCATAAAACACATTTCCGAGGATTTCTTTTTTTATTTCCGGTATTGTTTTGCGTTGTTTTTTTTGCGTGTGACCGCCTTGAAATTCAGGATGACTTGAATGATTTGGAGATTGAACTTGTGGACCACAGGGGAAATGATGTAATTTTCCCGGAAGCATTTAAAGGTAAAGCACTTCTTGTAGGATATGTCTATACGAATTGTCCTGATGTTTGTCCATTGGTTACTTACAATATGAGAGATGTCGAACGGGAACTGGACCGGGAAGATATTTATTTCTTAAGCATCAGTTTTGATCCGGCACGTGATACTCCGGAGATACTGGCAGAATATGCAGAAAATTACAGCCTCGATGAAAAGAAGTGGTCGTTGCTTACCGGAAATAGCAGAAGCGTAAATCAGCTTCTTGACAGGCTCGGCATTGCAACATTAAAATCTCCAACGAGGTTTACCGATTCGGGAAGAGAGATTTACTTTATTGATCATACCGACAGGATTACCCTTGTGGATAAAGAAGGAAATGTCCGCCGGCATTATCGAGGAAGTGAATTAAGATCCGAAGAAGTTGTCGGGGATCTCAGGACTCTTTTGGATTCTTTTTGAGAATATTCAGATTTTTTCTTCATGACGTATTCATGTAAAAATATGACCTTGAACCTGTAATAAATGAAAAGAAATTAAATGAAATGGGGAAATCGACTGGTTTTCGAAATGTTTTTGAGTTAAAAACGATTCTTTAATCAGTATGAGTTAATAAATCTGTAATCTAATGGAGTATATTATGCAAAGACTGAGTGTATATTCAATACTGATCGTGTTCATGGTGAGCATGGTTGCTTGCGGTAATGGAGAGGGGACACCTGCCGAGGAATCGGAAGCTGTCGCTGATGATGACGTGAGAACGATTGAAATTATCGGTACGGACGATATGCGATTTGTTGTTGCCGAGGAAGCGGACGGGCTTGTAACTGCCGGCCAGGTAGGAGATGAGTATGAACTTACGCAAATTCAGGCATCTCCCGGTGAGCGGTTGCGTATTATACTGCACACCCGTAGTGAACTTCCTGCAACGGCAATGTCTCATAATCTGGCCATTGTTGATTTGGATGCAGATGTGGATCAGTTTGTGCGAGAGTCTGCTACGGCAGCCGATAACGAATATATCGCACCGGCTTTCGAAGATCAGATTATTGCAACCACCGCTATGCTTGGGGGTGGTGAATCAGACACCATCGAGTTTGATGTCCCGGAAGAGCAGGGGGAATATGAGTATGCATGTACGTTTCCCGGTCATTTTGCTGCGGGAATGCGCGGGCAACTTGTGGTTGAATAGGATCTGTCAGAATTTTTAAACCTACCTCCGGTTGAGTGATACTTCCGGAGGTTTTAATAGTTTAAAATTCTATCTCTTCGATTTGTATGGAATAGTTTTTCCACCCGGATTTCAAACAGGTTCCGGAAATGAGATTAACAGGTTTGAATGTCTTTCGGTTCGTTTCTAGAAGTCATTCAGTACCGGTTTCTCTCCTTTATTTAAGCGATTAATATAGTCTTGCCATTGCAATGCACTTCCGTCATTAAGGGTAAATTGCAGTGTTCGATGATTGTTTGTGATACTTAGTTTGTGAGCCTGTTCGACGGATATATAATAGATACTATCCAGTGCAATCGTTCCCGATTCAGATCCAAACGCGTAAACGATTTCATCTGTCATCAACTGTACGACTCCCCTGTCCAGCTTTTGTAATTTATGCTCTTTATCAACCGTGAAGAATTGTGAGCCATTTTGCTCCAGGATGACTCCCTGCCGGTTCTTATGAATGTCAATCTTCTTCATCTTGTCATACATCTCGATCAGTGAAAGCAGATTTCCATCACGGTCGATTAGCCTGGATGCATGGTTCATACTGTATTCAAAATGGGCAGTACGGCTGCAAACCCTGTTGCCTCCAGGCGTGAAAATAGCTCCGTTGACACCTGTTTCGGGACATCTGTAGAGCAAACGTTCAATACCTTTTGCCGGGCTCCAGGAATGGAATGGATATGTATCAGGGGGAGGATCGTATTCTTCAAAATTTATTTTTTCCTTGCATACGGCTGAAAAATCTTCATAACTTTCAAAGTCGGATGTATGAAGTGGTTTCAACCACCGGGCTTCAATACTGCTTTTTCTCGGTTTTTTTGCCCATCGAGGCCAACCAAGATGAGACCCGTGAAGCTGTACTGGGTGAACGGGCACTTTCATTTTCCAGAATAGCTTTAACGTGGTTTCGATGATCGGTTTGGGCCGCCCATCCCAGCGACGCCCTCCTTCAGGAAAAATAACGATCATACGTTGCTGATCAATCATTCTAATGACATCTCGAACGATCCCTGGCTCCGGTATATATTTACTGGTAGGAACAATGCCAATACTGTCCATAAAAATCCGTGGAAATGTTTTGTGAAACTGATCACGGGTCATGACCCCGGCGGTGGGCTCTTCAGTCAATCCAACATTCAGAAGAAAAGGGTCAAAGTAATTGGAATGGTTGCCATAAATAAAACAAGGCCCAGTTAAAGGCATGTTTTCACGTTGGGTAATACGAACATTGAAAAAATAATTGGTCGTGGGAATGATGGTATTTCTCATGAATGGAAAAGTAATCTCTGAGTATCCCCGGTTATTCTTTTTGAATCTAAAATCCATTCACATCTGACACTTGGTTAATATTGTTCAATCTGTTTTACTGGTAAAAAACTTGTCAAAGTTAAGAAATAGAGACATTCTCTGCCCAATATCGTTATGTTTTCAGAACAGTGTATGTCAGGCTTGTGCATGAAACACGATCGGGTATTATGCATCGTCAAAATCACCCAGCTCTCTTCGCCGGAAATAATCTTTTGCAGCATTCATAACCTTAGGCGCAAGAAGTATAGAAGCGGTCATTGTTGGAATAGCCATCATGGCAAACATACCATCGATCAGGTTGATAACCATATCTATGGTGGTGATGGCCCCCAGGAAAATCGTAAAGATATAGAAGTAATTGTAGTAATGTTTTTTATCGGCACCTGCGAGGAAATTAAGACATTTGGTCCCGTAATAGGAATAGGTAAACATGGTGGTTATACTGAAAATAAACACACAGATGATCAGAAGCCATGCACCCAGAACGAGAACACCGGTTTCAAATGCCATGGCAGTCATCGTAATTCCGTCTACCGTTGTATCAGACCATACGCCTGTCATGAGCAATGCCATGGCTGTCATCGTGCAGATGAGCAAAGTATCGATTGCCGGTTCCAGCATGGCAACCAATCCTTCACGAACAGGTTCGCGTGTTTTTGCAGCTCCATGAGCCATCGCTTCCATCCCGATACCTGCTTCGTTGGAAAAGGCTCCTCTGCGTATTCCATTTGAAATAACCACACCCAAAGCCCCCCCGGCTGCCGCTTCACCGCTGAAGGCATCCGTTACAATAAACCAGAAATAATACGGAAGATCCACAATGTTGTTGAAAATGATATAGAGTACTGTGAATACATAAATAACAACCATCAGGGGAACCAGTCGGGCTGCTACATGGCCTATTCGTTTGATTCCTCCGAAAATCACAAGTGAAACCAGTCCCACAAGTATGATACCCATAATAATATCTGAAAGCCTGAATCCGATCTCTGTTAATACTGTACCCGCAAGGATCATGGTATCATATCCAAGCCATCCATGTTCTGCGAGTACCGTGTCACGGATAATCTGAGTCAATTGATTGGCTTGAAACATGGGTGTACACCCGAACAGTCCGGCAAAAGCAAAAAATATGGCAAGTGGTTTCCATTTTTTTCCAAGCCCTTCGACGATAAAATACATCGGCCCACCCTGTATTTTACCGGAGGTATCCTTTCCGCGATAGAGAATACTAAGCGTGCAGGAAAAAAATTTCGTAGCCATTCCGACAAGTGCGGTAATCCACATCCAGAAGATGGCTCCGGGACCGCCTGTTCCAAGTGCAATGGCAACTCCGCTGATATTGCCCATCCCGACCGTTGCAGCAAGGGCACTGGAAAGTGCCTGAAAATGATTAATATCGCCGGGAGCATTCGGGTCTTCATATTTTCCGGTCAGTATTTCTACACCATGCCCAAAATGCCGGTAAGGGATAAAGCGACAATAAAGCAGGAAAAAAACACCCCCGCCAACCAACAGAACTAATAAAGGGATTCCCCAGGCGTGGTTAGCAAATTCAACCAATATTTGTTCAAGGGTTTCCAGATGCAGACGATTTAGGTCGGTTCAGATTAGCCTGAATGTAATCAAATCAAGTAATTTAAAACAAGTTTGACTTCCGAATCCACTGTATAACCATTACGGTTCAAACTTTACAGATAACCAAGCCAGCAGAAATGATATCAGGCAACCGGGCTGCCGATCACATTATACCTGGAAGAATAAGCTTATACCACTGAGGATAAACTGCACACTGATAGCCAGGGCAATGAAACCCATCATACGGGTCATGACATTCATACCGGTTGTACCCATGTATTGCATGATGCCAGGTGATAAACGAAGTACTACATACGCTATCAGCACCACCAGGGTGATAGAAATTGAATGAATCACGTAATCGGTATAATCGGTTGCCTGAGAAGCAAAACCGATGACAACAGCTATACTGCCCGGGCCGGATAACATTGGCATGGCTAACGGGCTGAATGTTATGTCATCTTTTTGCATCGCTTCTTTTTCGTCTTCTTCCGTCAGTTTTCGTCCCGATTTATCCGGGTTCAACATGGAGAACGCTGCTCTCATAATGATGAGGCCTCCTGCAATACGAATACCCGACAAACTGATACCAAAAAAACCAAGAATAGCCGTACCGGCAAAAAGGAAAATCATCAGAACCATAAACATATAAATCGATGTCCATTTAGCGGTAGTATTTCGTTCTGCATCCGAATACTTCTCGGTTAGGGATAAAAATATAGGCATGGCTGCCGTAGGATTCGCCACGGAGAAAAGAGAAGAAAAACTGGCTACCAAGAGTCCGCCGGTTGTGATCAGCATCAGGTTATATTCGGTGGATAGTTGAGCGATGGTCTCTAACATAAGGATAAAGATATGGACTATAAGAGGGATTTGCGACAGGATATTTACAGAAAAAACCGGCGGTTATATATTTTTTAAAACCACCAGGAATTTATTAATCCACGGAGCGGAGAATAGAGTTAATGAGGGAATAAAGTGGTTCGGTCTGCTATAGTTCAGAAATTCACATCAGTGTAACCTGTAAATCCTGAAGGAAACTCTTACCTTCATGTTGAGATCCTGATATCAATTACATTGAAAGTTTAAAAAAAGATTGAAACCTGGAAAGATCGTCATGAATAAACAATGGATTCTGAATGAAACCGATCGGATTATATACGGTGCCGGGAGCCGGGATGAAAAGCTGCAGAAAATTGCAGTGCTTCTCGACCGGCACGTGGATGTATTCGACTGGACCGGGTTCTACCTGGTGGCTGAGGATGAAGAGAGAATGCTGGAGCTGGGACCGTTTGTCGGTGAGGAAACAGACCATACCCGGATCCCGTTCGGGACAGGAATATGTGGCCAGGCGGCAGAAACGTTAGATACATTTGTAGTGCAGGATGTCAGTAAGGCCGACAATTACCTGGCATGCAGCGTGGATGTGAAATCAGAGATTGTAGTTCCGATTATGAAGGGAGACAGGTTTGTAGGTGAACTCGATATCGATTCCCATACCAAATACGCGATCACTGCAGATCTCATAGAATTGTGTGAAGAAATAAGCGGGCGAATCAGCAGGTTATTTTGAATCTATCTTTGTGCAATGATATAGAGATCCATCGATTCGGATATATTTCGGTCGGTCAGATAAAACCGGTCGGTATCAAATTTTTCCATGAAATCACCTGTAACCCAGCGTTTCATGAAATGCGGTAATAATTTATAGAATGAAAGCCGGCGTTCAATCCGGTTACTTTCCACTTTTTCGACTGTTTCGTCACCCCGTATCCCGTAGACCGATACGGTTGGAAAAACATTATCAAGCAATTCATTGAGTTGTTTTGCACTGTATTCGCGGACGTGAAAATCATTCCAGGGTTCCTGTCCGGGCTCGAGGCGTGTTTCCCGGTTCGGAGTTGTCAAAATAGCCTGTCCACCCGGCTTTAATACTCTTCGAATCTCTTCAAGATAATGCAGATCGTCTTTGATGTGTTCGATAACCTGAAAAGAGATCACCGCATCATAAGTCTTGTCTTCATAGGGGAGTTTTTTACCATCATAAACTTCAAAGAAACAGTTTTCCGAAGCATATTTTTTATTGGCGTATGCAACTGCATCCTTATTCACATCCAGGCCGGTTACAGTCGAAATATGCTCAGAAATCAGTTTTACACCGTAACCTTCGCCAAAACCGATATCAAGGATTTGATGATTTGGCTGAAGCATTTCAACGGCTTCCTGATAGGCAAATAGGTGTCTCAGATAGAGAAGATATTCTTCCCTGGTTTCAAACTTTTTCGGAACGATTCGTTCAACCGTTTTTTTTAATTCCATTTTGTCTTAAAGCCAGTTTAAAAGATCCTCACCAACGTCATGGACTTTGACGTACCGTTCAAAGATTTCGCTCAAAGTTACATCTTTTTCAAGTTCAGAACGAGTTTTGGCATCCAGGTAGGCAAGAATTTTTCCTTCGTACAGAATAGCAATATCATCGCATAAATTTTCAACAACCTCAAGGATATGGCTGGTGATAAAGATAGTACACCCTTTATTGCGCATTCTTCTTAGCAGGGATTTCATGCGGCCTATGGAAATGACATCCACACTTTCAAAAGGTTCATCTAAAAAAAGAATTTCAGGTTCGGTGAGTACTGCGGCACAAAAGGCAAGTTTCTTGCGGCTTCCCGAGGAAAGCTGAGTGGCTTTAACATAGCTGAATTCCTCTATTTCAAAATAGGTTAGCAATGAGTTGATCCGGTCATTCAACTGTTCATCGGTGATACCGTACATTTCACAAACATAGGTAAGAAACTCGTAGCTGGTAAAGTTTTCAAATAAAAGGGGTGGCTGTAAGACCGAGGCGATCTTCTTTTTGATTTTCAGTTCATTTTTATTGTTCAGGGGAAGATCACCAATAGTTACTTCTCCTTCATCAAGGCTTAATAACCCTGTTAATATTCCAATAATCGTACTTTTTCCGGCACCGTTAGGCCCGATCAGACCGAAAATAGTACCCCCGGGGACTGAAAGGTCAAGATTGTTTAAAACCAGTTTTTCATTCCCGTACTTCTTACGAAGATTTTTAATCTCTAAAGCATATTCCATAAACGGCCAAGTATTTTTTTCTGATAGAGAGTAACCAGAACTTCGAAATTTTTCCAAAGGTATGTACAAATTGCCCCGATCAGAAAGATCATTACCCATAATCGATAACTTTGCAAATCTCCCAGGGGAACAAAGATCGTGTAACCCAGAATTATAATCGCAAAAGATATCGTAAAGGTGACTTTTTGCGGGATAATCGGATGTTTAAAACTGAATGATTTATAACTTGCTTTCTGAAACTGATAGAAAGAACTCCATAAAAACACCACCATAAAACAGAGAAAGAAAAATGTATTGGCAATATAAATATCAAATACCGGCCCGATTTCAGGTAAACGGGTAATTTCAAAAATGGTTATACCGTAAAATATGAGGAGTGGAATCGCAATGATACCCAGAAAACGTTCTTTCAATTGTTTTTCAAAGGATACCGGAAATTGCATGTGTAGCAACAGTTCCCTGTTCTCATAACCGAACATATTGGCCATACAGATGGCAAGCAGCGCAACCGGTACGGCTGCTAACATTGTTGGAATCAATATAGCAGAAATCAGTCCGTACTCCAGATGCAGTAACAAAGGAATATAAACGATCGGAATCAAGATGATAGCAAGTAACTGCAAGCGGTTGTACGGGTGAATCATTACATAATAATAGAACTTGCCGGCATTGGGCCCCAGCCATTTTTTCAGAAATGCCAAAAGTTTACTTACGTCTTTTTCAACCTTTTTGACTGCAGGATTTAACAATCCTTCCAGTGTTTTTCTGTAGTGATCCCTGAAGATAAAGAGTGCAGCCGGGATGGCGATAGCAAGGAAAATTGCAGTATGAATCGGGTCTGTTTCTACGGTGGCTGACCAGAATAGCAACCCACCGGGCAAATAGTACATAAAATTGATGATTTCGGCCAGCTGCAGAGAAAGGTCACCCAGCCAGGCCTGGGTTTGACGTGAAATAATAGCAAAAGCCTGAATAGTGCCGAAAATAATAAATAATATACTGAAGACGATTACTTTAAAGCGTTTTTCCATCAACTGCAGGAATCGGTGTTTTATCGAATAAATAATGCCATAGTTGATTAAAACGGCTAAAAGTATCCAAAGAATATTTAATCCACTGCTGATCTGAACGGACAAAAATACGATCCAGGTCAGGTTATAGATGACATTGACCGGGTGATACATACTCATCAGGTTCAGGTGAAATGACAAGCGGCCAGACGGATAGCCATAGGCAAGGAGCTTCCGGTTTTCATCGATGTTCAGCAGACGGGTACTGGTAAATGCAAAATGGAGAATCCAGAATACATTGGCAAAAGTGATCAGGATCAGTTGATGGATCTCCGGTGTAAGCCAGGGTAGATCAATCTCGTATTGAGGAGTGCTGTCAAGAAATATGACAACAAGAGCGGTTCCCATCAGGTTAAACAACATGATCAGCAGAAAGATTGTATATCCGGCAATCACCAGCGACTGAAATCGGGAAAGCCGGGCCAGGAAAAACTTCCAGTTTAAATACAACAATCTCGATAGCATAGCACTCTGCTGTTAACCCTGAGTTTGTCTCAGGTTCATTAAATCGTGATAGGTTTAGAGGCGAAAGTACGTTGAATGATATAAATAACAGCAGCCCCGGCCCGGTAGAAACAGGCTGGAAGGCTGCACATTATTAAATGGAGAAATATATTAGCAAATTAATTCAAAAGGGGATTAGAAATTGATTCCGACCACAACACTGAATACTCCGTGTTTCAGGCCTTCGTCATCATCTTCGAAAATATCGGTCAAACCGAGGCTATACCTAGCCTGTGCAGACAGGGCTGTTACTCCAAGGTTGAAATCCAAGCCGGCGCCAAACATCAGGCCGAAATCAGTAGAGTTCACATCATCGGATATATCTTCACTAAAGGAAAATCCGCTTTCCTCCCCTTCAACTTCGGCATTCAGGTTAAAACCGAGATAGGGTCCGGCGAGCAGGTGTGGATTGATGGGCCCGGCACCTAAACCTAATTTTGCCAGCACCGGTATCTCAAGGTAATCCAGCTTAAAGGTTCCATCTATAGATCCAAAATCGGGATCGGTAAATGAAACGACAGTCCCTTTCTGGGAATAAAATAAACCGGATTCAATTCCGACAGGTAAAGCAGGCAGATTCAGGTGTAGTGCGAGTCCGCCGGTTAATCCTGTCCGGGTGCTAGTGTCCATATCCGAACCGGTAACATCGGCTATATTCAAACCTCCTTTCAGCCCAAAGCTGATCGGGGATTGTGCCTGGGCTGTTGTTGTTAGCCCGACGATTAAAAAGCAGGAAATCAGTAACGCAGTTAGTTTTTTCATCTCTATTACTTTATAAGATTGATGTTAATGGGGTACGATTACAAGGTCTGGCAAATAACGATAAAATCAAACCTCCACCTAATGACCTAATATGTGAGAAATTGTTTCAAAAAACCCACTTTTAATAATTATCTGAGGAAGCCATTCACGGCTTTAACGTTCCCGGGAAGGTTAATCCTTTTTTATGTCAAGTATTCCTTTAAAAACCGGCCGGTGTGACTTTTTTCAACTTGAGTAATCTCTTCCGGAGTCCCGGTTGCGACAATCTGGCCACCACCGAATCCACCTTCGGGGCCAATGTCGATGATCCAGTCCGATGATTTAATGACATCCAGGTTATGTTCAATGATGATTACCGAATGTCCGGCTTCAACCAGTTCGTTAAACGAACGCAATAATTTGGAAATATCTTCAAAGTGAAGACCGGTTGTAGGTTCGTCAAAAAAATAGAGAGTATGTCCGGCGTTATTTTTGGATAGAAACCGGGCCAGTTTCACCCGTTGTGCTTCCCCCCCGGACAAAGTTGTAGCACTTTGGCCGAGCCGGAGATATCCCAGTCCGACATCTTCCAAAGATTGCAATTTATTGGTAATGGTTGATTCGTCTGTAAAAAATTCCAGCGCATCTGAAACAGACATTTCAAGGACGTCGTGGATGTTGCTGCCTCTGTATTTGATTGCAAGAACATCCTTGCGAAAACGTGTACCGCCACAGGTTTCGCAGGTAAGTTCGATGTCGGCCATGAACTGCATTTCTATTTTCTGGACTCCTTCCCCCTGGCAGGATTCACACCTCCCCCCGGGAACATTAAAAGAAAAATGACCGGGGGTATATCCCATAATTTTCGACTGACGGGTATCAGCAAACAGATTTCGGATTCCGTCGAAGCCTTTGGTATAGGTTGCAGGATTGGAGCGGGTCGACCGTCCAATCGGGCTTTGATCGACCATCTCGACCGATTCAATATGACTAAGCCCGTTGATTTCCCTGTATCTCCCAATTTTGTCGTTGTACGTTCCGAACTGCTTTTGAATAGCTGCATACAAGGTATCATGAACAAGAGTCGATTTGCCGGAACCGCTGACACCGGTCACACAGATCAATTTATTGAGGGGAAATTCAACATCGATACTCTTCAAATTGTGTTCGGTTGCACCCTTCAGGATTATCTGTTTGCCGTTTCCATTTCTTCGTTTAGCCGGAACGCCAATTTTTTTCCGGTTACTCAGGTATTTTCCTGTCAGTGTATTGGATTTGAGTAAACCGTCGTAACCGCCTGAATAGACGACCTCTCCTCCATGGCTGCCGGCAAACGGCCCGATATCAAGGATATGATCTGCTGCCCGTATCATTTCCGGGTCGTGTTCAACGACAAGTACGGAATTCCCGATGTTACGGAGAGACTCCAGGATTTTGATGAGCCGGTTATTATCCCGGGGATGAAGGCCGATCGTCGGTTCATCCAGTACATAAAGGCTGCCGATCAGCGAGCTTCCGAGAGAATTGGCAAGGTTGATGCGCTGGGATTCTCCACCGCTCAGAGTATTGGTCAAGCGATCGAGAGTCAGGTATTCGAGACCCACTTCAACAAGATATTTAAGTCGTTTACGAATTTCGTAAAGGATTTGCCCGGCAACTTCCTGCTCATAGTTGCTCAGGGTTATGTCTTCAAAGAATTCTTTTGAGTGGCCGATGGTCATTTCAGTTACTTCACCAATATGCAGGTTATCGATTTTGACGTACAATGCATCCTTTCGAACACGATAGCCTTCACAATCCGGACAACGGCTGTATCCCCGGTACCTCGAATAGAACACCCTCATGTGGACTTTGTAGAACTGGCTTTTTATTTCCCTGAAGAATTCGTGAATGCCGATATATTCATCCTTTCCATCCCAGATAATTTTTTTCATTTCTTTGGATAGGTCGCTGTACGGAACATCAATCGGGAGGCTGTGACGTGCAGCGACCTTTACAAGATCACGCAGATATTTACTGAATTTCGGAGAATTAAAAGGTGCAATCACACCGTCTCGTAAAGTCATATCCGGATCGGCTATGACCAGGTCTTCATCGATTCCGGATACTTTCCCAAAACCTTCACAGGTATTGCATGCGCCGAACGGGTTGTTGAAAGAAAACATTTGCGGGGTCGGTTCAATGAACTCCATGCCGTCACGTTCAAACCGCTCGCTGAATTGGAGCTCCTTGCCATTTCGGATTTTGACTGAACACCGGCCATTTCCATCGACAAGGGCGGTTTCCAGCGAACCTGCTACCCGGCTTCGGGATTTGTCGTCATCCTTTAAAACAAGCCGGTCGACCAGAACCCGGTGTGTTTCAGTTTTTACAGCTTTTGGATCGATTTGATCCCGGGTCAGATCCAGAAGTTGTTCATCTTCGACCTGAAGAAGTCGTGTAAAGCCTTTTTCCTTGAGAGCATCCAGTTCTTGCTGCATAGTGCTTTCGTCGCGATCCGGTATTGGAAAGAGAACATAAAACTTCTCTTCCTTGCTGTGTTGATTGTATAGTTCATTGAGAATGGTACTCGTGCTATCCTTATGAACTTCTTTTCCGGACAGGGGAGAAATAGTTTTTCCGATACGTGCAAAAAGCAGTCTTACATAATCATAGATCTCAGTTGATGTGCCAACTGTAGACCGGGGATTCGAAGTGCTGTTTTTCTGTTGAATTGCCATCGCCGGAGAAATGCCCTGCATAAAGTCGACATCCGGTTTGTCCATTCGTTCCAGGAACTGACGCGCATAGCTCGAGAGGCTCTCCACATACCGGCGTTGCCCTTCGGCATAGATAGTATCAAAGGCAAGGCTCGATTTACCCGATCCGGAAACCCCGGTAACAACCGTTAATTGATTTCGGGGTATTTCAACATCAATATTTTTCAGGTTATGGACACGCGCTCCCTTTATAATAATCGGCCGGTCGGATGCGGGAGTACCGTTGGAAGAAGTACCTGTTTGGTCAGTTTTGGTGCTCATGCAACTCAGATTAACATATATTGGACAAACAGGTTAATATACGAAATCTGCGGGTCAGCCTGAATGAATTATTTGTGAAAAAAACAAGTACCGGTGTTTGTTATGAATAAGAGGGCATTCACTTTATGTAGCTTGTTTACGGTTGGAGTTGTAGGGGCACAATTCGGGATTGTTTAGTCAGAAAATTCTGTAGACTCAAAATAAGCATCTGCAAAATCCATAAAGTAGCCCCAATCCTGCGGGGTTAGGTTATGGCCGCCGGTTCGTACATGATACCCGCGCGGGCCTGCAATCAGCGGCTGGTTCAGCCCGGGCATTTCATCCGGGGCGATTTCGCTGTGATTCCAGAGAGCATAGGCTGGTGAAGCATGAGAAAGTGCCAAAAACTCTCCCCGCGGATCAGCCCATAGGTCTTCATCCGCACTTGCCACATAGACCGCTCGCGGGGCGATCAAGGAGATGAGCATGTGCTGATCGATCGGAAGGTCAGGTTCGCGGTCGTTGTATGCTTTGAAATTCTCCGTAAACCAGTGCGTAAATCGGTTCACCGCCTCAACGGTTTCACCAAACTGCCGCCGGCTGAGCGCTGCTCCACCGGCTCCAGATTCATTGGAAATGACAATTGAAAAACGTTCATCTTCAGCACCGGCCCAAAGTGAGGCTTTCCCGCCCCTTGAATGACCGAGCAGTGCAATTTTTTCCTGGTCGATGTCGGGGTCCTTCTCAAAATAGTCCATAGCCCGGCTTGCTCCCCAGCCCCAGGCTGCCAGCGCCATCCAGGCATCCGGGGCACGATCTTCTATGGATACGTTTCCTTCAAACAGCCGGATCACCCCGTTGATAAACTCTTCCTGATCATCCGGTGCCAGATCATTATTTTGAATAGCACCGATGGCATAACCTCGATCCACAACTTCTTCTGCCGGCCAAAAACCGGATTTTTCCCGACGTGTCGGATCGGTATTATTCAGCCCGCGATTATTCATTAACAGGAAAAGCGGAGACGCCCCTACGGCATTGTTTGGCAGAAAAAGGGTAAGTTCAAATTCGTGGGTTCGGCCCTCATGTTCACTTTCAATAGCGATCCTCCGAAGGGTAGCTTCCCCGCTCATGGCATCGGGGTTTTCTTCGATCAGGTTAAATGACAGGTTCTGAGGCTGACCCGGCCGCCGTCCGTACATTTGGTCCCGGAATATTTCCAGGATTTCAGCTCGTCGTTCCGGCCATTGGCCGGCCGATTCAATTTGATTGCCATCCCCGGTCGTCAACAGATCAGGCAGTTGATAGTCGGGAACGTATGTCTCATCCCAGATAAAATCGGGACGGTTTTCCTGCTGGGTCTGTACCACATCCGGATTGGCACTCCAGACCGAATTTTGTGCAAAAAGTGATGTTGCAAAGAAAATCATACTTAAAAGTATAAATGAGGTTCGTAACATTGCATAGGAAATTTGATTAATCGGGTTGTTTCATGAAATCCGGCCCCAAAAAGAATATCAAATCTGAATAGGTAACCATATTTATTTCCAGCCAGGACAGGATTTCTGCTATTGCCGGGTTCGTTATCAGGAAATTCCCAAGTTGAAGCCCAGAAATATCCAGCCGGGGCTCATAAATAATAAAACGAATATATACACGAAACCGGACAAATGTTGAATAAATGAACGACCCTGAAGCAGAACCATCGGGGTGTTTATATGATTTATATTTGTTATTCTTTCTAAGCCAGAGAGTCGGAGAATTGAATCACCTTTGATTACACTGACTTTCGCAAAAACTGTGATCTTGTAAATTAAATTTATTTATATTTAGCAAGTTGCAAAAACAGGTTTCTTTTTTCTTAAAATTACACATGGGATAATTAATTATGCTTGGCAAATTGCGATTAGGTAACATTCAAACAGCAACGGCATTTATAATCCCGGTATTGTTATTATCAGTGTTCGTACAATCGTGTGCTGATGAGCAGGAACAGCCGGGAATGGAAATAGAGATGGATCAGCCAGACTATGTGATATGGGCGGCCGATCAAAATGCAAACGATCTGTATATTCTGAATCCGGATGGAGAAGTACTTGAAGTACTTAATCAAGCGACCCTGGGTGGTGCTGAACGTCCGCACATGCTCTGGGGCATACCACCGGACCCGTTTGTTTATAGTGCGAATTCCGTTTCGGGTGATGTGACGGTTCTGGATTCGCGAAGCAACGAGGTGGTTGCTGTTGTAGGGGATGTTGGCAAACTGCCGCATGCAGCTCAACCCAACCCGGCAAGAACCGATAATATTTATGTGTCAAATATAGGCCCGCAGGAGATGGATGAAGATGGCAACCCGGACCTCGGGGAAACGATATCGGAAATTGTTCGTACGGAAGGAGACAATGGTTATAGTTGGGAGGTTACGCGATTTATGGACCTCAAGGCAGAATCTGTCCTGGCGGATGACGAATTGTTTCCAAGCAGAAGACCAGTTTGTGCCGGTTTTACACCTGACGGTAGATACAAAATGGTTACCTTGTTCAACGGCGGGCTCGCTGTGATTGACCTGGATGAATGGCGAGTGAGCAAAGCATGGGGAAAAGATGAGATTGCCGAACACGGCTGTGGATTTGCTGAATCCCCGATTGAAGGAGAGATTTATGTAACGGCCGGAGGGATGCATTCTTCCTATTTATATGTATTTGATATGACCGGCGATGAACCTGAATTGGTTGCCACTCACAATCTGTCAGAAACCGGCCAGGATTCACATGGCGCCTGGGTTGACAGAGAGCGCAATGAACTCTGGGTCGTACACCGTGTAAGTGACAATGCGACCATACATCCGCTCGACACAATTCGCGACGAAGATCATGAGTATGAGGAGATGGAGTTTGTTGGTAGTACACCAGACCTGATTTCAATGTCTCCATCCAGCGACCGTGCATTTATAACCCTGCGCGGCCCGAACCCGGCTCCTACCATTCCGCATGATATTGTAGGTGAGAGAACCGGAATATCTATTATCGATGTAGCCGCTCGTGAAATCATAGAGGTGGTGGAGCTCGGAGATGAAGAGATGGGCGATTTTCACGCTATTTTTATTCCGCAGGGGAATTAAACCGGATTAGAAAAAACAATTTTTTAGACTTTTTTTCCACTAAGGTATGGATAGTTCCCGATCGGGAATCGAGCTGGTTTCAGATCGGGAACCCTGAAGTGAATCACCTCAAATGTGCTCTGCAAAGAATTAACTTGTACATCCCCCCGGGGAACATTGATCACAAATTGCTTCACATTTTAGTCAAGAGCAGATGATTTATTCGGCTGGCAAAACGAACTCATAGCCCTGTCCGGTTAATTCTTCAAGGATCTGTTCAAGAGCACTCAGGCTCACTATCCGGTCATGAATCAGGATGATATTTCCATCTTCCATGGATCGAAGCGTTTGATCTACGATGGCAGTTACATCACGATCAAAGCTTTCTTCATTATAAGTAATCATCCAGTCGTAAGAATTAACTGACCAACCGATATGGGTCATATCACTTTTGTCAAGAATCTTTTCGGCTTCCGGAGTCAACACACCATAGGGAGCACGAAAAAAGCGTGGAGTATAGTCCGCCTTCCTTTCAAGCCACTTGTTTAATTCCAAAATTTCAAACTCAGTCGTTTCAGGATCTTCTTCACTCAGGCGTCTGTGCCCCCATGTATGATTTCCAATCTTGTGTCCTCGGTCTATGATTTCCCGAACGATTTGTGGGTGAGGTTCGGCCAGATACCCATTGATGAAAAACAGGGCTTTCACATCATATTTGTCCAGCAGATCAAGAAAGCCGATCGTGGTTTCGATTTGAGGTCCGTCGTCAATTGTTAACAGAACGATACTTTCGGCAGATCCGTTCGCTGCCGAGCGAATGGTTGAAGTCGGTATATCGACAAAGTAATGATCGTTTTGATGATCCTGCGAACTCTGTGCAATCAGGCCGAAATCACTGATTAGCAACAATATTGGCAGGAGTATTACCGTGACATTGATTTTCAAGGATACCTTCCTGTGCATACCCTAAGTAATATGGTTTATCCGGTTTTATGCATCAGATTATACCAAAAAGCGAGCTGAAACCATACTTCTTATTCATATCTCAACGATTCGACCGGATCGACTCTTGAAGCTTTTAATGCGGGGAAAATGCCTGCAGTCAGGCCGATCAAGACCAATACGCCAACGGTAATCGAAATTGCTAAATGAGAAATTTCCGGGCTCCCCAGAAACTGTCCGGGGCCCTCGGTCATATTCAGGGCTAAAACACTCTGAACAATCGCAACTGAAACAGCCATGCCTGCAAATCCCCCGAGAAAAGAAATAAACAAAGACTCAAAGATAAACTGTGTGATGATATGTGCTTTTCGGGCTCCTACGGCCAGTTTTATACCGATCTCTTTAGTTCGTTCTTTGACAACCACGAACATAATATTAGCTACTCCTACACCGGCGATCATCAGTGTAAAGAAACCGACGACAAACAGGAATATTTCCAGCCCGGTGGCGACCCGCTGATTCATCTCTTCAGCTTCTATGAAATCCCACATCGGTATCGCTTGTTCATCCTCAGGGTGGAAAGAATACCTGGAAGAAAGAATAGAGGTTATATTTGTTTTTACACTTTCCTGTAAGGCAGGGTCAGACGGGCGGACGAGTATCGATCCCACATGGAGGTTTCCGTACATATTGCGAAACGTAGTATACGGAATAATCGCACGGTTAGCGTCGGGCCCGTAATTCATGGCCGTTTGCATTTTTGCTTTCATCGTTCCAACCACAGTAAACGGCTTGTTGTCGATCAAGACCTCCTTTCCGATCGGTTCTTCCTCCCCAAAAAGCCGTTCAGCGATTTCATCACCGAGGAATAGTACCCTCCGGCTTTCATCAACGTCTCGTTGGTTGATAAAACGGCCACCTTCCGCCGGGTACATCGTGCGCATGATTTCAAAGTCTGGATTAACACCTTCCATGTATGTATTGGTCGTTTCATCGCCAACCTGCAGGCGTGTTCCCCCTTTCCCATACTGTGGACTCGCATGCTCGATCCCCGGTACTGCCTGGCGGATCCTGTCAACATCCTCCTCGGTAAAGCGTATTGTTCGGCCGATGCCCAGGCCTTCATAATTCATACTGGTTTGTCCACCATAAATAATGATGACCTGATTGCCTGCACCCAACATACCCTCCATCATGCTGTTGCCCAGCCCTCGTCCAAAAGCCAGCAGCAGGATAACGGAAAGCGTTCCCCATGCAATGGCAACAATCGTTAAAAACGATCGGAGCTTTTGTTTCCGAAGGTCGATAAAAAATTCACGAATTAAAATACTCCACATGGCAGTTCAAAATTAAGGTTCATGACTATCGTCTCAGACATTCTACCACATCGAGCCTGGATGCCCGCCATGCCGGCATCAATCCGGCTGCAAATCCGATTAATGCCAGTACGATGAAAGCGATCAGACCCACTTCCGGTGCAAAATGGGGGG
>SLOU01000187.1 GCA_007132385.1 Balneolaceae bacterium | reverse complement strand
TTTTCTGACTATTTCAGATTTTAGTGAATCTACGTTTCAACGAATTAGAAAGTTAGCTAAAAGTGAACGGCCAGATCATCCCTGGTTAGAACTGTCAAACGAGGAATTAATGCGCTCATCTGGCCTTTATCGAAGAGATTATCAAACTGGTGAAAAAGGGTGTACACTTGCTGCAGTTTTATTACTGGGAAAGGATGAAGTAATTCAAGACATCTTACCTCATTATAAAACAGATGCCATATTAAGGCGGGTCAATATAGACCGTTATGATGATCGTGATGTTATTCGTACAAATTTAATCGATAGTTATAATCGGCTTACATCATTTATTAAAAAATATTTACCAGATAGATTTTATCAGGAAGGAGACCAAAGAGTTAGCATACGAGATCGAATATTTCGGGAAGTGATTGCGAACTGTTTGATTCACAGAGAATTCACGAATGCATTTCCAGCAAAACTCGTGATTGAAAAACAAGTTGCATACACTGAGAATTGGAATCGACCGCATAGTGCTGGACGTATCGACCCATCAAATTTTTCACCTTACCCAAAAAATCCGGTTATTGCTCGTTTCTTCAAAGAAATCGGAAGGGTTGATGAGTTAGGTTCCGGTGTAAGAAACACATTCAAGTATTGCAAGATCTATATAGAAGGATCAATTCCTGAATTTATTGAAGATGATATTTTTAAAACGATCATTCCATTACCAACGGTTGGACCTCCTGTTATTCCCGGGGACGGAAGTCTTCAGGTTTCTATCAGTGACTCAAATGAATATGTGGATTGGGTGAGGAAGAAGTTGGGTGAAAAGTTGGGTGAAAAGTTGGGTGAAAATGAGATTTCAATTGTTGAGCTGATAGCCAAGAATTCGAAAATAAGTATCACCAAGATGGCTGATAAGACTGGTCTCAGTACCACAGCAGTTGAGAATAACATCAATAAACTTAAAAGAAAGGGTATTTTAAAGAGAGTAGGTCCTGCAAAAGGTGGGCATTGGAAGATTGTTTTTTGACCAGCTTGAAAGATTCGAACCGGAAGATCATCCTGTGAAACGACATCAGGTGCCGGAGCAGATCGATCTGAGTGAGAAGTGACACAGCTTCCATCAACCCGGAAATAAACGAATCGTCCGATTAGCCAGCCGTAAGAGGAGTTCGGGATGCAGAAGATTTACTTCGACGACGTCACATCGAACCCCTGCCCAATCAACCTTCTGAAACTCAGGTAAGCGATGAAGATGATCGTTGGGTACTGGAGTTCGCAATAAGAACTAAGGCGGGGACACAGAGGGCACAGTGTTTTTATAAAGTCGAAAAGCTTTGTTACTTCCTGGTGGTTACCACCTGCTGCACATGGCCATGTTTCTGCCCCGGATGGGGATCGCCTGGGTTTTAATACACAAAGATTTGCAGTTTGTTCGTTATGTGTATATAATCCATAATAAAGTATATAAACAATAAAAATCCTATGGCACTCAGTATCAAAAAACCTGAGGTTGACCGAATGGCCCGGGAGCTGGCCGAGCTTACCGGTGAGAGCCTGACCGAAGCCATTTCCAAAGCACTCCGTGAGCGGCTCGAGCGGGAGTCCGGAAGAAAACAAACCAACAGATTCCGGGAAGAGATAAAACGAATTCGCGACAGGGTGGAACGCCTGCCCCGGATGGATGACCGCAGCGATGAAGAGCTGATCGGTTATGATTCATACGGACTGCCTGAATAACCGATATATGGTACTGGATACATCGGCGATCATAGCAATTCTCCAAAACGAACCGGGATCCGACAGACTGGTCGAATCCATGGAAAAAGCCGGTGTGCTCAGAATTTCGGCAGCATCGGTCGTTGAAGCAGGCATTGTGATGTTTTCCCGCTTCGGGGACGCTGGTGAGATTGAGGTGGACCAGTTTATTCATCGTCTTGGAGTTTCAGTGATCCCGGTAACGGAGTTGCATGCTGAGCAGGCCCGGACTGCCTATCGTCGCTATGGCAAGGGGCATCATCCGGCCAGACTTAATTACGGGGACTGCTTTTCCTATGCAATTGCTGTATCCCTGCAGGAACCACTTTTGTTTACCGGAGAAGATTTTGCAAAAACAGATGTACGAACGGTGCTTTGAGAAGATTCAAAAAAAAATTACCTGTAAAATGATTATTTGTGATCAAGGAGAAGGCCATGTTTGGTGAAATGAATTTGTCTGAACAGATTACGATTTCCGAAAATCTGGTGAGCCTGCTGGTAAGTACGGCTCTTTTGATGCTGATAATCGTGATTTTCAAGGCGGTGTTCTCCCGCTTTATACGGAGGACCGTCCAGTCGGCGGAGCTTCAGCGACGCTGGATTGTCCAGGCCCGAAACGGCCTGTTTTTACTGTTTCTGCTCGGAATTGTCATGATCTGGGGCGAAGAGCTTCGTACACTGGCTCTTTCGGTTGTTGCCATCGCCGTGGCCTTTGTCGTGGCAACCAAAGAGCTGATTCTGTGTGTGACCGGCTCAATTTTGAAGACGGGTGCCGGATCGTTTAATGTCGGCGACCGGATTCAGATCAAAGATTTCCGGGGTGATGTGATCGACCAGAACCTGTTGGCTACAACCATTCTGGAAGTGGGGCCCGGCAGGCTCACCCACCAGCGGACCGGTCGGATGACCGTGATTCCCAATGCGCTTTTCGTCTCCGAACCGGTGATCAATGAAAGTTATACGCATGATTATGTGCTGCACGTTTTTACGGTACCTTTCAAGAGAGAAGACGACTGGCGCAGTGCACAGAAAGCGTTTCTGGAAGCAGCTAACCAGCGCTGCAAGCCGTTTATCAAAGAAGTTCGCACTTATATGGAACAATTGAGCAAACAGAAGGGGCTGGATGTTCCCACTGTGGACCCTCGCGTAACAATGCAGGTGCCTGCAGCCGGCGAAATTCATCTGATCATTCGGGTTCCAACCAAATCCGGTCAGCGCAGCTATATCGAACAGTCCATTCTCTCGGATGTGTTTGCCCACACCAACTTCTTTGCACCTAAAAAAGAAGAGCAAAAAGAGACTGAGGAAGGGTCTTCTGGAAAGAAGAATTAAAGAAGAGAAAGCGAAGCTGTGCCCAGGGTTAGTACTTTTTATCATACCTATACTTACTTCTAAGCCATACCTGGCTTTGTTTTGCAATCTGGTATGTGGTAACAAAATCACCGTGGGGAAAGTCAGGGCTTGGCATTTGGCTAACCGCCTCACTGTTTTTTGTAACCTCTTTTATGACCCAGATCGAGACTTTTTTCTTTCGTTCGGCCATTCCGATACTGACAAATGCTGATATCTTCTGGATTACGATTGCCAACGGTGTGCCCGTATTCGTAGGGGTGCCCCTGGCCTTGTATTTATTTACTCCCAATGAATCCGCTGTCCATTCCGGTCTGAAACTGACGCTGCCTCCAATTCGGGAACTTGCCCCGCAGTTCACACTGATCGGGATGGTGTACCTGTGTATCTACTTTCTGTTCGGACATTTTGTGGCTTGGCAGGTGGAAGAACTAAGAGTTTTTTATTCCGGAAGGACGGAAAATCTCGGCTTTTTTCCACAACTGATGCATAACTTGGAGGAAAATCCTGTCATTTTTCCTTTTCAGTTTTTCAGGGGAATAATGTTTGGCGTTTTTCTGCTGCCGCTGGTTCTCATGTTTCAAACCAAACACAAAACGATGCTCATTAGCCTGATTCTGGTACTGGTGTATACCGGTTTCCCCCTGGTCATTCCCAATCCGTTGTTTCCCGACAGCGTAAGGCTGGCTCACCTCCGGGAGATGATCTCTTCCATGTTCGTCTTTTCGATCATCGTCTGGTATGTGTTTACCAAATTTCCGACTACAAACCCGGGTAGTTCGTAAACACCGTTATTCAAGATAATTAGCCAAAATTCCACACTCCCTGTTGGGAGAATCGGTTCCGTATCCGGCTCGGGTGGAAGGGATAAAATCTGAATACTCACCGGCGATAAAATCGGCGGCATAAACCATTCCGAATTCATCATCGATCATCCAGCATGCAAACACATCGTTGAGTACCGACCCGCTCAGAAGGCCACCTACCATCCATTGATCGCTGTTATCGAGTTGAACAGCATGGACATTCTCAATTCTGAAGCCGTTATCCAATCCTCTCGTAACCATTTCAATGTGAAGGTCTGAAGCCTCACTGATCAGCTCAACGTCGTCTGCAAAAGGATCACTTTCTTGTTCCTGCCCGGTAATGATGAATATCACAAGAACTGTGAATGCTGCCAGGGTGGCAGCGGCTATCATTATTTTTGTTGTGTAACGTATTCTTTTTGTCAATTTCCTGCATTCTGTTTTTTTCGATTATCTATTCCAAAAACAGTAAACTGTAAATACGGCCAATTGTTCCGGATTAAGGCCGGAATTTTGATCAAACCGGAGAATAAAGTGGCGGTCATCGATCTCGAGACATTCGAAGTGATCGGCGAAATACATGGTTTCGACAATCCCGACGGATTGGCATGGGTGGAGTGAACTTTTTTTGTAACATTTTTGGATATACAACCTCTTGTCTATGATATAGATAAAATTACTATCCAGGGATATACCTGCTGATCATCTGCGGCTGCTCGATTTCTCCATTAGCTTAATCAAAAAAATAAAAAAAAGGATAGGCTGATGAGTACGTATAATCCGCAGATTTCAAATGCAATAGAAGAGCTGCAACAAAATCTTTCCCGAACATCCCGTGTTGAAGACTGGGCGAAACTGATGGGATACGACTGTCCCAAAAAATTTGCCCGCTCATTTATGCGCCAATACGAGGTTCGGCCGATCAATATCCTTACCTACACCCGGCTGAAGAGTATTTCGATGCAGTTGCGGGATGGACAAAAATCGAATTTTCAAATCGCAAGGGCACACGGAATCAGCGATGAAATCGCCCTGAACAAGTTCGTGAATTACCACCTTGGCTGTTCACCGAGCCGTATAAAACACCTTAGCGAGGAAGAGCTGGACAAACGGTTTGAAAAGCTCGGGAACGCTTCCCATTGACGGCCGGAGAAGCTAAAATTTTCGGTTAGTAAAATTCTCTAGTAAAGTTAGGTAGTGATAAAATTTAAACTGCTTCTTATATAAAAAAATGAATTGCCTGATCTTTAAAACGGGAAATGGTCACTCATGAAAAATAAATCAATTGTGAAAGCTGTGGTTGCAGCGGTCTTGCACGATTAGCAAGATGACTTATTTGCATTTGTCATTGGCGGACAAAGGTAAGTCAGGGATTCGTCTCCTCTGATGATTTGAAAGCAGTTGAAAACAGGTTCAGGTTCACCCCTAAATGTCGCTGTAATGTTACATTCTTCACTGGAATTTCTTACGCATGAATTGAACGAATACCTGAAACTAAGAACCGGTACGTCTGAATCCGGCGACCAGAAAATTTATCTGACCAATGTAGCCACCGACGAAGGCGTGGTCATCCCGGAAAATTCCCTCGGGATGTCTCTGATCAATATTGAAGAGGAACGGATTTTCAAGGAACAAAAAGCTGTTCAGGCCAACGGAGAAGGCAACATGAACAAACGAAATCCCGAAATCAAGCTGAACCTCTATATCCTGATTTCAGCCTACTTCCAGGGGAACAGTTCCGATTCTACTGCCGACTATTCGGAAGGCCTCAAACAGCTTTCCTATGTGATCTCCTTTTTCCAGGCCAAAAACGTGTTTACCTCGGAGAACTCCCCTTCTATGTCCGATTTTGATTCCCGGATCAAACGGCTGATCGTCGAACTTTTTTCGTATGATTTCGAGCAGCTCTACAACTTCTGGTCGGTCGTCGGCACTCATTACCTGCCATCGGTACTCTACAAAATACGCCTCGTGAGATTCCAGGAATCTGCCATCCTGGATTCCGGCAAGCCGATCGAAAAAATCGGAATTCAAACCGGGGAGAAGTCGTAATGTTTATCAACTACCGCCGGCTTTTGAACCTCCGCCTCAACCACGATTATTATTCGGACGGGCATCCGGACGGTATCAGCCTTGTTCCGACTTCCGCTTCGCTCAGAAAACTGAAGGGAGGGCAGATGCTCGTAAAACCCCTGCCTGCAGGAGTTACGGTTTTATACCGCGCCGGCGAAGATGAAACAACACCGTTGGTTCGTCTTGAGGAACTGACGCTCCGGTTTGCCATTACCGTCCGCAATCCGGCCCTGTTTCAGACGATCACCGACCTGGATGAATCCCCGTCAGACAGGTACAGCTCGTCAAAACGCCTTCTGTTCCGAAACAAACCAGAAAATCATTCGGAGAACCCGGATGATCCGGAAAGGCTCCGTCATACGCTGATCGATGCAGAGGATCCGGCGATCACGGAAAACAGCCACCCTGGCGGTAACCTGCTGGGATTCCTGGAACTGGCATGCGGCACGGATGACGGCGAGCTGTATGAAGGAATCCAGGAATATTCGCTGGACTTCAGGCGGCGGGAGAGTTACTGGAAATACCTGGTAGTCAATAAAACCAGCAGGATCCGAAACCGGGATCAACTGACGATCGTGGACAAATCCGGGGAGGATTCGAGCCTCTACGATCCTGTTGAGTTTATCCGGCAGGAAGAGCCTTCAGACGCCTCCGGCCAAAGCACCGGACAGCAGGTCATCACCTTCCGGTCGAAAGATCCCATTCCTTTTTTTGAAGTTCCAAAGCCGTCGGTTCAGTTAATGGAATCGGGAGGCAGCGTATTTATTGAACACCTTCCCAACCCCAATCCGTCGGCGATATTAAAACAGGCCGGCCAACAGCTTGAATCTGAAATTTATGTGTATGTCTAACATCAAAACCGAATCACCATGCAAAATTTAAAAACACCCGGCGTTTATGTTCAGGAGATATCCAAACTGCCCGCATCCGTCGCACCGGTTGCTACTGCCGTTCCTGCATTTGTCGGATACACCCAAAAGCGAATACGTGAAAGAGAGGAGATTCCCAAAGATACCCCGGTAATGATCCGGTCGCTCCTGGAATATGAAGAGATCTTCGGAGGGGCCTTTGAGGAGCCGTTCAGCGTTACGCTGAAATCGCAATCACAAGGCCTGACCGATACGCGGATTGAACTTGGCCCGGACGAGGAGGAGTTATCGCCCTACCTGATGTACTACAGCTTGAGATTGTTTTTTGCCAATGGGGGCGGGCGTTGCTACATCATATCTGTCGGAGACGGCGGCTATGACAAATCGCCGGATGATTCCTCGATCCGGGCGGATGACCTGGAATCCGGTTTGAATGCCCTGAGGCTTGAAGACGAGCCGACTCTGCTGGTGATTCCCGAAACGGTAAAACTGAGTGATGCCGACAGGAACACCTTGTACGATGCGATGCTGGATCAGTGTGCGGATATGAAAGACCGGTTTGCGATCCTGGATGTGATTCAGGGAGAGAAGAAAAACCCGTTTGAAGATGCCGCACGTTTCAGAAGCAAAGCGGTCGGGATGAACAACCTGAACTACGGGGCTGCCTATTACCCTTCGCTTCAAACAACGATACGGCGCCATTTTAATGAACATTCGGTCTCGATCAGCGACGACCGGGGCGGCACCGGAAACGGCCCTTTGCACGGCAACAATCTGAATGAATTGCTGGAGGGTGTGAGCTATGCGCAGGCAGAGATTATTGTGGAAGACCAGAAAAAGATTTCGGCCGGAGATGTACTGACCGTCAACGGAAATGAATTCACCTTCAGCGAGGAAGGGGAAGAGGGGATCGAAATCAAATCAACTCCGATCGGCGTGGCCGACCAGATCGTCAATGCCCTGGAAGAGCACGAGGCGTTCACCGCGAATCGAATTACCGGAACATCTAAGATCGAAATTACCCTCACCGGTGCCTCGGAAAAGGATACGATTGATATAGCATTCAGCGGGGAAGGTGAAGCGTTGTCGATCGTGGTTGACAAGATTTTTACCATTGAACTGGACACGTCTATGTATAACAGGATCAAGAGGGAGATCGATAAGAAAACCCTCAAACTGTATCCGTCGGCAGGAATCGCCGGAGTCTATTCAAGGGTAGACAACAACCGGGGAGTGTGGAAAGCACCGGCCAATGTCAGCATGAACCTGGTGACCGAACCCTCTCTGATGCTGACTGATGATGAACAGGGGCCGCTGAATGTGGATGCCGACAGCGGCAAGTCGATCAATGTCATCCGCCAGATCAGCAAGAAGGGAACGATTGTATGGGGGGCGAGAACGCTTGCCGGAAACGACAACGAATGGCGGTATATACCGGTACGCAGGCTGTTTATCTTCATTGAAGAGTCGATTAAAAAAGCCACGGAACCGGTGGTTTTTGAACCCAACGACGCCAATACCTGGGCGAAAACAAAAGCGATGATCGAGAATTTCCTGACCGGCCTTTGGCGGGACGGTGCATTGGCCGGCGCGAGCCGGGAAGAGGCCTTTTTCGTCAATGTAGGGCTGGGGAAAACCATGAGCCAGGTTGATATCCTGGAAGGACGGTTGATCATCGAGGTCGGCCTGGCTGCCGTACGGCCGGCTGAATTTATCATTTTACAATTTATGCACAAACTTCAGGAATCCTAAAACAAGAATACCATGAGTTATAAAACACCAGGCGTATATGTAGAAGAGATCTCGACCCTTCCGTCATCCGTTGCGGGAGTTGAAACGGCGATTCCGGCCTTTATCGGGTATACGGAAAAAGCCGAAGAGGACGGGGATCAAAAGGCACTGCAATTCGAACCGACCCGGATTACATCGCTGATGGAGTTCAGTGAAAAATTCGGCGGCCCCCGGAAAGAGGAATTTGAGTTTACGATTGCCGATACCTATGACCAGGATTCGGAACTGGCCTCCAGGGATTTCCGTGCCAGGCTCAAGGATGGAACGTCTTCCCCGTTCAGGCTTTTTTACAGCCTTCAGTTTTATTTCAGCAACGGCGGCGGGCCTTGTTACATCGTTTCCGTCGGCGATTACTCCGGCACGATCGAAGCCGGGGATGCGGAAAAAAAGGAGGGGCTGATGGGCGGGATCCGGGCCCTGGAAAAGAGTGACGAACCGACCCTGATCGTTTTCCCGGACGCGATGAGCCTGGAGAGTGCCAATGATTACGGGGAGGTTGTAAAGACTGCCCTGGGACAGTGCAACAAGCTGAAAGACCGGTTTACGATCGTTGACCGATATAATGGGGATACAGGGTTATCGGATTTCAGGGAAGTGCTGGGTACCTCTTTTTTGAGCTATGGAGCGGTTTATTATCCGAACTTGAAGACCACCTTTAATTTCCAGGTGGACCGGGAGGCATCGTCTGTCAGCCATGATATTCAGGGAACCGCCCCGTCCGACGCGTTGAAACTGGGCGATGGTGTCACTTTTGCCGGCCTGGAGAGTGATCATCCGAGCATCTACCGGTCGCTCGAATCCGAAGTGAAGAAAATTTATGTTGAACTGCCGCCATCCGGCGGAATTGCAGGGATCTACGCGCGGGTCGACCGTAACCGTGGCGTTTGGAAAGCCCCCGCTAATGTGAGCATGAATTCGGTCATCAAACCGATAGTGAAAATCACAAACGAAACGCAGGAAGAGCTGAATGTGGACCCAACGACCGGGAAATCGATCAACGCTATCCGCTCCTTTACGGGAAAGGGAACGCTCGTATGGGGTGCCCGTACACTGGCCGGCAACGACAATGAATGGCGCTACGTGCCCACCCGGCGGCTGTTTATTTTTGTCGAGGAATCGATCAAGAAAGCCACGGAATTTGTGGTTTTCGAGCCCAATACCGCCAACACATGGGTGCGTGTGAGGGCGATGATCGAAAACTTCCTGACGGGTATCTGGCGCGACGGCGCCCTGGCCGGGGCTACCACCAACGAGGCATTTTTCGTAAAAATCGGGCTGGGAGAAACAATGACCCCGCAGGATGTGCTCGAGGGACGGCTAATCGTCGAAATCGGGCTGGCTGCGGTGCGTCCGGCCGAGTTCATCATCCTCCGGTTTATGCACAAACTCCAGGAATCGTAATTCAATTTTTCACCTAAATCCAAATTGCTATGGCAGAACAATATCCAATATCCGCATTTCATTTCCAGGTTGAATGGGATGGCGAACGCGTCGGTTTTACCGAGGTTTCGGGGCTGAATGTCGAACTTCAGCCGATCGAATATCGCGAAGGCAATGCAAAGGATTACCAGGTTACCAAAATGCCCGGTATTCCGCAGTACAATAACATCACGCTGAAACGAGGTATCTACCGCGATGATAACGAGTTCTTTGAATGGCTGAACACCGTGAAAATGAACGATATCGAACGGCGGAATATCACCATCAGCCTGTTGAATGAAGAACATGAACCGGTAACCGTCTGGAAAATCAGGGACGCATGGCCCTGCAAGGTGGAAGGCCCTACGCTTAACTCCACCGGCAATGAAGTGGCTGTGGAGTCGATTGAACTTTGCCATGAAGGGCTTACCATAGAATTCGATTAGCATTATGAGCGATAAGTATCCACCGGTCGGATTTCATTTCGTGGTCAACGTAGAAGGGCTGAACGACGACTCGCGCGACAGCGGCTTCCGTGAAGTATCGGGGCTGAATGCGACCGTCGGTGAGGAAACCTACGAGGAAGGCGGGGAAAACCGGTTTGTCCACCGCCTGCCGACCCGGGTGACCTACGACAAGCTGGTGCTCAAACGCGGGGTTTTGAAAGGCTCGGAGCTGATCGGATGGTTCCGGAATACGGTCGAATCGTTTACGTTCGACCCGAAAGGGGTGTTGGTAACCCTGTTGAATGAAGAACACGAGCCTCTTGAATCGTGGAGTTTCATCAACGCCTACCCGGTCAAGTGGTCGATATCGGATTTTAATGCACAAAACAATGAAGTGGCCGTGGAAACGATCGAGCTTGCGTTTCAATATTTCCGGCGGGTTAATTCCGGCTGACTGTGGAGCCGGCTGCCGGTTTTTCAGGGCCTGTATGCTTGCAGCCGGTGCAGAGCCCTCCCGGACGGGGTGGATGAAGAAGTGAAATCAATCAACAAAACAGCAGGTAACAAATGCCGATTGAAATACGGGAACTGGTGATCAAAGCGGTGGTCAGCGACGCCACTGAGCAAAACCGGGCGAATGGAACGCCTTCCGGAACCGAATCCGGCGAGGATCAGCCCTCCGAACAGGTGGAGGATCTGGCCCGGCATATACTGGAAGTGATCCGCGAACATAAAAACGAACGCTGATGGCAGCATCACACGAATATCAGGAACTGGAAGGACTGGCCAAAATGTCGATCGCGGCTTACCCCGATGAAGGGTACAGCGACGGGGAAGAGATCGAAATATTCGAGATGATGTACAATCCGAATACCTACAGCCAGGAATACAAAAACAACTACGTCAAACAGAAGACACAGGGCAACACCGGCACGCTTGTTTTTACACACACCGAGCCGGATTCCATTTCATTTGAATTTCTTTTTGATGCCACGGGAGCTTCGGTCTCCGGAACTTCCAACATCACCGACCAGGTGTTGAACGACAAACGCACCGATGAGGTGATCCAGCATTTTCTTGGTGTGACCCACCGCCGTTCCGGTAATACCCATCAGCCCAATTTCCTGATGCTGAGCTGGGGTGATTTTGAATTCAGGGGGGTTCTGGAAAGCGCCACGGTAACCCACAAAATGTTCAACCTGGACGGTAATCCGATCCGGTCTACGGTCAAATGCAGTTTCCGCAAGCATACCTCACTCAAGGAACAGGCGGCGGAAGAGCGGCGGAATTCACCGGATATGACCCATTACCGGGTGGTGGAGGAGGGAGATACGCTGCCGGCAATCGCCGAGAGGATCTACGGAGATCCCTCCCTCTACATCGAACTGGCGCGGGTGAACAAACTGGTCAATTTCAAAACATTAACTCCGGGGCAGCGGCTCGTCCTGCCTCCCGTTAACAAAGGTGATTTATGAATCGAAACCGAGATAACACGACTCAGTCGTCCACCGATCTACCGACGTTTACCGTATTGGTTGACGGAGAGGACCTGGGTGGGCTGTACGGGATATTGGGGGTTGTGGTGACCAAAGCGATTAATAAAATTCCGAAAGCCAGGCTGGTTCTGGCCGACGGGGATGTCGCCCTCCAGGATTTTGAGATCAGCAGCAGCGACGTGTTTGTGCCCGGAAAGAAGATCGAGTTGAAAGCCGGATACCACAATGAAGAGGAAACCATTTTCGAGGGGATCATCATCCGGCACAGTATCAAAAGCATTGAAAACAAAAACCCGGTTCTTCAGATCGACATGCGGGATCAGGCCGTAAAGATGACCGTCGGTAGAAAAAACAGGTATTTCACAAGTGTAAAGGACAGCGAGATTATTGAAGAGCTGATCAATGCGAACGGGCTGAATCCGGACGTGGAAGCGACCGACGCCGAACACAGCGAGATGGTGCAATACTACACCACAGATTGGGACTTTATGATTGCCCGGGCGGAGGTAAACGGGAAGCTGGTTTTTGTGGATGATGGAAACGTCACGGTCAAAAAACCCGGCCTGGACCAGGATCCCGTGATAAGTGTGGGGTATGGCCGCAATGTGATCTCTTTCGAGGCCGGTATGGATGCGCGCGACCAGTTTTCACTCTCCAGGAGCACCTCATGGGACTACAGCAGCCAGGAGTTAGCCGAAGAGGAAGGCGACGATCCGGGGATTAAAGAGCCGGGGAATATCCCGGCGAAGGAGCTGGCTGGTGTGATCGGACTGGACGCCTGGATGCAGCAGCACGGCGGCAGGGTGGAATCAGATGAGTTAAAAGCCTGGTCGGAATCCAAAATGTTGAAAAGCCGGCTGGCAAAAGTCAAAGGCCGGGTCCGGATTCCCGGTTTCAGTGAAGTCAAACCCGGGGATATGATCCATATCCAGGGTTTTGGCGAGCGTTTCAACGGGCCTGCATTTGTCTCCTCGATCCACCACCAAAAGGCAACAGAAACCTCCTGGACAACCGATATTGAATTCGGCATGGACCAGGAGTGGTTTATCAACAGGTACGATGATATCGTGGAGCGGCAGGCGTCGGGGCTGGTCCCGCCGATTCACGGGCTTCAGGTGGGGGTTGTGACCAATATTCACGAGGATCCGGAAGGGGAAGACCGCATCAAGGTCCGGATGCCGCTGATCGACCCGGCGGATGAAGGCGTCTGGGCGCGGATGACCTCGCTGGATGCCGGCGAAAACCGGGGGCTGGTCTTCCGGCCCGAGATCGGGGATGAAGTGATCGTCGGGTGCATCAATGATGACCCGCGCGACCCCGTCATCCTGGGCATGGTGCACAGCAGCGGCAAGCCGTCGCCGATCGGGGCGGAGGAAGAGAATAACACCAAAGGCATCGTGACGCGCAGCGAACTGAAGATGTTTTTTGACGACGACAAGAAAAGCGTCACAATCGAGACTCCCAACGGCAATAAATGGGAGCTGAGTGATGACAGCGGAACCGTTCGGATTGAAGACGAGAACGGGAATAAGGTGAGCCTGGCCTCGGACGGGATTACCCTTGAAAGTTCGGGCGACCTGACCCTGAAAGCGGCCGGTGATATCCTGATTGAAGGCACCAATATCACAGGATCTGCAAGTGCCGGTTTCAAGGCGCAGGGCGGGTCCGGCGCCGAGTTGTCTTCGAGCGGACAGACGGTCGTCAAAGGATCGCTGGTCTCGATCAATTGACCGGCTGCCGGCCCCGTCACGGCGGCGAGTGTGCCGTTAACTGCCGGGCCGCTACGACGGAAAATGTTCCGGTAAATGGCCAACACGGATTCCGGGCCATCCGGCTTGAGCGGCGAATCATCCGGCGATTTGTCACAATCGAAATCGGCGGTAAACTGAACTGAAAGTGCAGGGTTTTAAACCCTGTACTGGGACTAAAAACGATCATACATATAAAACAGGGAAAAATCGATTATGCCTGCAGCAGCAAGAGTCACGGATATTTCAAACCACGGCGGGACAATCACGGGGCCTGGAGAGCCGACCGTACAGATCGGCGGGATGCCTGCCTGCGTTGCCGGCGATATGCACGTATGTTCCCTGCCGCCGAACTCGCACCAGCCGACGACCAGCCCGTTCACCGTAGGCAGCACAACCGTTTTGATTGGCGGCAGACCGGCCATACGTGTCGGTGATATCTGTGTCTGCGGAGCTTCGGCCGCAATAGGAGAACCAACCGTAATGATAGGATAAGGCATGTCATCAGGTAAAGAATTTGAAAGTGGCAGAGATTTTCTGGGCCGCGGGTGGTCCTTTCCCGTCCGGTTCAGAAAAAGCAGCAGAAGTGTGGAGATGTCGGAAGGTGAGCAGGATATCCGGGAAAGCCTGGAAATACTGCTCTCGACATTGCGCGGGGAGCGGGTGATGCAGCCCGATTTCGGGACCAACCTGCACGGCAGCGTTTTTGAACCCCTTCGTACTTCGTCGGCAGCGAGGATGACCGAGGTGATCCGCCGGGCGATCCTGTTCCATGAACCCAGGGTGGTGATGGAAGATGTCTCGTTCCGGCAGGACCTCGAGCAGGATGTGATCCTGGTTACCATCGAATACACCATTATTGCCACCAATACCCGAACCAATATGGTCTATCCCTTCTACCTTCAGGAAGGGACCGACCTTTAACTAACCTTGCACAGAAGATCCGTGAGTAATGAACAGCGTCATATTATTAAACGGCAGATCCTTGAAGTTGAGGTCGGCTCGGCCGGAATCAACGGGCAGGCGGTTCAGCAGAGGCTGAGCGAGGTGTACCGTGACCGCGTGATTCCGGCCCTGGAAAAGACGCTGAACCGACTTTCTGACCGGGACCGGCGGATATCGATCGACCGGCTCGAAATCGACCTGGGAGAGCTCTCGCTGGATGACCTGGATGGAAATTTTTCGCAAAAAGTAGAAGAACAACTGTTCCGGGTGATCCGCGAGAAGATGCATAACTATCATCTTCAAAAAGAGCTGGCTGCACAGGGAATATCGACCCGGACAGAAGATGACGGAAACGTGACTGTCAAAACGTCTGCGGCAGCCAAAGCCGATCTCCTGGCCGGGTTTCTGAAAACCGGCCGGATCCCGTGGAATGCCGGAATGCAGGCCTCTTCAAAACCGGTGTCCAATCTGCTGGAAGAACTGCTGGAGGAAGCTCCTGCCGCTGTGGCGGATCTGCTGAAAAGAGAATTGCGTTACTCCCTCCAACGGACAAGATTTATTCTCCAGATGCCGGATGATCTGATCCGGAAAACGGTTGCCGTTTGCGTTGACCCCGGCGCGGCAGGATACGGAAAGCGATCGCCGGCCGGTTTATTGGCCGGATTTGCCGCTGGCTTGATTGAGGCCCTGAACCGCCGGGAGCTGCAGGAGCGTTGGAATTCGTCGGCGCTGAGAACGCGTACGTGGGGACTGGTTATCGAACGGACGCTCCTGAAGGGCGGAGGAAGTGGCCCGGCCGGCACGGAAGAGGAGATCCATGACCTGCTTGACGGGTTGATATTTGGCCGGGGTGGCGGGGATCCGGCTCTGCCGCAACCCCAAAGGTTTTTGAAATTGCTTGCCGGTGAACTGCATTCGACTGCGGCCGCGCGGGAGTCCGGATTTGCCGGCCGCCTGCCGGCGGTGATCCGGCGATATGAGGATTTAAACCGGCAGCGGTGGGGCCGGCAGCAGGATGATGGAGCCGGCGAGGACGGGGCTGCGGACGTGCTGGCAGAGACGAAGCGAGGAAGGGAAACGGCCGACAGGGAAATCGATGGCCGGACGACGGTAGAAGGCGCGGACGAAGGAAAGGGCGGAAATGACCAAACGGCAGACAAAAAAAGAAAGGACGATCGGGACAGGGGCGGATCAGCAGAAGAATGGGATTCGACGGATTCCGGGCCAAAGGCCCGTGCAACGGATGCAGATGGAAAGGATGTGCCGGATCCTGCCGGGTTAATACGTGCCGGAGAAGAACGGGGGCCGGATGCCCGGAGGAAGCGTGACGGGTCAACCGTAAGGGATGGCGATGAGCCCGGGAAAAAGGCCGGGCTGCCTGACCAGGCGGACGACACAGATGATACGGGGGAAAGGCAGCGCCCGGATCAAGCCGAAATGGGAAAAACCGGACAGGAGGCCGGCGCAGTGGATTCGCCTGATTCACAGCATGACTCGTGGGAAAGCGGCCGTCCGGATACGCGCGGGACAAGTGCCGGTGAAGTTGAGGGTTTGTCAGAAAGTGAAGAACAGCCGGCATCAGAAGATACCGGCAGGCCGTCCGGGACTGCGATGCGCGACAAAGAGAATGCCGGCGATGACAGCCGGCAGAAACCGGAAAGTGAGGAAAATCGGGCTGGGGCCGGGGATGGCGAAAAGCAGAAACGGTCGGATCGGGCCAGCCCGCAAGCCGGGGATGAAAGCGCTGAAGTGGACGCGCCTCCGGAAGAGATCCACCGCTCATACAAGATCGGGGAAAAAGCAGATGAAGCGTGGGTGCAAAATGCCGGGCTGGTACTGCTACATCCGTTCCTGGTGCGGTTTTTTGATCAGGCCGGCCTGGTGAAAGAAAAACAGTTTCTCAGCCAGGACGCCCGCGTTCGTGCGGTTCATCTGCTGCAGTATATCGTGACCGGCGAGCAGCAAACTCCCGAGCAGGAACTGTTTTTAAACAAGCTGCTTTGCGGGCTGGAGCCGGAATACCCGGTTCCTTCCGGTATCAAACTCACCCGGCAGGAGAAAGAAGAGTCTGAGAATTTACTGAAAAGCGTGGTCGGACACTGGACGGCATTGAAAAAATCATCCCCGGAAGCGGTCAGAAGTACCTTTCTCCGGCGTGAAGGGCTCGTGAGCCGGGAAGGGATGCACGGCGGCTGGAAAGTAGCGATTGAACGCAACACCTTTGATGTGCTGCTCGACCGGCTTCCGTGGGGGTTGTCGATGGTCAAAATGCCCTGGAATTCATACTTAATCCACGTGGAATGGTAACCGAGAAAATCAAACATAATGCAGCGGATATAAAGGCGGAACTGGAATGGTTTCACCGGATTCTGAAGGTGCGTTCCCAACTTAACGCC
>SLOU01000183.1 GCA_007132385.1 Balneolaceae bacterium | reverse complement strand
CCTTCAGAAAAAAGCATATACACTGCTGAACATCCGTACCCAGTAAACAGAAATTGATATTTTTTGGAAGTTATTATTCCACATGGCATTAGAACATATCCAGACAGGGAACTTCAGTTTAGAGACAGGTTACGGGGCATTAATTGGAATTCCATGCCTCTGTGTAAGCAATGACACGCATTTTTTTAAACTTTGGCTGACATCCTGTCGAATCAGGTCGACATACTGTACTATTGCAATATATATTATTTCAATGATCAATTACCTGAAATACCAATTGACGAAACTTCCTGGAAGTTTCGTCATTAGAAGAACCTCTTGTCTGTTTCATCAGTATTCCAACAATCTGATCATGAGGATCTGCAAAATACTGGGTATTGAAGTAGCCCCCCCAATTAAAAGCCCCTGAACTGCCCCTTCCCCCGAGATCTTGTCCTTTTTGATTCAAGACCCGAAAAGCAAGGCCAAGGTGTTTGCCGGGACCTTGCCACAGATCCCCAATCTGATCAGCCATTATAAACTGAATTGTGGTTCTGCTCAAAATACGCACCCCGTTTAATTCGCCATTATTTAAATACATCTGCAGAAATGTCGCATAGTCTTCTGCCGTACTGGAGAGGCCTGCACCACCTGAAAACAGGGGTTTGGCTCCCGTAACTGGATATTTCGCATTAAAAAGAGTTGTATCTGTGAAGTTACTCCATGTGCCATTCTCTCTTGTCTGAACAGGTACCAGCCGATCATGTTTCGACGCCGGTAAATAAAACCATGTATCATCCATTCCCAGCGGATCAAACAGCCGCTCCCTTAGAAACTGATCGAATGGCATTCCGGATAAGATTTCGACAAAATAACCCAAAACATCCATGCTGTAACTGTAGGTATATCTTTCTCCTGGAGCATAATGAAGGGGAAGCGTTGCCAGTTTTTTCACATTATCTTCTATCGTAGACGAAAGATCAATCATTCCGGCCTTGCTGAATATTTTTTTAAATCGATCATCTCTGTCGATAGACCCATAGGCTATACCCGACGTATGTGTCAACAAATGGCGAATCGTTATGGGATTTCCGGCCGGGGTCGTGGTATAGGAAGAGTCCGCTTCATTAAATGTATTCAGAATTTGGGGATTACCGAACTCCGGAATGTATGATGAAATGGGATCGTCCAACCTGAACTTCCCTTCTTCCCATAGCATCATCACCGCTGTTGCAGTGATTGCCTTGGTTTGAGAGGCAATTCTGAAAATATCATCCGATTTGAAGGCCCTGCCGGTTTCATGATTTGCCGTACCAAAAGCTTTGTGATACACTATTTTTCCGTTTCTGGCTACAAGCGCTACCGCTCCGGGAATCTGTTTGTGGCGGATGGACTCGTACAGCATGGAATCGATGCGAGCCAAACGATCCGGCGACATTCCCACACTTTGCGGCGGAGCTTCGAAAAGCGGAGGAGAGAATTGAACTGAAGGAGTTTGAGTGTAAGCCGCTATTGACGAGCATAAGAGCAGCAGAGTGAGAAAGCATTTCATGGGATTTTTTATAGTTATTCGACAATCTGGCAAGCACCCTTTGAAATTGTAGTCGAAATTATTGATGAACTGATGACCCGACTGCCCAAATACTGGAAATAGATAATCCATTACCGGTATCATAGAAACCTGGTTGTTCCACCTTTTTCAAGTTGAATATCCATTCCCGGCTTGTTCGTTTTCCAGTGCCCGGATGTAAAATCGGGGAATGAAACCGATCTTCCCTCATTTGCAACGGACCATTCACTCAAAGGAATGACAGCACTCCAGAGGGCGGCATCATATACATTCATGTCAAGAGGTATACCGTTTCGCAGGCAGTCGATCAACCGCCATGCCAATATGGCATCCATACCACCATGGCCGCCCACTCTTCTTGCTTCTTCCCCCACACGCCTGGTGATTTCGGGTGTGTATTGCTCCTCGACTTTTTTGAAAAGATTCTCTGAAAACCAGCCACCCTCTTCATAATTACTGATTTGCGGTTCGGGATAGGTTCTTGCTACAGCCTTGGTGCCACTTACAAGATGTAATCTGGAGTAAGGCCTGGGTGATGAAACATCATGTTGCAGCATGATGGTTCGACCCCGTTTTGTTCTGATAATGCTTGTATTCATATTTCCCCGAAACGAACTGTCTGTGAACTTCTCAAAAAACGAATCGGTTTCTGCCAGCTCTTCGGCTTTGTCTCTCATCATGAAATCATTGCTTGATACCGAGACCATGAAATCCATAGAATCCCCATGGTTGATATCCATTATCTGCGCGACGGTTCCCAAACCGTGATGCGGATAAAGGTTACCGTTTCGACTGGCGTTCTCCCGCAAACGCCACATATCCTGATACTGGGTTCTGGAGAATTTTTGTCTCATCAATTGATGGATGTAGGCGCCTTCCCCATGTATGACCTGACCGAAAAAACCCTTTCTGGCCATATTCAATGTTACCATCTCAAAAGATCCATAACAGACATTGGTCATCTGGAAACAGTGTTTTCGGGTCCTTTCAGATGTTTCCACCAGTTTCCAGCAATCTTCTATGGTCTGTGCTGCAGGAATTTCCGTCGCTGCATGCTTCCCTTTGTCCATGGCATATATCGCCTGGGGTGCATGGAGATGCCAAGGTGTGTTGATGATGACAAGATCAAGGTCATCCCGGTCGCACATTTCCCTCCAGACGTCTTCACTGCCGGTATATATTTCGGGATTAATGGAAGTGCTGATTTCTTTCAGCCCCTCAAGCGCCTGTTGCACCGCTTCCTCTCTCAGGTCGCACAACGCCCTGATCTCCACACCTTCAATTCGGGCAAATCTTCCAGTATTTGAGCGGCCACGACTCCCGGTTCCTATGACGCCAATGCGCACCTGATCGAGAGCAGGTGCCGCATATCCCATCATATTAAACTGTTGCTTGTAATCACTATTTTCCAAGCCTTGAATCGATCCGGCGCCGCTCAGCTGTTCCTGTTTTGTTGATGTGCTACCGACCATACCGGTTATGCCGACTCCGGCTAAGCCTGCCATTTTTAAAAAATCCTTTCGACTCTGTTTCATCTGTTTTATTTTTTTATTTCTTAAGGACAGATGTAATGTCCATGACGGAAATAATCATGCTCCTGTGTGACGGATAGCCGTCATGGCCATTTCATGTGTTTAAAATGTTAGATTTCTTACGTCAAAGGTAATTTTTTTTCTACCACGTCGGATACGCCTGGCAACAAAATGAATGATAAACGAACCGCCCATTTTAGAAGCCTTGTTACACCGGGGTATTTAATGTCTCATTTCATATCCTATTAATAGTTATAAGTAATCCGAAAATCAATTCATTTTTGAAAATAAATTCATTTTTATATAGTAGTGACCTCTTCCTTTTTTTGTTTCTGTACAACCGGATCTGGATCATCTTCTTCCATGGAGAGTAGAAATGCCGCGGTGATGGCAAGGATCATACCAGCCATGGTGACGACATGTGGAATTACTGCATAAATAATAAGTGAAAGCACAACGGTAATAACGGGTGCCACTGCATTGCAGAGCGGTGAAACCACCATTGCTTTACCATACCGGAAGGCATATACCAGAAACAGTGCTCCAACAGCATTGAGAATCTGAATGAGTGCTGCGGCGCCGGGACCTTCAAATCCCCAGTTGATGGGCTGACTGAAATCAGTCATAAAGAGAGCAACCGGAGCCAGCATCAAACCGGTCAGCATCATATAGAAGAAAATGTTCTCGGCTTTCATGGTTTTGTTGGCAAATTTTATTACATAAGCCTGTATGCCCCATGCAAGAAATACCAGGAGAGCGGGAAGAATCCACATATATCCTTCCACAACCGCATTCCCCGGCGGAGTATAGGAGAGAAGGGGAATGGCAATTAGCGCAATGCCGATACCGACCCAGCCGAAAATTCTGGTTCTTTCCCTGAGTATTACATATGAGAGAAGAATGGTGACGACCGGTGACAATGAAATAAAGGGATAAACCAGATAAGCCGGTGCAATTACCAATGTCTCAAACAGGATCAGCTGTCCTCCGGCACCCAGGAACCCGACGGTTAGACCCATCAGGACCGGTTTCAATCGGAAATCCATTTTCCAACCGATAATCCATAAAGCAACCATGGAGGGAGGTATCATGGTCAGCGACCACACCACATAACTCAATGTTGCCGGGAACCCCGCTTGTTCAGGTATCTCAATCAGAGCTCCCCACAAACCCCAGGAGATCGTGGTGATAGCTGCAAATAACAACCATAATTTAGAGTGTATTTTGGACTTCATTAAAAACCTCCCAAAAAATTCTGATTCATTTTGCAGTAAACATATCTATTTGTTTCAATTCAAAACTTGAAGAAATAATAAACAAGCATTATGTAAAATAAAAGAAACAAACCGAAACATTTGTTCCAGAACTGGTTTTGATAATTATTCATGCGATAACGACCTCTATTTTATTATCCTTGAGTATTTTGTGCATACTGTCGGAAATTCCGGTGTCAGTGATCACAACATGAATATGTTCCATTCCACAGATACGGCTCAGACCGCGTCGACCAAATTTTGAGGAATCGATCACTACGATGGTTTGTTGAGCAGCATCGATCATCATTCTATTCAGATGGGCTTCCATGGAATTCGTGGTTGTCAAACCGAAAGTAGGGTCAAATCCATCCGCTGCCAAAAAAAGCTTGCTGCAAAAATGCTCTTTGATCATTTGTTCTGCATAGGAGCCAACGACACTTGCGGAGGTCGTCCGTAGCATTCCCCCATCACCATTATCTGAATTTCAGGTATGCGCATAAGCTCAAGAGCAATATTAATCGCCGGAGTCAAAACAATAAGATTTCTTTTATTCTGAATATTGCGAGCTAACTGGACTACGGTAGTGCCGGCATCCAGAATCAGAGAATCTCCATCTTTCACAAGTAGAGCAGCTTTCTCTCCTATTCTTCTCTTTTCATCAGCAAACCGCTTTCCTTTGTCCTCATAATGTTGATCCTGCACCAGATAGTCGTTTTTCATCGCGCCACCGTGAGTCCGGATCAACAGATTCCTTTTTTCAAGGTATTGGAGATCTTTACGGATCGTAACTTCCGAAACTTTGAACATTTTACTCAGTTTTGTAACCGATACCTGCCCTTTATCTTTCAGAAATTTGATCGTCTTATTTCTCCGCTCGGCAACACTATATATTTCCATGTCTATTACTTGAATACATGTTTCTCATTACAGGATAAAATGTAATTAAAGAACGGATCCGTTCTGATGCTTGTAATTAAATACACTTGGTACCCATTCGTTTTGACATTGTATCATATTTTGAAATCTGTTTCTCCTGCACCCAATTTGCAAAGGTATAATCAATACCTTTAAAATGCGAAAACTTGCGGATTTGGTCAAAAGTTGCTTATGAACCACCCTGCTCTACCTTTCATTTTCTTTGTTTTTATTTTATTATTGTATCAAATAATATCTTATCATGTTTTGCAAATTAAATTTCTCCTGACTCACCGGGATTTGTTTGCTCAACAATTATTACTCTGTTCGGACATTTTCTGCCCTATGTCGAAAACTTCTACTCAACAAACCTCTGCATTCAAAGAAATACCGAACCCCCCTTACGATTTGGTTGTAGTCGGTGAATTGAACATGGACCTTATACTGGATCATGTGAACAATCTGCCCGAAATCGGCAAGGAACGTATTGCCGAAAATATGACCATCACTTTAGGAAGCTCTTCAGCTATTCTCGCATCAAATGCCTCTGTATTGGGGCTTTGCACTGCGTTCACAGGTCGGGTCGGTGATGATCTGTTCGGTAATCGCATTCTCAGGATACTTGATGAGAGAGGATTGGACACCTCCAATATTCTGGTATCCGACAAGGTCAATACCGGCCTGACTTGTATCTATACCACAAAAGGCGATCGTGGTATGATCACGTATCCCGGAGCCATGGAAGAACTCACAATCAAAGATATTAACTGGGAACAGATAGGAAGTGCCCGACATCTCCATTTGTCGTCTTATTACCTGCAAAAAGGTATCCGCCCAGATTGTGCCGAACTTTTTAATAAAGCCAAGGCCATGGGCCTCACCACTTCCCTCGACACCAACTGGGATCCGGATGAGCAGTGGGGGGATGAAATATACGACATCCTCAAATTTATTGATGTCTTCCTTCCGAATGACGAGGAAGCCATGCTGATCAGTAAAAAGGACAATTTGGATGACGCACTCCATTTTCTAACTTCTTTGGGATGCATAGTAGTCGCAACCTGCGGTTCTAAAGGCATTATCGCCCAGTCAGGATCTACCAGGTATACCGTCACCTCCGTCCCGGTCACATCAGTCGATGCCATTGGCGCCGGTGATAGTTTCAACGCCGGATTCCTTTCCCGGTTTGTGAAGGGTCAGTCCCTGGAAGAGAGCCTTAAGTTCGGAGTCGTTACCGGTGCCTTTTCCACGCTGGAAGCGGGTGGAACCACAGCTTTTGAGGATATCGAACGGTTTCAGAAGTTTGCAGCCCGTGCCAATCCTCAGCTCACAAAAACGGAAACCAAAGCTACTGACGTAAAATCTTGAATTTTTCACCTCCTTTAACAACCTGAAATAACCGTTCACGATCTGATGTATCCGGTTGAATTACCGACTTAAGTGGCTATCACCTGTAGCTTTTCAGAAACCCATTCGTATGACTGATATCAAACAATCAAAAGCGTATCTGGCACGATACAACAGTAAGCAGCATATGCTCGCTAAAATGGTTTGTGAGCCCCGTAAGGATGCGGGTCTTGTTTATACACCCGGTGAAATTGCACAACAACCCCAGTTGTGGAATGTAACTGCTTCTCTTATGTCGCACTTGTCCGACAAACTCAACCCATTTCTGGAAGAAGCCGGACTGTTCGATATCAACAACCGGCCACACATAGTTTTTACCGGTGCCGGCACATCGGATTTTGTCGGCCAATCCCTGGTGGATCTTTACCGTACATCGTTAAGAGTTCAGGCAGCAAACTGGCCGTCTCCGAGAATAACGGCCAATCCCGATGGCTTCTTCGATTGCAATCAAAACTATATATTAATCCATTTTGCGCGCTCAGGTAACAGTCCGGAAAGCAAAGCGGTATTGAACCTGACATTGAAAAAGTATCACGACAATGTCCGCCATATCGTCATCACCTGTAATTCTGATGGTGAACTTGCATGTATATCCAGAGAGCATCCCGACTTGGTATTTCTCATCACGCTTCGTGAAGATAGTAACGACAAGGGGTTGGCCATGACCAGTTCCTTTAGTTCCATGGTGGTTGCAGGTTTTTCACTTGTGCATCTAAACAATATGGGCACTTATCTTGACATCATTGCCAACTTGGCGGCATCCGCTGAATATTTCATCGATATGTTTGCAGACGATTTCTACGAACTGGCGAATCCGGACATCGATCGTGCTTTTTTCCTGGGCAATAAGGATCTTCGCGGTGCCGCTTCCGAATCGGCACTCAAGGTGCAGGAACTTACAGCCGGTAAACTGATCGCCCAAAGTGAAGACACCCTTAGTTTCCGGCATGGGCCCATTTCTGCAGTTGACAAAGGCTCTCTCGTCTGCTTCTTTCTGTCTGAGGACCCGTTAACCCGTCGCTATGAAATCGATGTCATCAATCAATACGATGTAGCTTTTATGGAAATGGGAGCCAGAACCATCGTAATCGGCTCCAGCCACAAGCATCTCTTCCGTGATTCGAGAGTCACCTGTTTCTCTTATGACCCGGAAGGACAGTGGAATATCCCAACTTATTACCAGGTAAACCTGGCGGTACTTTTTGGACAACTTTTTGGAATGTTTCAAGCATATCGCAGAAAAATTAATGTGGACGACCCATCAACAGGGAAAGCTACATATAACCGAGTTGTCCAGGGTGTACAGCTCTACGAGCATTGAACTGCCCGAAATCAATTATTAATGCTGATATGCATTAATAATCCGTCTAATCAAACTAAATTTTCCCCATGTTTTCTCAATCGACATCTAGTTCTGAGACCCTTCGCTCACTCGCCGCTCAAAACAACCGCCCATTGCCGGGATATCTTATTGACTTAATCAGCACCCGGTTCAAGGACAGAGTCTGTCTGTTGGCCGTTTGTCCCAATTCTGAAACCGTGACTCGTGCGGCGCTTGAAGCGGCCAAAGAGGCCAATGCTCCAATCTTGTTTGCCGCAACTCTGAACCAGGTCGATAATGACGGTGGCTATACCGGCTGGACTCCAGGTGATATGGTTGATTTCATCCGTCGATATAGTGAGAAAATCGAATTACAGAGTCCCGTTATGCCCTGTCTCGACCACGGCGGACCCTGGCTGAAGGACAGCCATACCCGTGACGGACTTTCTTATGAAGAGACCATGGCGGAAGTAAAAAAATCTCTTATAGCTTGCATTGACGCCGGTTATGATTTGTTCCATATCGATCCGACCGTCGACCGTACCATTCCCGGTGACGATCCCATCCCGATCAATCTGGTTGCCGAAAGAACTCTGGAGCTGATCATTCACTCTGAAAACTATCGAAAATCCAAAGGTTTACCGAAAATTGCCTATGAAGTGGGTACAGAAGAGGTTCATGGTGGACTGGCCAACAAAGACAATTTTTCAACATTTCTGTCATTGCTGGACGACGGTTTGAAAAAAAATGAATTGGAACATGCCTGGCCTTGCTTTGTAGTCGGAAAAGTGGGTACCGATCTGCACACCACTTATTTCGAACCGGCAATGGCCCGAGATCTCTCTGATCAATCGATAACTTACGGTGCCCTGATCAAAGGACATTACTCCGACAATGTCGATAACCCCGAAGATTATCCGCTCAGCGGAATGGGTGGTGCAAATGTCGGCCCCGAATTTACCGAGGAAGAGTTCAATGCGCTGATGGACCTCGTCAAGCTGGAAAAAAAAGTCGGCAAAGATTCCGGTTTGTACGAGGCACTGGAAAACGCGGTTATCTCAAGCAACCGATGGCAAAAATGGCTGCAAAAGGATGAATTGAACCTTGATTTTCACAATTTGAAAAAGAATCGCAAAGAGTGGCTCATGAGAACCTGCTGCCGCTATATATGGACCCATTCCGAAGTCGTTTTTAACAGGCAGAAACTGTATGACAATCTGCAGGACTATCGCAATGCGGACGAATATGTTAAATGGGTGATTAAAAAGTCCATTTTGAAGTACTTCCACTATTTCAACCTGATCAACTTTAATGACAAAGTTATCTCTATAGCGTCTTAACTGTTAGAAAGTGTCTCCTGGTGTGAATGATCCACACTTTATTTGTGTTACTCATATGTTAGGTGATACTTACAGATACGTTTGACACCCGGCATTTTTTTTAATGACCCCGGATATTTCCACACTGGACTATCGAAAGTTGGACAACCTGATTCATTCACGGATCCGGTTAGCTTTGATGTCAATACTGGCACGGGTAGACGATATCAGCTTTTTCGACCTGAAAAAAGCACTGGATGCCAGCGATGGAAATCTGAGCACCCATTTGTCCAAGCTGGAAAACGCTGGTTATATCGCTGTCTGTAAGGCCGTGGAAGGCAGTAAATCCGAGTCTCGTTACAAATTAACACAAAAGGGACTTGAGGCTTTCGCTCAATATATCATTCACCTTGAAAAGTTTGTAGGTTGAATTTTCAGGGGAATATGCCCAATTGTTGATAAGAGAGCGCAATTTTCTTGATTGCTGTTATATATGCAGCCGTCCGAAGATCGGTTTTGTGTTGCTCCCTCGCTTCGTACATCATATTATATGCCATCACCATCGTATCCTCCAGCCCCGAATCAACGATATCCCATTCCTCGGGACCTTTGCCCAATCTTTTTAGATCATTTTCACTGAACTTTGTCCCGGTCAGGTCTTCGATAGCTTCCAGTAAACGTTCCATTGCATTTTCTTCATACCTGCGATCCATCCGGCCAAAACGGATATGCGAGAGGTTTTTGATCCATTCAAAATAAGAAACTGTAACACCACCGGCATTCAGGTAGATATCCGGAATGATCAATGACGGCCGTTCCTTGATGATCTTGTGCCCCTGATCCGAAAGCGGTCCGTTGGCGGCTTCTCCGATAATTTTGGCTTTGATCCTTGGTGCATTTTCTTCGGTAATCTGATTTTCCAGTGCAGCCGGAATCAAAATATCACAATTCATTTCGATCAGTTTGCCTGAGTCATCTATATACTTGCCATCTGGATAACCGCTAATTGACCCCGTCTCACGGATATGTTCCTTGAGTTTGACGATATTGATCCCTTTCTCATCATAAACTCCACCGTGAAGTTCCGCAATGCCTGTAATCAATGCTCCGGCCTCCCTCAGAAAATAGGCTGCATAGTACCCTACATTCCCAAGGCCCTGAACGATCACTTTCTTGCCCTCCAGTCCGGTAGTGAATCCCAGTTTGTCCATCTCTTTCTTCATCGAGCAGGCTTCCCGAAGTCCGAAATAGACACCCCGGCCGGTCGCGCTTGTCCGGCCACTGATTCCGCTCTGATGTATAGGTTTGCCTGTCACACACCCGTCACTGTCAAGCGAATCGACCATGCTGCGATACGTGTCGAGGATCCAGACCATCTCCTGCTCCCCGGTTCCGTAATCCGGAGCCGGAACATCCACACCCGGGCCAATAAAATTCTTTTTGATCAGCTCAAAAGTATACCGCCGGGTGATGCGCTCTATCTCTGAATTGGAATATTTACTGCGATCGATTTTTACACCGCCTTTCGCCCCGCCAAACGGAACCGATACAATGGCACATTTATAAGTCATCAATGCGGCAAGTGCATTCACTTCGTCCTCATTCACTTGCATGGCATAGCGAATACCTCCTTTCGTGGGGGATTTGTGCGAACTGTGTGCCGATCGCCAACCGTGAATTACCTCGACTGTGCCGTCATCTCGTTTTATGGGAAATGCAATATGATATGTACTATTACAGGCTTTGATCTGACTTAGCAGACCCTTTTCAATGGACAAGTAGCCCGATGCACGGTTAAAATTTTGATTTACAAACTTAAAGAACTCGTAGTTAGCCATGAATAAGATATTAGATAGGTTAAAAAAGCCTTTTACTGTGTCGTCATAAATGAAGCAATAATCATATGTCAATAAAGAGTTAATGTACAAAATCGCTGATAATTATGTAATCAGGGGTGCCTGCGAAATCTCTTTCCAGGTGTCTGGACGACCGGTGGTCCGCATCAGATACAGTTTGACTGGAATGAAAACCAGATCAAACCGTTTTCCTACTCGTTCGATGATCTTTTTTTTGACTCCTGCATCCATCGTTTTGTACATTAAACTTAAATGAGGCATATAAGGTTCATGCTCCCGTTTCAGTTCTGTGATACACTGTTCCCGAAGATCCAACAGGACATCATTCGGAGCAACATTTATGAAAAGTGACCGGTAGAAAGAATCTGAATAAGCTGTTTCTGTCAGGTAAAGTGTCATCGGTTTACTTTCAGAAGCTACTTTTTCCATAGTTTTTATGATATCATCAACCGGATTGGTTATTCTGCCGGCCACTGTAATATGTGGTTCAAAACGGTAGGTGCTATACTCCTCCGACAGTGAGTCGATGATCCGTTTCAGCACATCATACACTTCATTATCCGGTTTCAGCCAAAGTGCATACTCCTCAACAGATTCACCGGATAGATTCCGTTTTTCGATCATATTCATTAATATTTCTCCCTGTTATTGCATTCCATAGTCAACTTGCCTTAATCTCTTGATATGATCTGTGGAAGTCAACTATTTAATCATCAGATCCGGCTGTTTTAACCATTGCTATATTTACGCAACACCATCAGCAACCGACTACGTTTTTCAGATGTATTATTTTTGAGTATCCGTCTTCATTTCTGCGTAACTTACAGCAACCGGCCTTCAAATAAAAAAGGCGACATTGCAAGTATAGTCCCCTCCCGATATTTTTGAATTTCGATACTCCTTATACTTACGCTTTTTTTTCATGATTCTGATCCATCCGGATGACCAATATCCATAACGACGACGAACAAATCAAAACAAGTCAGAAAAACAGAGAAAAAGTTGCAACCGGTGCAACGATAAAACTCAACTTTGACCCTCTTGCCCCATATAAGGGGGTTGCCCGGCGTTTTTTCCAGATTAACCGGCACGTCCTTGGACTTTTTATGGGCGGGATTATCGCCTATGTCGCTTCTCTATCCAAAGAGCGTAAAAAGGGATTTCGATCATTCCCTTCCCGTTTTACCGCGCTGTTAATCACACCTCTTGTCAAGCGCAACTTGCGTAATTTGCCTTTTCCTATTCAGTTGCGCCGTAGATTGGAACTACTGGGCCCGACTTACATCAAGCTTGGTCAAATCCTCTCATTACGGGAGGATATCCTTCCGAAAGTAGTTACCAATGAACTTAAAAACCTGCTATACAAGCTTCCGGAAGTACCTTTTGATTATATTCGAATCATCATCGAAAAAAATCTTGGCGGGAAGCTGGAGGATTTTTTTTTATCGGTTGATGAAAACCCGCTTGGATCCGCATCCATTGCGCAAACCCACAAAGCGATAACACTGGACGGCAAAGTCGTGGTGCTGAAAGTCATCAAACCAGGTATCAAGGATACTGTTGTAACTGATATCACCCTGCTTAAATGGCTTGGCCACTTTCTCAACTGGACCATACCTCAGTTCCAACCCAAACGCCTGATTCAGGAATTTTGTGCCTACACTATCAAAGAAGTCGATCTCGAAAACGAGGCTGATAATGCAGAGATTTTCAAAGCTAATTTTCACAATCTCAGTTACATTCGTTTTCCGGTCATCTATCGCGACTACAGTACTGAAAACATCCTGTGCATGGAGTTTCTGGATGGAATTCCCCCCGACTCCCTTGAACTGTCAAGTCTTTCTGAAGAACGCAGAAACCGTATTATAGACCGCGGTGCTGCAGCGATAATTCAGATGCTGTATAAAGACGGTTTTTTTCATGCCGATCTTCATCCAGGCAATCTTTTGATTCTTTCCGGTGACAAAATTGGATTTATCGACCTCGGCATGGTAGGTCGGTTTGAGGACAGCACGCGTCGAAGAATGCTCTACTATTTCCACTCTCTTGTCTCCGGTGATATAGAAGGCGCAACCCGCAATCTGACTTCCATGGCCCGTGTCGGAGAAAATGGTGATCCACACGGTTTCCGCCGATCTGTAGGAGATCTGCTTCGGAGATTTTATAAGCACGCTTCTTATGGTGATTTCAGTCTTGGTGAACTCATAATCAACTCTCTGTCCATTGGTGGACGATACCGTATCTTTTTTCCGGTCGAAATGACACTGATGACAAAAGCCCTGGTTACCTATGAAAGTGTTGGTAAGATGTTGGATCCCAGTATCGATATACCGTCTGTCTCCAGAAAGCATGTATTTCGAATATTCAAGAATCAGTTTCATCCGACCGCAGTCGCTCATGAGCTATGGCGGGGTACACCGGAACTGATCGACGCACTTATGCGTCTGCCCCGAATTACTGCTGATTCAATAAGTTATCTGGAAGAGTCTGTCACCAACCGCACCCCGGTCTCCGATCCCATACATGGCCTTAAAGGGAGTATTATCAGCGGTGCCTGTATTCTCGGCGGTACCCTGGCATTCGTGCAAGACGGGCCATGGCCACTTTGGGCCGGACTTTTTACCGTTGGTATTCTGATAGCGCTGTTTAACAAATGACTATGAATTCCAGTCGTCGCTATACCAATATATCAACCGGTGAAGACCCTGTCGACTTTGCGTACCTGGAAAGTTTTTACCATGGAGTCTCATCCCCCATCATCGACCACTACTTCCGGGCGAAACTCATAGGCTTTGAAAATATCCCTGAAACGGGTCCTGTCATTCTAGCCTCAAATCACAGTGGAAATGCATTTCCTCATGATTCATTCGTACTTGATCAATTAGCCTGGAGAGCAGATAATTTTGCGAAAAACACAAAAATACGCCCGCTTTTCTCACCAATGCTTGCTGTAAACTGGTGGATGCGGCCATTCGGACTCGACAACTGGTGGCGTAAATTTGGTGCAGTGGACCAGACTTATCTGAATTTTGACCGAATACTGGCCAGGGGTGGCCGGGTTATTTATTACCCGGAGGGGATACCGGGAATTGGCAAAGGTTTTAACCGAAGATACCGCCTGCAGCCTTTTCAACCCAGTTTCATCAAACTTGCAGCCCGCTATGATGTTCCTGTTGTACCAGTTTACAGTATAAATGCCGAGTGGATCAATCCCGCAAGCCTCACATATCTTTGGCTGAACAAAATCAGCAATCGGCTGCTGGGCGTTCCATTCATACCGTTGCCCATCGCTTTGCTTGCTCTTATTTTCCCCTTTTTCTTCTATTTTGGATTTCCTTCAAATATGAAATTCATTACCGGCAAACCTGTCTCAATCCGAGACTGGATACGATCCAAAAATAATGGCAGGCCTGATGATCCCGATCGGGAAACGTCGGAAAAGACAGCGGAAGAAATCCGGTTGCATATGCAAGAGGAACTCGACAGGCTGGCCCGAAAACATGGCAGTCACCCATATAACATTTCGACACTGTTCCACTCATTCCGGAATCTCCATAAAAAAAGATGGATTACCAGTCCGTTCGGCTGGCCTATACTATTTACCCGCCATTTCAGGGATTACTATGAAAACTCTAGCGGCAAGACGGTCCGGAACCGATTTTTGCGTGATTGGGACCTGATCGGTTACTACCTTCCATTCGGATGGCTGTTTCTTTCCTTGTTCCGCCGGTTCCGAAAACAACCTTATGGTAACCGTGGATTAGACAAAGAAAGCCTCAATCAAAAAGAAGGCCGGTATATCTGGTCGATCGCACGGGATGACTGAATAATTAAATGTCCATTTTACAACTTGACCGGCCTCTATTAAGATAATTTTCATCCTTTCGCGATTCCTGAATTTTTATGTCCTTTTCTTTTTTACTGATTATGTGGATTTAGTGGATTTCCTGGATTTACCACTTTTTTTCTCACCTGATCCTGCCGGTTTGTCTTCCGACATTTTTTCCAGTCTTTCCGCCAGTTTGTCAACTTTATGCGACAGCTCTTTTACTTCTTTACGGGTTGGAATACCCATTCCCGATACTATCGATCTGATGTTTTTTTCCATCTTATCTTCTGCTTTTTCAAAGGAGTCACCTATTCTTTTCTCAACATCCTGGAATCGATCCGAAACTTCCTCCCACATTTCATTAATCTGATCTTTACTTTTCTTTTCAAACTCAGTGCCGCGATTAACAAGACTTTTAAACAGTTTGCTGCCTTCCTCTTCCACTGCCGACAGTGCGCCGAGTCCCGCTAACCATATTTCTTTAGCACGATTGTTCCATTCTTGCTGATCTAACTTTTTATCTTTCTTTTCCTGATCACTCATAATGCTACCTCACAATTATTAGTTCTTTTTTTTCTTTTGATCTAATGCATTGATTTTTTTCTCAAGATCATCTACCTTCTTCTTCAATGTTATAAAATCCTCCCTTTTCATACTGTTCAGCAAGGTTGTCGATCTTCCTTTGATCCATTCTTCCAATCCGGATCGTATCTCTTCCCACTGGTTATCCAGAAAAGAACCGCCAAGGCGAACCCACTCGTGAAGTATGAATACGGAATTGCCGCCCGACTCTTTTCCCTGTTCCAGAATGATTTGACGAAGTACCTGTGCGGTATAATCTTTGTCGCCTTTTTTATTAGTAACACAGATACTTTCCCCATTTCTTATAAATGCGGCAAGATCAGAAAGGGAAACATATCTACTTGTTTCCACATCGTACATTTTGCGGTTGGCATACCGCCTTATCACGCGTTCTTTCATGTTTTTATAATTTTTTTTTATTCATCTGGTATTCCATTTTGAAGAGTCCATTATTAGTTATAACGCAGCGTGTTATTTTATATTACGCATTGCGTTATTTAATTGTTGTGCTCTTCAGAATAACTTCATAATTTTTTTTTAGATTGCTGGGCAGTTGATGTTTCTCCGCTTCACGACAATAGTTGAAACTAACAATAAACTCAATAGCTCTTATTATCCCTTTTAAATGATAATTATTATTTTTGGTCCACCAGGTTCAGGGAAGGGTACCCAGGCAAAAAAAATTGCCGCTCATTTTGATATTATTCATTTGTCTACTGGAAATGTCTTTCGCAATGCTATCCGGGAAGAAACGGAACTTGGTGTGAAGATAAAGAATATCATGGATGCCGGTCAGCTTGTGCCTGATCAAACAGTAGTTGACCTGGTTGAGCAAACTATTAGCGGCAAAGATTTTGACAAGGGATATATTCTCGACGGATTTCCCAGAACCGTGGAGCAAGCGGTCGCTTACGATAAACTCCTTGCCCGAAGAAATGAATCCCTTGATTCTTTTTTATCATTGCATGTTCCCTCAGAAGAGCTAATTAAACGAATGCTTGCGCGGGGTGAAGGTCGCAGTGACGATACAGTAGAGAAGATAAAGGTTCGTCTGGATGTTTATGAAAAAGAAACTTGTCCTGTTATAAATCACTATAAGAAAGCAGGAATATTCCAATCCATTGACGGTACCGGTTCTATTGACAAAATTTTCAATCGTATTTTATCTGCTCTGCCCGGACGTTGATTGAAACCACCGAAGACTCAAAGGGGTCACTTCCTGAATGGATTTGATCGATTCAAAAAACTCGGTTCCCTCCCCCATGACAAAAAAAGGTACCTTGTTTCGTGTATGCGATTTGGTGGAAAGGTCTTCAATATTTCCATGATCACTGGTCAACAGAAGTGTATGACCGGAGGCAGGTATTTGATCCATGATCCGTATAAGAAACCGGTCGAGTTTTTTTAATACCTCTCCGGCATAGTCTGGATCTTGGTTATGACCTGCTTTGTCGGTCAAATAATACTCTGCAAGCACCAAATCGTGCAACTCCGCAGCTTCCATAACCCGATCGGCCGCTTCTGCTTCGGTTATT
>SLOU01000166.1 GCA_007132385.1 Balneolaceae bacterium | reverse complement strand
TCTTGTGGTTTTCTACCTCTCCATTTTGGATGAAAGAAAAAAAGCTCTAACCAATGTTTCCCGATTATTTCCAATCGTTGTATGGAGCCCAAATTTCGTTTCAGTCCGGAAAATAGCCTCAGGATTCATTGTATGATTATAAATCAGTAATAATTTCTTTTTCGAACCAATGCTGAAACAGGATTATGAAAATCAATAAACAGCAAATTGAAAACCACAACCGGAATCAACTGAAAAGTCATAAAGATTCTTTTGGTGTTTTTTCGGATCAGTTGACCGCCAAAAAAATAGATCTGGATACAGTTCTATACCGATTGAACCAATTCCAGGTGGCGATACCAAGCTGGGCTCTGGGTGCGGGGGGGACACGGTTCGGCCGGTTTCACATCGGCGGTGAGCCGGGAAGGCTGAAGGAAAAAATAGAAGATGTCGGACTTTTGCATGCTCTGAACCGTTCGAGTGGTGCGATTTCACTGCATATTCCCTGGGATATTCCGGATGACCCGGAAGCGGTCAAGCGACAGGCTGAAGAGCTGGATATCAGATTTGATGCGGTCAACTCCAATACCTTTCAGGATCAGAAAAATCAAAAACACTCGTATAAATTCGGTTCCCTTTGTCATACCGATCGGATTGTGAGAGAGCAGGCTGTTGATCATAATCTTGATGTGATCCGGTACGGAAAAGAGCTGGGATCTAAAGCGATTACGATTTGGCTGGCTGATGGATCTAACTTTCCGGGCCAGCAAAACTTCAGAAAAGCGTTGATGCGAACGCTCGGGTCGCTGGAAAAAATCTATCGGGAATTGCCTGATGATTGGAAGATGCTTATCGAATATAAACCGTATGAACCCAATTTCTACTCGATGGTTATCCCTGACTGGGGTACGTCACATCTGCTGGCATCCAAGCTGGGAGCACAGGCAAAGACCCTGGTCGATTTAGGTCATCATTTGCCCAATACCAATATTGAACAGATTGTGGCGACACTGATGATGGAGGGCAAACTGGGCGGGTTTCATTTCAACGATTCAAAATATGGCGACGATGATCTTACAACGGGTTGTATCAAACCGTATCAATTGTTCCTGATTTTCAATGAACTTGTTTATGAGTCGGATTCGGATTCAACCGGTTTTTCCGGGATCGACTGGATGATCGATGCAAGTCATAATTCCAAAGACCCGCTGGAAGATTTACTGCAGTCGGTTGAGGCGATTTTATCGGCCTACGCGAAAGCTTTGCTGGTAGATCAGGCAAAACTGGAGGAAGCGCGCGAAGTCAATGATGTGACTGAGGCTCAGGAACTCTTACTGGATGCATTCCGAACCGATGTTCGTCCGTTGCTTCGAGAATCACGAATTCGCAGCCAAGCGGCTGCCGAACCGCTGAAACTTTACCGGGACTTGCAGGTAAGGAATACACTCATTGATGAGAGAGGGACCAGCACTGTTGCTACCGGATTATAGGCAAAGGAGTTTTCCCATTTCCGGGCTGGGCTCCGGTCGCATTAACCCGTTCCGGTTCGTTGGAAAATAAAAGTATTTTCAAGACTTTGTTGTCTGTATTCATTGGAGGATTTGCATTACAATCGTTTTACCGATGATAAATGTCCAGGATATAAAGATCCGTACTTAATGATATATTAAACTTGAATATGAAAATATCCCTTTTTATCACCTGTTTTAATGATACCTGGTTTCCCGGTACCGGGAAAGCGACTGTTGAGGTATTGGAGCGGCTCGGCCATACGATCAGTTTTCCGCTGGAGCAGACTTGTTGTGGACAAATGCACTATAATACCGGCTATCAGGTGGAGGCGATTCCGCTGGTCCGCCGGTTTGTTGAACTGTTTGAAGATGCCGAAACAGTCGTGGTGCCCTCGGCTTCCTGTGTGGGGATGATCCATGAGTATTATCCAAAAGTTGCAAAACAGGCTGACGACCAGCAGCTTTTAAGGAGAGTAGAATCATTGATACCCAGGGTGCACGAATTTTCACTGTTTCTGACCAATGTATTGGAAGTGGAAGATGTGGGTGCGGGTTATCCGCATAAAGTTACCTATCACCCGACCTGCCATTCGCTGCGAATACTGCATGTGGGAGATGCACCTTTGCGTTTGTTGCGCAACGTTGCCGAACTGGAACTTCTGGAGCTTCCCGGTGCAATGGAGTGCTGCGGATTTGGCGGAACTTTTGCTATTAAAAATGCTGAAACATCTGCAGCTATGCTGGAGGACAAAGTCAACCGGATCACAGAAACCGGTGCCGATACATGTGTAGCGGCTGATAACTCCTGCCTGATGCACATTGGAGGAGCTTTGAACCGGAAAAATACCGGTATCAGAACGATGCACCTGGCTGAAGTTTTGGCTTCGCAGAAATGATATCAGATCAAATTAAACTGAAGTCCGCGTCATAACAATATGGAGGATGCATCATTCAGAAATTCTATTTACTGAAGCTGTTGGGCTATTTTTATTTGCTCCGGTAATGAAGTTACTGAGTTCTGAACTCTAAACATGAACCTATGAAAAAAAACACGACCGAAATACCTCCTGCGTTTGAGGAAAGTGCAGGAAAGTATCTGAATAACCCACAGTTGCGCAGGAATATTGGACACGCTACACGAACGATCCGTGGCAAGCGGCAGGTGGTCGCCGATGAGTTGGACGACTGGCAGCAGCTTCGTGAAGCCGGCAGGCAAATCAAGCAAAAGGTGATGGCCAACCTGGATCACTATCTGCTTCAGCTGGAAAAATCTGTGGAGGAAGCCGGAGGGAAGGTTCACTGGGCGGCAGACGGCGAAGATGCCAATCGTATTATCACCGGCTTGATCAAAGAAAAAGGAGTCAACGAAGCGATAAAAGTTAAGTCGATTACAACTGATGAAATCCGTCTCAATAAAGCGCTCAACGATGCAGGTATTACAGCACTGGAGACCGATCTTGCGGAACTTATCATTCAGTTGGCAGGAGATGAACCATCTCATATCCTTGTTCCGGCCATCCATAAAAACCGTACAGAAATTATGGAGTTGTTCAGGGATAAATTGGGTAATAAGGATTTAACCGACGACCCGGAGCAGCTTGCCGAGGCGGCCCGGCTTTTTCTGCGCAAAAAATTTCTGAGCGCTAAGGTCGGCATCAGTGGTGGTAATTTTGCTGTCGCCGAAACCGGTACAATTGTAGTTGTGGAGTCGGAAGGAAATGGACGGATGTGTACCACACTGCCGGATACGCTCATCAGTGTATTGGGAATCGAAAAAATTATTCCCACATGGCGGGATTTTGAAGTGTTTATGCAGCTTTTACCGCGCTCATCTACAGCCGAACGAATGAATCCCTATAATACGTTTTGGACCGGGGTGAGTGAGGGTGACGGCCCACAGGAGTTTCACCTGGTACTGCTCGATAACGGCCGGACAAAGGTATTGGCTGATCCGGAAGGGCGGCAAACCCTGCACTGTATCCGTTGCAGTGCCTGTCTGAATGTTTGCCCCGTGTATGAACGAACGGGAGGACACGCCTATCATTCGGTCTATCCTGGGCCGATCGGGGCGATACTGACACCACAGCTTCGCGGTCTGTACGATAAAAGTGCGGCATCTTTGCCATATGCCTCAAGTTTGTGTGGTGCGTGCTATGAAGTATGCCCGGTAAAGATCAATATTCCTGAAGTACTTGTTCATCTTCGCGGTAAAGTTGTGGATCACAAAAAGAAGAATGGAGGAATCAGGGACAAATTGCATCCGGAACATATTGCAATGAAATTGATGGCACGAACCTTTCGCAGCCGATCAAGGTATGAACGGGCACAAAAGATGGCCCGTATCGGCCAGAAAATTTTTGTACGGGACGGGATGATTTCGAAACTTCCGGGTCATTTGTCGGGTTGGACATCGGTGCGGGATTTGAAGCCTATTCCCAAACAAAGCTTCAGGGATTGGTGGAGGGCACGATCATGAATCGTTCAAATTCTAAAGAGAAAATTTTACGACGGGTGCGACAGGCTTTGGGAGGCAGGACGGGTGATAAGCGAGATGGCGGTGATGTTGATCGCAGCTACAGAACACAAAGTCAATTGACTGACCGGGAACGAGTCGAATTGTTTGCCGAGCGTGTGGGAGAGTATAAGGCTGTCGTGAAAATTGTAAATTTAAAGGAACTACCTGAATCGATTAAGGAGTCATTAAAGAGTCATCATGTGGAAAGACTGGTTATTCCCCCGGGACTGGAAGAACGCTGGCTTCAGGCTGTTCAGAAATCAACCCGGTTATATAAAGATGAACCGGAACCGTTGACTAATCAAGAACTCGATGAATCGGAGGCAGTTTTAACCGGATGCTATCTTGCGGCAGCACAGACCGGGACGATCGCCTTGAACGGGGGTAAAGGACAGGGTCGACGGGCATTGACGCTGATTCCGGATTTTCACATCTGTGTAGTTTTTGCCAGCCAGATTCGGGGAATCATCCCGGAAGTTTTCGCAGAGCTGGATCATATAGTGAAAGAAAATGGCCCGCCGGTAACGTTAATATCCGGTCCGTCGGCTACATCGGATATTGAACTCAATCGCGTAGAGGGAGTTCATGGGCCTAGAAGGCTGCATGTAATCGTTGTCTGGGAATTTTAGGGAAATAGAAACAATAGAGCTGCACCTCAATTTTAAGCGCAATATCTGCTGCTGATTATAAATTTATCGGGTGTGTTCAAAACCCTGCCGAATTTTGAAGATTTTTCAATCTGTTCTGATATCCGGATGGAGGCTTTGCTTGACAAGTTTAGCAGATTCTTCTATTTACAGAAATGTTAAGATTAAAAGTCAGATAAACAGGGTTTTGAAAACTGACTTTCCGAT
>SLOU01000044.1 GCA_007132385.1 Balneolaceae bacterium | reverse complement strand
TTGCCGCCATCTTCAGGTTCGATAAATCCGAATCCTTTTTGTGCGTCAAAAAATTTTATTTTCCCTCGTTGTGGCATAATAATTCAATAAGTTTTGTTCACCTACTTGTCTTAAGTGTTCATCTAGTCAAAAGAATTGCGCTACCAAATAATTTCAGAAAAGATTACTATCTATCGCCAAATAACTGGTGAGGATTAATAATTATAAAACCAAATATAACGCTATAACTGTCAAATACCAATTCAAAGACTGTTTTTTTAACATTTCCTATGAAAATCGATACTTATCAGTTCACAAACTTTAAACTATTCCATTTTAGATTATTGACTGTCTTGTTTTCTCATTAGCAAAAATCAGGTACTACTAATAAACTTTTCGTAAATTGATGCTTTAATCAAATCAATTAGGACACAATGGGTTCATTTGGCGGTTTAGAGTGGCTGATTATAATTTTAATCCTCGTTATTTTTTTTGGTGCCAGGAAAATTCCAGACGTAGCCAGAGGGCTTGGACAGGGTATTGCAGAGTTTCGCAGAGCAAAGAAAAAGGATCCCACAGATGAATTGTCTGAGGAAGAGAAAAATAATGCCTCAGAGAGCACAGCTCAGGGAAATGAGAAGCAGGCATAGTAACAGTTTCTTATAACTAACGTATTCTCAACCGTGGATTGAGAATGCAGGGATTTTTTATTTTGACCGGTATGAACTTCAAACGCAGGTCAATCTATTCTGAAAAACTCATCGCGGATTCAAATGACTATCTAATTCAACGATTGCCATTCCTATTCCGGAAGGGTCATCATGCCGAGGGTCGACAAATCGAAGATCCCGAATCGTTACCTGCCAGCCATCTTCAATCCGGTGTAATTCATAGTGTGGAAAGCGAATCCAGTTCATTAAACCCCTTACTTCCTGCGCTTCCATAGCTGCCTGTACGATCAAGTTCGGTTCCATGGTTCGCGGAGATATAGTCACAATCCGAAAACTTTCCGGATCCAGCCAGTTCACCTGAAACAAGTAATATTGCGAGTTCGAAGCTGCAACTCCCCCCCTTGTGAACATTCTCGCTGGTTTAGGTTCAGCCATCACATCTTCAACATTTATCCCTTGTGCCGACAGATGTCTTTCAGCGTAATCAACTGTCATCCGGGAACCGGAGAACATCACAATTGAATACCCGGCTAATAACAAAAGACAACCGGCAGCTATATACCGCTCATTTCCACGATACCATCCTAACCATCTGAAAAAAGCTATCCCCAAAATTACGACAACCCATACCGTTTTAACCAGCACTGGTACTACAGCCACACCCGTTACTATGGCCGTCGTAGCCCCACCCAGCATTATCCATCCAATGATACCCGGCCAGGACTGCGACCTTGCAAATACAACTCCGGTACCGGTGAGAAGCCACATCCACGGATCGACAATAAACAATGTATCTCCATAAAACCAGGAGTCGGAAAACGGCATCAGCAGGCGCACTCCATACACATTGAGCCAGTCTAGCAGCGGATGGCTCCAAACCCCGATATAAGCTATTACGAGCAACCATTCCGGTTTTAGAGGGGGGCCCTTTGCACTTCGTGTACTACGCAATCCGGGTCTCCAATTGCGCCGGATACGATCGTACAAAAGCATAGCCCCGGTCAGTATAAAAGGCCATATCATTAAAGCTAACACACCATGAGTCCATCCCCGTCTGAAATACAGAGCGGTATCACTGCCCCATAACATGAAAATTGCATCAATATCCGGCAAATTGGCTCCTATAATCAGGGTACCCGTTGCCAATGCCGTTTTCTTTTTAAGACCTGCCTCTGCCAGTGCAGCTCCAAAGAGAGTATGAGCAAGTGGATCCATTTACGGGAAATCTGTTTAATTCCGGTTGTTTAGACTATGAACAGGTAGTTAGATGCTGCTGAATTTAACCATCCTTAATGAATTCTGTCACATTTCTATTTCGATATAATTATCACGACATTTGGGTCTTTATAGACTAGATTAACCAACCGATGAAAATACTGATTTTAAATGGACCGAACCTGAACCTTCTGGGTGTTCGTGACAAAAATACCTATGGTTCTGAAACGCTTGTGGATATCGAAAAAAAAGTAACGGCTTCGTATCCTGAACTTGAACTGAGCTGGTTTCAGAGTAATCATGAAGGAGAACTCATTGACCGGATTCAGTCCGCAGCCTCCGAAGGTTTCAGCGGTATCGTAGCTAACTGGGGCGGTTACACACACACATCCGTCGCTATACGTGATGCCCTGGAAACCGTACCAATTCCCAAAGTGGAAGTCCACCTTTCGAACATTCATGCCCGTGAAAAGTTCCGGGAAACATCGATAACCGGCAGAGTGATGGACGGGATCATTACAGGTTTCGGTTCAGATAGTTACATTTTAGGTATTCACGCTGTACAATTGCTCAAAAAGAAAAACTGACCGTTGAAAAAACTTCGCGAACTGTTTTCAGATACCCTGATTTACGGGATCAGTAGCGTTTTTGCCCGGTTTGTAAACTATCTTCTTGTACCTTTTCATACGGAAGTTTTTGATACATCCCGTTACAGTATAGTGGGTCTTGTCTATGCTGCAATCATCTTTTTCAATGTCATATTCACAATGGGCATGGAGTCGGCCTATCTACGTTATGCCAAAGACCGGGACCAGGCCAAACATATTTTCAAAACGCTCCAGATTGCCCTCCTTGGCATAGCTTCTTTCTTTGTGGGGATCCTCTGGTTGCTCGAACCGATTGCCATACCGATTCTGAATCTCGACCTAGACGAACAAATCTCCGGAATCTATTTGATGATGCTGGGAATTCTCTGGTTTGACACACTTTCGATCGTACCGTTTGCCGAACTTCGGCTTATTCGCCGAACCTGGCTGTTTGCTGTTTTGAAAACAACCCATGTGATCCTCAATCTGTTTCTCAACTTCTACCTTATACTCTCACTAGGATTTGGGATTGAAGCTGTTTTTATCAGCAATCTTGTTGCTTCGATGCTGGTTACCCTTGCGATCTGGCTCTTTACGCTGCCAATGATGAAAGGCAGATGGAACCGAAACTGGCTGCAAAAAGCTTTTCTTTTCGGATGGCCCTTTGTACCGGCAGGCCTGGGATATGCCATCAATGAAGTACTCGACCGTTTTTTCCTGAATCTGATGGATCCGGCACGGGTAGAGGCTATCTATGGCAACGAGTACACCCCGGAGGATATCGTCGGCATCTATACCGGGTGTTATAAAGTAGCCGTGTTCATGCTTTTGTTAATCCAGATGTTCCGAATGGCCTGGCAGCCATTTTTTATGCGCCATTCTGACGACTCGGAAGCACCCCGTCTTTACGCCAGGGCATTCCTTTATTTCAACCTTTTTGCAGCAGCTGTATACCTGGTTGTCGGACTATTTGCATCAGAGATTGTAGCTATTCCAATTCCCTATACAGATGCCACGTTGATTAACCATCGCTACTGGATGGGCCTCGATATTGTACCGTTGCTCTTGCTTGCATATTGGTTTCACGGTTGGTATATCAATTTTTCTGCCGGGATATTTATTAGTGAAAAAACCGGTATTCTGCCGAACATCATGCTTCTTGGTGCTGGTATCACAATTGCAGCCAATTTGGTTCTGGTCCCCTTGCTGGGAATGATGGGAGCTGCCTGGGCAACCGTAGCAAGTTACAGTGTGATGGCATTAGCCCTCTACCGTTTCAGCGTCCGTGAATTTCATGTACCTTACCGACCAAAATTCGGTTTCGGGTTGATGATTGCGATGGTGGCAGCTGTTTGGAGTGTTCCGTCACTGAGTTCCATAATTGGCATTGAAGAGATCATTGTAAAAATTCTACTGGCTGTTATCGGGTTAAGCACACTCGGAGTCCTGCTTTTCAGAATGGTTGTTGCAGATGGAGAATCAGAAGTTTGATTATCAACCGAGCGAACAAAGATTTAATCTGAATCTTTGACATCCATATTGTGATGCAAGGAATGAACTCCCCCCGGGCAAAGTGATCAGAGAATTTTTAATTAATGAAACCCCAGACTGCTGCTTGAATAAAAAACCAAAAACTTTAAAAGGGAATCACTTTGCTCCAGAAAAAATGTATCATGAAATCAATTGACGGAAATCATCTTCGTCCAGTATGGATATCCCGAGCTTTTCGGCTTTATCGTATTTGCTTCCGGGCGAATCACCCTTGAGAAGATAATCGGTATTTTTACTCACAGATGATGTGGTTTTCCCACCATGTTTTTCGATCAATTCCTTGGCTTCGGTACGTGTAAAGGAGGGTAATGTTCCTGTCAGAACAAATTTTTTACCTTCAAGCTTCTGAGAAATAGCTTCCTTTTCTTCTGCTTTGAGTCTGACACCGGCTTTGCGCAATTTTTCAATGATTTTCCGGTTTTCATCCATCTGAAAAAATGTAATTACTGATTCAGCAATTTTCGGTCCGATCGATTCAACCGCCAAAAAATCATCGGTATCGGCATCCATAATCGCATCAACAGACCGGAAATTTTCAGCCAGATCACGTGCAACCGTGGTGCCCACAAACCGAATTCCAAGGGCAAATACAACCCGGTCAAACGGTCGGCTTTTACTCGTTTCAAGAGCATCTACCAGGTTCTGCGCACTTTTCTCTGCCATTCTTTCCAGCGGAAGCAGGTCGTCTTTTTTCAAACTATAAAGATCTGCATAGCTTATGATCAAGCCTTCTGAAACCAACTGATCAGCCACCGCTTCACCCAGGCCTTCGATATCCATTGCATTCCTGGAGGCAAAATGAATAATCCGCTCTCGAACCTGAGGGGGGCACTCCGGATTTTCACATCGCCAGGCTACTT
>SLOU01000061.1 GCA_007132385.1 Balneolaceae bacterium | reverse complement strand
CTACAGCTATCATTTATCATCTGGAAGCAGAAAAAAACTGACCGAAAACATGCGAATTCGTGAACCTGCCTGGAGTCCTGATGCAAATTACATAGCAGCCGTCCGACTGGAGAATGGAACTCAAAATCTGTTTTTATACCGGCTGGAGGATGAAGAGTTAAAAAATTTAACCAGGTACACATCCGGTGAAACCGTTTATACACCGGTCTGGCATCCCGGGGGTAAAAAAATCTATTATACCACAGCAGATCTGGGCCACAGAGAGATCCGGTTATTTAACCTGGAAATCGGAGATTCTGAACTGCTTTTGACTGATGAAGTTACCGACTTCAGGGATCCGTTTATAGATGCTGAAGGAAGATTTCTCTATTATTCAGCAGACCCTGACGGTATTTTTAATATCTACAGAATTCAACTTGAGAGAAATCACCGTGAAAAGGTGACCAGTGTACCTGGCGGTGCTTTTCAACCTTTTGTTCACAACGATAAATTGTACTATTCCGAATATCGCTCGGATGGGTATAAAATCAGCTCGTTGAATTTATCTGATCAACCCGAGGTCCTGTCAGGGCATTATTCTCCGCCGGAAAGAGAAACCTATTTATCTGCAGACTTCAACCTTTCCGGAATCACCGGGACTGATATAAATCGTTTAAATCAATTTGACGACAGGGATCTTCAACCCCTGGATCACGCAGATCTGCTCTCATCCGGTGCCGGGGAAGCTTCCATCAACATCCCCACAACCAATGCATCGGATGAGCGTATCCTGAAAACGTACAGCGAAACGACAACCGGATTCAGTTTTTTCCCTTTGCTTCGCTTTGACAATTATACACAGCTACGTGGTCGAAATAGCCGTCTTTTGCGTCAGGGAAAAGCAAGTGATCTGGGAGAAAATTTGTGGCGTGATATGAAGCTGGGGTTTATTTTTTCATCCAGGGACGTAACTGAACGACTCAGCCTGATGGGAGGAGCCATGGTTGGATTCGGATCCCTCCCGGCAGATCAGGCAACAGATTTTTTCAAACCTTCCCGGCTCAATAATCTTGACAGGGATCTTTTTCTGACCCTCGAACACCGCGGTTTACCATTTATCAAAAGAAGCTGGTCACCAACCATTGTTCTGGAGTTTTTCAATATCAAAAGAAATGTTAGGAATGGGTTACAGATTGAAGAATTTCCATGTACAAGCTGCTTGCCCGAAACGACACGCGCTGATATCACCTACAATATCTGGGAAGCTGGTATTTATCTCCGAAGTAAACTCAACAGGTGGAGTTTGTTAGAATTAGGTGCAGCATATTCACCTTACCGAGTGGCCACAGACAACTTTTTCTCTTCCGAACTCCGGCAGCTTGTCCCCTCTTCGTCATCAGAATACTTCAAGAGTACCACATTATCCGCTTCTTACCATGTTGAGCTGATTGAGCCAACACGGCATGCCGATATTGCACCAAGAGGTTTGCGTGGTCATATCGCCTATCGTTATCAGCCATCCAGGTTGCTCGATAGTTATGAAATTATGGATGGTGTATTGTCGCCGGTATATGAAACTGACCGCAATCATTCCATTGAACTGGATGCCCGATATGGTATCGGGACAGGCAATCGAAGCTCACTCAGAATTCATTCAAGAGCATTTACATACTTAAATAATCCTGACGATTTCTTTTACCTTGATTATATTGGTGGTTTGAGTGGAATGAGAAGTTATCCCTATTTTGCAATTGGTGGTGAAAAAACGATTCTTTCAATCTTATCATGGAATCTTCCACTCTTTGAAAACATAAACAGACAAGTTGGCCAATATACATTTGACAAGATCTTTGCGAGACTGTTTTTTGAAGCCGGAAATGGATGGGATTCACCACTGAAAATCGGAAATAAACTGAAAACCGGTGTTGGTGCTGAATTACGATTCGCATTCAATAATTATTACTTGTTCCCCATGAAATTATTTCTCAGCGGATCCTATGGGCTTAACCGTTTTGAAACCACCTTCTCGGAAGATTTTATCATAAATTCGGATATGAATACCGTTCGATACGGACGCAGTTTACAATTACACTTCGGTCTAACCTTTGACTTTGATCCATTTTGAAACGCACTGCACTCATATTTATCTCTTATTCAATTGTATTTCTTTGTTCAACTGCGATTGCACAGAATACAGATAGTTATTTCGATAACAATCATAACTCCATTCACAACATTCAAATCCCGGAAATTGAATATATCCCAACTGCTGGAAACCAGAGACTTATCTATAATGATGGTCCACGAAAGCATTTTGCATCATCTGATGTAAAATTTCCGGGTGCTTCATCCAGTGAAAAATATCCAAGTATTTCATCTGGTGTAAAATTTCCAGGTATTTCATCCGGTGTAAAATATCCAGGTGCTTCATCCGGATTCCATCGAAGTGACCTGATTACTCCGATACTTTTACGGGATAATTCGCCAGCATCTTCTTCCAGCTCTATACTGATTGCTGTCAGAGAAAGGCCCGGTTATGCTTTGCTGAGTTCAGCGATTATTCCCGGTTCAGCACAGGCGGCCAGGGGTCGTTGGCTACGTACAGGCATATACCTTGCAGTCGAAGCCGCAACAATCTATTCATTTGCAGAATGGCGGAATCGCGGACAACGGGGAGAAAGAAACTATGAGAATTTTGCTGATCAAAACTGGAGTGTTGTTCAATATGCCAACTGGCTGATAGATTACCACGATCAACACGGGATTTCCAATTCTGAACTTCAGGATCTGCGTGAAATGATGGATGGTACCTCGGCCACCTTTAACACCGGTATCGACTGGGATGTTGTAGATCTGAATGTACTTCGAAGTGTAGAAAGAAATACCCCTTATATTGTGACCGATGACATGGGAGCAAACATTTTTTCCCATACGCTGCCAGCCTACGGGTCTCAACAATACTATGAATTGATCAGTAAATACTTTCAATATGCACCGGGTTGGTTAGATTATTACTCATACAATCAACAAAATAATAATGATCCCTTTCTGATCGACAGGTTTGGCGGTAAAGCGAGTCCACTGTTTTGGGATGGTAAAGACCGGTCAGAACTGTTCAACGATCAATTTCGGTTTTCAAATAATATGTTATCTCTTCTTATACTGAATCATATTATTTCTGCGTTTGACGGATACTTCTCGGTTCAACTCGAAAACCGGCGAATCGAAGCTACTGCCGGAGGAACACCGCAACAGCAATTTCGTATAATCTATCGTTTCTAAGTCCATACGAAAACCGTATTTTTGTAATATGAATTATCTCAAGAAGATTTTAACAAACAAGTTTTTATATATCGCTTTATCTATCGTCGTTTTCTTTGGTGCTACATCCTTGTATGTACTGGACAGATGGATCATGCCGGCGTATACCAACTATAATGAAGGCATCACAGTACCGGATGTAACCAAACTATCCCTTGTCGAGGCACAGGAGCTGCTCGATCAATATGGCTTTCGACATGAGATTCATGACAGGAGAGCTCATTCTGCTTACCCTGCCGATTATATTATCGATCAAAATCCATCAGCCCGTCAAATAGTAAAGCCCAACCGCAAAATTTATCTGACGGTAAATACCGTTGAACGACAAACAGTGGTTGTTCCGGATGTTGTCAACATGTCTTTACGTAATGCTACTATTCAAATAGAAAACAACGGATTGCAAGTTGGCACGATAAGCATGGAATCGGCCAGGTTTAGAAATACCGTCCTGAGACAGACCATAGCCTCGGGGGATACGGTCGAACAGGGTACTGTGGTAGATCTTACAGTGAGCGACGGCCTCGGTGGTGAAATTGTCGATATACCTGAACTGGAAGGATTATTACTACCGGAAGCACAACAGGAGCTGCTGGCCGCTGGTCTGAGAATCGGTGAAGTCCGTTTTCAACCCGAAAGAGACGTTTCTCCCAATACGGTTCTTTCGTACTCTGCGGAACGAAGCGAACTTCGTGAAGGGGATTCGGTTAACCTCATCGTTTCGGAGCGTTTTGATGCACAGGAGGCTGACGAGGCAGGAGCAGTTGTCAATGGTGATGAAGACGAGAATGGCCTTCAGGACATTGACAGCATTGATGAGGCTGAAGACGATAACGAAGGTTCGGACAGTATCAATCAAAACAGTGATAATAACGATGAATAACCGATTCTATGGAATTTGAACTTCCAATCCTTTCACCATCTATACTCGCCGCCGATTACAGTAATTTAGGTAATCAACTTCAACTGTGTGAAAAAGCAGGAACCAAATGGATTCACTGTGATATTATGGACGGGCATTTTGTGCCAAATATCAGTTTTGGCCCTGATGTAGTTGCGGCTGTCAGAGATTCGGCTCCCAATATGTTCCTGGAAACGCACCTGATGATTGAGAACCCGGATAATTATATCGAGGCCTTTGCTGATGCTGGTTCAGAATTGATTACTGTGCACCTGGAAGCTTGTCCGCATCTTCACAGAACTCTGAATCTTATTCAGTTGAATGGCTGTATGACAGGTGTTGCGATTAACCCGGCCACCTCCCTGGAATTGATCCGGCCAGTTTTAAAAATTGTAGATCTTGTGGTTATCATGACAGTAAATCCCGGATTCGGTGGACAGACGTTTATAGAAAGCAGTTACGAAAAAATTCAGAGACTCACAGCAATCAGAATGGAAGAACAGACACAGTTTCTGATCGAAACAGATGGTGGCGTCGGCTTGAAAAACATACAAAAACTTGTAAAAAGCGGAGCTGATATACTTGTTGCCGGGAGCAGCATTTTCAGGGCTGATGATATCCCGGAGCGTATTGAATTACTCCGAAAAAAGGCAAATCTTGGCAGAAAGGATTTTGTTTAGAAAGAATGAGTGAAGCTATTTTAAAGCCAAACTTAATTTAATTCACTTACAGCGAACCAACAATAAACATTAACAGACTGTAAAACATTATCGATACGGCAAATCAGATCGCAGAAGAGGTTTTCTTCATTGAAGAAGTAGAGCCAACGCTAATATTCGGCTTTAAGGATGAGCATATTAGCCGGCTGGACCGCGCTTTTCCGGCAACCAAAATTACAGCCAGAGGTAATCGAATTAAAATCCTTGGTCCTGAAATTGAAGTAAAAATACTGGCTGATATTATGCAGGAAATGGTCGCCATTGCCAATAAAAACAGAAAAGTTACCAGCAGCGATATCGAAACTCTTCTGGCACTTGCCGAACAGGGAGAAGTGGAAGAAGCCCCAAAATCTGACAAACCGTTTAAAAAAGAAACGGCTGATACCATTTTATATACTCACACCGGTGATACGATCACAGCGAAAACACCGGGACAGCGCAACATCCTTATAGCGACTGAAAAAAACGATATTGTATTTACAATCGGCCCGGCCGGTACCGGTAAAACATTTACATCAGTTGCCCTTGCCGTACAGGCCTTGAAACAACGAAAGGTCAAAAAAATTATCCTTGCCCGCCCTGCTGTAGAAGCCGGTGAAAATCTGGGCTTTCTGCCTGGTGACCTGAAGGAAAAAATTGATCCTTATCTGCGTCCACTCTACGATGCTCTTGAAGAAATGATCGAATATGAAAAACTGGAGTACTACCTGGCCAAAAATGTTATCGAAATCGCTCCACTTGCCTATATGAGAGGGCGAACGTTAAATAATGCTTATGTGATCCTCGATGAGGCGCAAAATGCTACAAATATTCAAATGAAAATGTTTTTGACTCGTATCGGGTTTAATAGTCGGGCTATTATTACCGGCGATATTACACAAACTGATTTACCTCAGAAACAGCAATCTGGATTGATTTCGATTCAACGCATCCTTCAGGGAATAGAGGGTATCTCATTTATATACCTCGACCAGCGGGATGTTGTACGCCATAAGCTGGTACGTGATATTATAGACGCCTATGAAAAATTTGAAAGCAAACAGGGGAAAAAAGGTTCCGGCCGTAAAAGGAAACAATAGCTGTATTGTGAGCTGTATATGAATAGGTCTGACAAAACAGCCGTAATGCCTTTGTATGAAGGTACTTTTTCTGTGGGACTTGATCATAAATTCAAACCTATTGCTATCGATGGTAATCCGCATAAAGGCGCATTAAAACTTTCAATCAATCCCTTTTTAATACAAACCGGGGATCGAAATATCCTTTTTGATGCTGGTTTGGGTGCTTTTGGGGAAAACACATCAACAGAAATCATCATAAAAAACCTGTCAAAAAACGGACTGAGTGAACTGGACATTACGGATGTATTTGCAAGTCACCTGCATTATGATCATCTGGGAGGTTTGGCAGGACGCTCAAACGGATACCTTGAACTTACTTTCCCTAATGCCAAATTGTGGGTCAATGGTAATGAATGGGAAAAACTGATGAAACTCGAGGGAGCCACTGATGAGGAAACAAAAATGGATTTTATCTACTTCCTGGATGCCAAAGCAGATCTGCATTTTTTAGAATCGGACGATCAGCCTTATCCCGACATCCGTACAAAGGAGGTTGGCGGGCATACAGAATTCTCACAGATCCTTTTCTTTGAAGGGTTGAATGAAAAATATATGATGGCCGGCGATATTATTGGCCGGAAATCATCTGCTCAACAGAAATTTACTGCCAAATTCGATTATGATCCTGAAAAAAGCATGAAGGTCCGGGAACAACTTAAAGAGCTTGCTTACCAGGAAAGTTATATTATCATGGCTTATCATGAATCAATAACTCCCATGTTCCGTTTAACAGATTTTGATTCAAAAAAAGGGTATGTAACCGAATCAGTTTTTTCAAATGTATCTGCCTGATTATATTACCGAAATTAAAACCTATTTAATGGAAAATAACGTACCCCCTCAGCCTGAAGCCGCTGTCATTCTGGGTTCGGGACTAGGCGGGTTTACTGATCTTATTTCCGATAAAGTCATTCTACCCTACAAGTCCATACCGGGTTTTCCTTCAACAACCGTTGCCGGACATAGCGGCGAATTGATAAGTGGAACTGTTGAAGGGCATTCGGTTATCGCTTTTTCCGGACGTTTTCATCACTATGAAGGGTATTCATTTCAGAAAACGGTTGTACCGGTACATATAAGCAAAGCTCTGAAAACCGGCAAATTGATTATATCCAACGCGGCCGGTGCCGTAAATACAATGTTCAGGGTTGGTGATTTGATGGTAATCGATAGTATAATCCGGCAAAATTACCTCAGGGCTCCACTTACCTATACTCCATACAGGTATAACCTTGAAGAAAGTGCTTATGAAGTTAGAAATCTTGCCACAGAGATCGGAATTACACTTCAGCAGGGCACATATCTTTTTACCAAAGGGCCTAACTATGAAACAAAAGCGGAAATTCAGGCTTTCCGTACAATGGGTACAGATGTTGTTGGCATGAGCACCGTAGCGGAACTCTCGGAGGCCAGCAGGTTACAAATAAAAACAGCAGCTATATCCTTGATTACCAACATGGCTGCAGGTATCGCTCCCGGTAAACTCGACCATTCAGAAGTAAAGAAAGCGGCAGATGCAAAAAAAGATGAGTTCGGCCAGTTAGTGGCATGGTTAATAAAAAAACTGTAATTGCCAGTTTTGCCAGGGTCGATCATCATAAAAAAAGAAATTCAAAATTAATCAATAGTTACCTGAGAGTATAAAACGTCCGGCTATTATTGGTATTTTGTATATCTTCACTTAAGTTACTTAGCATAAAAACAAGCAAATTTATTAAAAACTTTTATTACTTTTAGCGTAAGTTATTTATTCTTGAATGATTAACCGATCCAATCAGATCCAAAAAAGGGGTTATTGAAATGAATTATACCGTTTCCGAGGAGTACAATTGTATTATTTTTACATTTAAGGGGAAAATGATGGGTGGGCCTGCTGCCCAGGAATTACATGATAAAATTAAATCATTAATAGAAAAGAATAAAACCAATGTAATTGCCGATTTAAGCAGGGTCAACTTTATGAATTCTTCGGGAATTGGTATCCTGATTGCGGCTCTCACCAGCTTGCGGAATGCCGGTGGTAATTTAAAACTGTGTGGTGCATCAGACCGGATCGAAAGTATCCTGGTTGTAACCAAACTGATAACCGTATTTGAGCACTATAAATCAATCAAAGAAGCTGTAGACTCTTATCAAACGAATTGAGTTTTATAGTTTTTAATAAATACACAGTGCCCCCACGATTTAATCGTGGGGGCCTGTTGTATCACCCCACTACTCCATGAACCCTGATCTTAAGAAAGGTTCTTGTTTTTGATTGATGAGTCGCCTTTCGTTCAAAAAAAGCGACACAATTGAAAGATACTGTGAATGAGAGATCGGTTTTCAGGTTTTTCAATACATTATATGTCTTTTACCGACCAGCCACTAGATACTATTTAACCAACATCATACTCCTCGAAAGTATCTTTTCATTGGCCAGTAAACGATATAAATAGATCCCGGTAGCTAAACCGGTAGCATCAAAATTAATATGATGGGCACCGGCAGTTTGCTCTCCATGAACCAATGTCGTTACATGCTGACCTATGATATTAAAAACATCCAGACGAACTGTAGCTGCCGATGAAAGATCATAGCTGATAATTGTCGTTGGATTAAAAGGATTTGGATAATTTTGATAAAGCAAGGTACGATTTGGCAATTCCGATGACTGCTGTTCCTGATCCATCAGCAACAATTCAATGTCCACATCTTTCAAATGCTCGATTGAACCTGCAGGGTTACTGAATACCGCCCACTCAAGAGACAACACAGGCTGAATATCCCATCGCTCCTCAGCCCGGATACGTACAACAACAAATTCTTGTACTTCCAAACCACCGGATCTTCCCTGAAAGCTGATCGCTTCTTCATAAGCATGATTGTCTTTATATCGAAATTCAATGAGAGTATTTTCTTCATTCCAGGTACCCGCCCATTCAGGCAGTTTCTCATCGATATGCCATTCTGAAGCGTCTATCCCATCGACAGATAGTCTGTAGGAAATACCATTTATTTTTTTCTTTTTACTGCTTCGAATCTTCAAATCGATCCATTGGCCTGTGTCAAGTTCCGGCAATGTTATTCGGGCAAGTGGTTTCTGTCCCCGATTATCTACCTGCTGAAGTTGACCAGCGGATTTGCCAAAGTTTAACCCGATCGGTTGCAGGTCTTTTTGATTCACAATTCCATCTCCATTAGCATCTGCATATGTAGCAGGTTCAGGAATCCAGGCTTCCACTTCACGGGGTTCAAATTGTATAAAATCGTAAACCGGTTTCGGGCCCTCACTCATCCAGTATGTTCCCAAAGCAAGCACATCCTGTGCATTTACGATACCATCATTATTCAAATCTCCCGGCAGTACTTCAACCCGGTGTGGTTCCATATTCGTGCCAGTAATCTGAATATCTCCTATACGATGGGCGCCGCTTGGTGATATCGTATCTCCATTTCCGCTCTGTCTTTCATCCAGGGTTCGTAGCCAGCGGATATGAACAGCTTCGCGGTTATGATACTCTTCCGGCAAGGGCAAACCCTGCAAGTGAACCGTACTTGTCTCCCGGAGATCAATCTCCCCGTTTTCCAGGCTCTCCCATTCTTCTCCATCTAAACTGAGCTGTACTTCAAAAATACCTGGCCCGGAAGGAGTACTTGTATGACTTGAGCTAAGTTGAATTTCATGAAACTGTTCGGTTGAAATTACAACAGAAATATATTTTTCCGGATTATCTTCTGTTCCGTGCCAGTTATTTGTATTTAAAAAGGTAATACCTCCGGATGTCTGGACCGGAACCGGATCACTGCCACTAAGTGAAGCACCGGTCAATTCTACGTGTACAAGATCATTCACCGGAACTGATGATGTTGGGGTAAGTTGTCTCTGGGCGAAATCCCAACCGGCCACGGTATAACGAAAAGCGGGAGCTTCCGTAATTACCAATTCCGCAGAAGGATTTTCATCCGGTCTCCAGAACCCGTCTAAACCCGCGTAATAAAAGTCTCCATCATCAAGCTGGAATCTCAGTGCTATAAAATAGACTCCCGGATCACGGAAGAGACCTATTTCTGCCGAATAGTGAAAATAGGACTCTGTCTCATCATCCCAGCCCATCATTTTCCATTCAGCCTCACTCCAGCTACCCGGATCCAAATCGTTGGAGGCTGCACCAACCCAAGCCGTCATCCTTTCATGGTTTGACTCATCAGACGTTACTCCACTTGCATAAACTTTTCCCGATACAGGAAAAAGTTCACCCTCATTTATGGTATTTACTTCCGGCAGAACCAGCATAGCCTTTCCAATCCCCTCACCTATTTCGATACTTGCCGATTCCATCGTATTCAATAGATAAAGGTCTCCATTTGAATCTCCTATTTCATAGTTGTCAAAATGAAACTCAAATTCACCGGCATCGGCTTTTTCATTGACCCTGAACGTTATCACCAAAAAGTTTCCTGAATCAGAAATCGGTTCGGTATCTGTTCGGGATACAGACACTCCGATCCGGCTGTTTCCCACTTCACCATCTGCTTTTATACCACCATCGGTCAATCCGGTAGTTTCAATAGAAAGGAAATTGAAATTTTCAGCATCGTATTCAACTTCCGCACTGAAGTAATAAAAATCGATCGGTTCATCGATTGAAACAATCAGGTTAAACTCTTCATTTGGCAGCACTTCTGACAAACCCGGTTCTTTCGATACGATCACATCTACAGGCTGGGCTCGAACAACGGAATCCCACAACCCCGAAATGAACATTGTTAAAACAACAAAAACTGACATACCGATCCTACGGCTATTCCTGGTATTCATTCTCTCTTCTCTCTTTTGTGACTCTGATTAAAGTTTGTTTTATTATGATCGGCTTAAGAACGAATCCTTACAGATTTTTATTAAAAAAATAAAAGTAAAAAACCTGTTGAGTTCACGGGTAGGGCAGTGGCATTTAAGATCTATTACAGAAATATTCAAAGCCTATCTTCTTTAAAAAAGAACCCTATAAAGGAAAAATAGTTCATGGAAAAAAAGCAGGAGCTTGAACGAGAGCTCGGACTTACCTCCATCATTGCGATCAGTATGGGAGCAATGATTGGTAGTGGAATATTCATACTTCCGGGATTAGCAATGGCTGAAGCGGGTCCGTCTGTTATTCTTGCATTTGTTCTGGCAGGTGTTTTAGTCTTTCCTGCTGCGGTCAGTATTTGTGAACTTGGTACTGCCATGCCAGAGGCTGGAGGCGATTACATATTTATTGAAAGAGGACTTGGACCGGGTGCCGGAACGATAGCCGGTCTTGGCACCTGGTTAATGTTGATGTTTAAGGGCTCTTTAGCTCTTGTTGGGGGTATGTTTTACCTGATGACTGTTATCTATCTGCCATCAGTAGAAGCTGTGGCATTGATTATTGGAACTGTGTTGATTCTGATAAATATCATAGGTGTAAAACAAACAGGTGGCCTCCAAATTCTGATGGTAATTATCATGGTCATCATTCTGGCTACATTTATTCTTGTCAGCCTGTTCAATATTAGTGGCAGCCATTATTACCCTTTCTATGACGATGGTGCAATGGGACTTTTCAGTGCAACTGTCATGGTTCTCATTTCCTATGGAGGTGTAACAAAAGTTGCTGCGGTTGCCGAAGAAATCGATAATCCAGGGCGAAATCTCCCTTTGGGACTACTGTTATCACTAGGTATTACGACTGTATTATATGCCCTGATTGTTTTTGTTCTTGTTGGTATCGTCGACAGTGAAACGCTTGCCGGATCCAATATTCCCATGGTTGATGCTGTTGATCCGTTTTTTGGATTTTTCGGAGTGATACTGATTGTCATTGCAGCTATACTTGCACTTGTAAGTACAGCCAATGCCGGAATTCTGACAGCATCTCGATACCCATTCGCCTTGAGTCGCGATAAGTTATTACCCGAAATCTTCGCATATGTTAACAAAAGACTTCACACACCTGTTATTGCAATATTAGTAACCGGAGGTGCAATGCTTGCTATCATTCTTCTTTTACCAGTCGAAGAAATTGCTAAAACAGCTGGAGCATTTCAAATTGTGGTTTATATTCTGGTAAATATCGCACTCATCGCTTTCAGGCTTCAGAATCCTACCTGGTATAAACCAAAATTTAAATCTCCTTTTTACCCCTGGGTCCAGATCTTCGGAATAGTTTCCGGAATCGCTGTATTGGGTATGATGGATACCTTGCCCCTGATTGGGGGAGTTGGTATCGTTATTGTCGGTGGTTTATGGTATTTTGCTTACGGCAGGCAACGAGTCGATCGAGAAGGTATTATTGGAGATGCAGTAATGGAATCGATGAAAACAGTACCACAAAAAACCCGGCCATATCGGATCATCGTCCCCATTGCAAACCCTGGATCGCAAAGTGAACTATTAAGGCTTGCCTCTCTCTGTGCTTCCGTACACGAACATTCAGAGGTTATTGCATTGAATGTTATTACCGTTCCGGATCAAACTGCACTTGCCCAAGAAGTAGAATATGAACAAGAACGCATCCAGCGAAGTGAGAATATTTTGAATCAGTCCAAAGAAATTGCCAAACAATTAAACATAGGATTGAAAACAAGAGTTGTACTGGGGCGTGATGTAAGTAAAGTTGTATTAAATACCATCAGGAAAGAACAGGCCGATGAAATTATACTTGGCTGGAAAGGACGGCGAAAACGAAGAAAATTTATTTTGGGATCGATTATCGACCCGATTGTCAGAAAGGCTCCCTGTAAAGTTACTCTTATCAAACAAAGCAGTCTGGGCAAAAAAATCGTAGGCAATACCGTTGTATTCGTCGGGACAGGCCCTCACTCCCAAGCTGCAGTAAGACGAGCAGTTGACCTGGTCAAGAATGACCCTGAAGCAACTCTTACATTGGTGAATGTACAGAAATTTGATACCGATGCTTCTGAAGAAGAACTGAAGACTTATGGCCGCAAACTGATAAAGCAAACCGTGAATGATATTGCTTCCGATATAGGAAAGTACAAAACCCGTGTCATCGTATCAGATGATATTGAAAAATTGCTTGTATCGGTTGCAAAAGACTTCAATACCACATGCATTGGTGCAACAAGATCAACGAAATTTGAACGTGCACTTTTTGGTTCCATTCCTGAAACCCTTGGTGAAAAAGTGCCCGGCACTGTACTGATTGTACGGGATGAAGTGCGGTCTTTTCGTTCTTTCTGGCATATTTTCAAACAATACAGACGAAGATACCACGCAGAACCAATTGAGTAATTTACTCTGCTTCCAATTCCATTAGAATCCAGCGGTTTGGGTCAACCGTTAATTCTGCATCCGGCGGGGCTTCAATCCATATTGAACGACGCCCTTCTTTTGGTTCATAACGTATTATTTGATCATCTATCATTACTTCCACAGACATCGGCCAGTCGATCTCTTCCGGCACACGCCACTCCAGTAACAGTCCATCATCGTTTCTTGTTTTCGACAGTTGTGGCAAATCTGCTCTTCTGACATAAACCTCAAAAAACCAGGAATAATCCTCTCCGGTCATTTCATTTACCGTTTCCAGATAGTCATCGGTCGTTACAAATCGAATGTGACTCCCGTCCAATGCCATTCTCAGATCCGGATTTGGGTAAAGAAACCTGCGTAATGATTCAAAAAAAAGCTCATCACCCAGCAGGTACCGGAGTGTATGCAAAACCGTCGCTCCCTTGTAGTAGATATCGCCCCCGCGTCCGCCTCCATATACATCAACCGATGATTGATAACTGAACGGTGCAATCTCCCACTCCGATGATATCATCCGCCGGAAGTATCTAACAAGATCGTGATAAGCTTCTGTTCCCCCAAGGTGCTCCGCATAAAGTGCCTGCATATAAGTACCAAACCCTTCATGTATCCAAAAATCCCTCCAGTCCCAGGCTGTTACCATATTTCCCCACCACTCGTGTGCAAGTTCGTGCTGATGGAGATCGTCAAATGGAGCAAATTGACCAAAAAGACTTCCATGTCGAAAACCAGCACCATAGGCTATAATCGACTGATGTTCCATCCCCAGGTAAGGTGTATGAGCAACACCGTATTTATCCGCTCGAAACGGGTACGGTCCGAGCAGCTCTTCCATGAACCTCATCTGATCTCTGAGTTCCGGAAACAACTCTTTTCCATCATCATAAAACTCCGGCAAAACCCAAAATGTAAATTCAAATTCTTCTCCTGTCACACTTTGAAACGGTTCCGAAATAGTCTCATACGGTGCAGCATTCAGTGTGACATTGTAATTGCTGATCGGCGTGGAATTAAACCAATGCCATGTCTTCCAACCATCCCCGGAATCTGTAGTACCGCGCAAGGATCCATTCGATGCCACCACCAGGTCTTCTGGAAGTGTAAAATTAAGCGAGACCGAGTCGGGTTTATCGGAAGGGTGATCCTTGTTCGGCCACCATACCCATGCTCCGATTGTTTGACAAGCCACACCAATCCAGGGTTCACCGGATGGAGTCTCATTCCAGACAAATCCACCATCCCACGGCGGGTTGGCAGCTACCAGTGGTTGGCCGTTATACTCAACGGTTACTTTAATTTTCTCGGCTGGCTGACGCGTAAAGGGAAAATAAATATAGACTCTTTTTGAGTTCTCTTGTGTTTCATATGTTAGCTTTCTGCTCCCCCCATCTGCAACTTCCGATATCGACTCAATTTCAAACCGTGGATCCAGATCGAGTACAATCACATCTGTCGGCTGAACGATATCCGCCCGGACCACAACGGTTCCGGCTATCGTACTGTCCTGGGGATTTACCCTGAGATCCAGCTCGTAGTGGTAAACATTAAATGCCGCCTGCTCCCTGATCAGGTCTCCACCAGATTCATATATCAGCTCCTGGGCATAAACCGGCTGAAATAATAGTACCAATAACACCGGAATCATTGAATAAACAAGATTCATTGTTTCGGGATTATATGATTGCAGATAACGTATTGCGAAAGAAAATAGGTATTAAAACGGAGAGTGGGTATGGTTATTTCAATTCGATCATTCTTTCATACACAGGAAACTGCTTATAAGGGTTACGGTTAACTATCTTTACTGATTTTTTCGATTGAACACTTCCATTTTAATTTACTACTCCGGCTTTGCCCTTTCTTTATTCCCTCTTATCTTTCCACGATTGAAAATTTAATCATCTAACATCTTTACATGGCGAAAGCGAAGTATACGACCCACCTGGGAATGAACGACATCCTGCCAGGTGAAATCGAGAAATGGCAGACCCTGGAAAATGTAATTCGCCGGGAAGCAAAAATATTCAATTTTGAGGAGATTCGAACCCCGATTATGGAGCAGACTGAGCTGATCGTTCGAGGGGTTGGCCAACTTACAGATATCGTTTCCAAAGAAATTTTTGCATTCAAGCGGGGGGACGACCACTATGTTTTACGCCCTGAGTGTACTGCACCTGTCGCACGAGCTTTTGTAGAACATCATCTTGATCAACGTGGCGGATCCCAAAAATTATACTACATCGGGCCGATGTTCCGGGCCGAACGCCCACAAAAAGGCCGCCTGCGTCAGTTCCACCAGTTTGGAATTGAAATCCTTGGCAGCGACGACCCAGTGGCCGATGCTGAGTGTATCGCTTTTATGATGCATATCTACAACCGGATTGGAATTACCAATACCAAATTAAAAGTGAATTCCATTGGTGACCCTGAAAGCCGTGACAGCTATAAAAAGGCTCTGGTCAAGTTTTTCCAGCCCTATAGGGAACAGTTGAGTGAGATTTCCAAAAAACGGCTGGAGAAAAACCCGCTGCGAATACTCGATTCCAAAGAGGAAGAGGATCAGCCCCTGATCGAAAATGCACCCCTGATCGAGAATTATTTGAATGAGGAGTCAGCCGGTCACTTTTCAAAAGTCTGCCACTATCTGGATGAACTTTCTATTCCTTATGAAGTAGATCCTCATCTCGTACGCGGTCTGGATTACTATACCCGAACCGCATTTGAACTGGTGAGCCCGGATCTCGGCTCGCAAGATGCCCTGGCCGGTGGGGGACGTTACGACTTGCTTGTGGAAGAAATCGGTGGGCCAAAAACACCGGCAATCGGATTTGCAGCAGGGATAGAACGGCTCTTCATTGCATGTAAAGAGCTCGGTATTGAACTGGGTGAGCCAAAATCAGTTGATGTTTACCTGGTCACTCTTGGCGGTGCAGCCCGGACATGGGCATTACAAACACTTCCCATACTCAGGAAAAAAGGAATCTCCGCCACTATGGATTATATGGGACGATCTATGAAAGCCCAGATGAAAGATGCCAACCGTGAAAATGCAACGTATGCTATTTTCATTGGTGATCATGAACTTGAACAAGGTAAATTTACCTACAGGGATATGGAAGCCAGCGAAGAGGAAATGCTCACACTGCAGGAAATTTTAGAAAGGCTTGAAAGTTCAGCCACTTGAGCAGCTGTTTGATACATTCCTGGCATTTGAGTTGCTAAGTGCTCACCAAACCCCGATTACTACGATTTTAAGCATAGTGCTATTAAAAAAGATTAACCAATCTGAAGCATTCTTTCGATGGGTAAAAGTGCCTGCCTGGCAAGATGTTCCGGTACTTTAACCTCAAACTGTTCATATTTCAGTGATTCGAACAGGTTTTCAAGGTTAATCATTTTCATATATTCACAAACAGATTCTTCATGAGCCGCATGAAATTTTTTATCCGGATTCTCTTTTTCCATTCGATAAATAATACCGGTTTCCGTAGCTACGACAAAATCACTGGCCTCCGACTCCCGTGCACGCTTCAACATCCCGCTGGTGGAATGAATATGTCCATCCTTACAGTCAAAATACATGGATGATTTCATCATACAGGATGTGGAGCAGCCACATTCGGGATGAATCAGGAACTCGGCATTCGGATACTCTTTTTGTTTTTCGGCAAGATTAATTTCACCGATTTTTTCATGGACATGACATTCCCCTTGCCAGATATGCAAATCCCGGCCTGTTACCATCTCCACATAACCGCCAAGAAACCTGTCTGGTAAAAACAGTATTTCCCTATCTTCCGGAATG
>SLOU01000262.1 GCA_007132385.1 Balneolaceae bacterium | reverse complement strand
CCGATGACCGTTACTTTCATCCTGGCTATCGCACTTGGTTTTGCCGAAGCGATGGATGGCAGAGACCCTCTGATCGATGGTTTTGGTATGATCGCTTTAGTAGCCCTGGCACCGATAATGACCGTGCTGGTTTTAGGCCTATTATATCAAATTAAAGAATCCCAAACCGATGATTGACAAAGTTGGTGACCATTTTAAACTGATTATTATTATCGTGAAGAAAGGTCTTGCAAGAGATGTCATTAAAGCGTGTAAAGAGGCCGGTGCTGAAGGTGGAACTGTTATCGGTGGCAAAGGAGTAGGAACACATGAAACCGGTTCGATATTCGGGGTCAAAATTGAACCCGAGAAGAATATTATTTTGTGTTTGGCACAAAACAGTATTGTACAGGATGTACTGGATCACGTTTCTAACACTGCGGAGCTGAATAAACCGGGAACAGGAGTTGGATTTGTTATTAACAGCCGGAGTGTCACCGGAATCGCACACCTGCTTGAAAAGGATTTTTAATTCACAAACCCACATGTCATTATGGAACAGGATGTAAAATTTGATCTTATCGTGACTATTGTCAATAAAGGACACTGCAGCAAGGTGCTCGACGCTTCTCTCGAAGCCGGTGCAGAAGGCGGAACGTTTATTCACGGACGGGGTTCCGGGGTTCATGAAAAAGCAAAGCTGTTTTCCTTCACGATTGAACCGGAAAAGGAAATTCTTCTGACTCTCGTTCCGAAGGCTCTTACCGAAAAGGTGCTGGAAGCGATCGTAAAAGCCGGAGATCTGAACGAACCTGGCAAAGGCATTGCTTTCGTACTTGATGTGGAAAAGACTACCGGAATCAATCACCCGGTGAGGAGCGGCAAGGATACGGGTCAAAATGAATGAACCCAAAATTGTCATTAGATTATACCCCGAATGACAATTTTTGAATAAATTATTTCTTACTGATAAATATCAACGCTGTATTTGTTTTTTCAGCCAGGCTCAGCGCAACACTTCCAAATGCTTTTCTCCCGGAGCCCGGCTTGCCCAGGCCCATAATTACCAGGTCATATTCGACAGCCTTCTTAATAAGCAGATCCTTTGAATTATCACCGGTAATGACCTCTACGTCAGTTTTTCCGGGTATGATTCGTCCTGCAAATCGTGATAGCTTGACCCGGGTTTTTTGAATTATTTGCTCAGGTGTGTCTGATGGCAGAATTTGTATAAAGGTGATATCAGGCTGTGAGGCACGCCAGAGACTGGCGGCAACTCTTGCCCGGAGCGGATCATGACGGTCAAAACCCGCTACGGGTATCAGTACCTTTCGTGCCTGAGTGATCTTCCAGCCGCTGAATGGCTGACGGAACACAACTACGTCAGCTTGCACCTGTTTTACCAGTTTTTCGAGATTTTGAGAGGTCTGAAAATCGTTCAGATCACTTAATCCCAATAACAGGCTCCGGCAATTGTGTACTTTTGCAACACGTTCAATCTCCTCCCATGGATGATCCGCGATTGTAGTCAGGGTGTCGGGACGCAGTCCAGCCTCAAATGAAGCTTTGAGTGCATGCTGCGTTACGTCACGGCTGACAGTGAGCCGTTTTTCAATATCATCTTTTTCCTTGCTCGGGATTACAATGGATAACAGAAGTACTCGCCCAACAACCGGTGGAGCCAGTGCATTGGCCACAAAAACCATCGACTCGGCATTGGCAGGATTAGAGATCGGAAGCAATACAAGAGGGCTTAATCCTCTGAGGCGAACCAGGTCGGGATCCAGAGCTTGTTCTGAAGCTTCTATTGTCTGGGCTTTTTTTACAAAAAAGGAGATAAATAGCGCGGATCCGGCAAGAAGCCAAAGCAGCGATATAAAACCGGCAGAAGGAACCACAATTGCCTGGAAAAATGCAAGGCCCAAACAGGCGATCATCCCGGCAATGGGAAGTGCAGGGAACATGGGTGCTTTGAAGGTGGTTCTCTTTTCATAACTGCGGTTGCGCATTAATATCATAATAAGATGCGCCAATGCGAAAGTGATGAGAAAAATCAGGCTGGAAGCGGCACCGGCTGCAGCAACATCCGGCAATATCAAAACAAGCAGGGCAACGATACTGCATGTGATAAAAATTGAATTGACCGGTGTTCCATGTTTACGGTCGACGGTGGAAAGATGGTGTGAGAGTGTTCTGTCATTGGCCATCTTCAATGCAATGCGTGAAGCTGCAAAGAGGTTGGCCTGCAATGCGGAGAGCATAGAGAATATCCCGGCAATCAAAACCAGCCAAAATCCAAAAGCTCCAAGGTAGTTTTGTGCCGCAATGGCCAATACCGTTTCCGGGTTTTCAGCACTCATCCCGGCAATGGATTCACCGGGTGGTACACCGATAGTCATCATGACAAACAGCAGGGGTATGTATATGGCAAGGCCCACAGCAAGAGTCCCAGTCATCGCTTTAGGAATGGTTTTTTCCGGATTTCGGATTTCACCGGCTGCCGAGCCAATGAGGTCAAATCCCTGAAATGCTATAAATGTGTAACCCATAGCGGCAATGACTCCGCTGAACCCATCCGAAAAAAACGGGTCCAGGCTTTGCGTAATATGAGAAAAAGGAGTCTGGACAAAAACGGCAAGTCCGCCGGCAATTAGTACTGCAAAAGCAAGGAGCTTTCCGATATTAATAAAAGCACCGCCTTCACCGGTACCACGAATAAGGTTGAATGCAAAATACCCGATCGCCCCAAGTGCAAGTATTACCGGCATCATTCCAAGCTCAAAGAGCCATTCATAACCATTCACAGGAATTTGTTGCAAGGCAAAAATGGCGAAGGCTCCAAACCCAAGGGCATATAGTACAGCGGCGACAAGCGATGCGAACCATACAATCCAACCCACCCCAAATGCTACCTGTAATGAAAGTGCTTTTTTTGCGTATGTGTATGTTCCCCCTGATTGAGGGTTTGCTGAGGCCATTTCAGCAAAACTCAGCGCAGTTACAAATGCAATTAATCCATTAAGGCCGAATGCGAGGATTGCAGAAGGGCCGCTAACGGCAAAGGCTACACCTGCCAGAGCCAGTATTCCACCACCTACCATGGCCCCGACACCAATTCCTAAAGCACCAAAAAACCCAATTGTACGGGACGTAACAGGCCTGTTTTGCTCTGAAGTCAAGAATTAATCAATTTATAAAATTGAAAATTGTTGGTATCCGTCGTTTTATTCAATATAAACTTTTCTAAGACTTTTCAAGTAGCTGCTGCTTACAGTTGGGTTAAATCGGAGGAGTGAATGAAACGAATCTTGATTTAATTTTGATTTTAATGACCCAGTTCACAGAATTTCGATAATTTGGATCGACATGAATAAACCTACTTTTATTTACGCTTACGACCCCTTATGCGGCTGGTGCTACGGTTTCCATCCGGTATTGCAGAAGTTGAGAGAGCGATTTGCCGACAGAATGAACTTTGAAATCGTCCCCGGCGGATTGGCAACCGGGTCCCGGGCCGAGACGATTCGGGATGGATATGGTTATATCAAAAACTCTCTACCCCAGGTTGAAAATGTGACAGGGGTAAAATTTGGCGAGAATTTCAAAATGGTTGTCGAGGAAGGGAGTTACTTTTACGATTCCGAACCCCCGTGCATCGCTCAAACCGTAATGAAAGAACTCGCTCCCGATAAAGCCGTCGATTTTGGTATCCGGCTAAAGATTGAATTCTTTCAAAATGGTAAAAATATGAACGATTTGAAGACTTACGAACAAATTCTGCAAGATTTTGAGGTAGATCTTCAGGCATTTAAAAAAGCGTACGAAAGTGAAGAATTTCGCCAGAAAACCCAAAACGAGTTTGACTGGTGCAAACGTTACGGCGCTACCTCCTTCCCTACTCTGCTTTTAAAATTCGGTAAGGAGACAGGAGTGATTACTCGTGGGTACCGTCCTTTTGAAGCGATTGAATCTCATCTGCACCACCTTTTGAATAACCTGGAAAAGGTTACCTGAAGTTTTTTTAAGGGTTATTTTAATACCGGTAAATGTAACCAGCTGTCATATCAAATACAGTTTTGTTTCCACTTGGGAATGTACTTGCCGGAGCCTGGAAGAGTTTGTCAAAACAATCAGACACCTGATTTTTTTGACCCGAAAAACGACTCAGCTTAATTCCATTTGGCCTGTTTTTTAATCTTGGTAACCCGCTCTGAGAGAAACAGTTCGCAAGGCAACTATTAACTGTAAATTAAAATATATTAACTACCACTGTTACCGGTATTTTTCATATCATACTTAGCGTCCTGACAAAAAGATGTATGAAACTATAATATTAGAGTATATATATTTTCCTTCTTTAGGATTAGAAAAAATTTATTATTACCAATAATTGAAAGATTTATCTTTGCGTCAAAAGTAAACAGGGGTTAATGACGCTTTAATCATCAAGTGAAAAATGCAATTAACAGACAAGATACAAGGCTCGCCAAAGGTCAATGGGCGGGGGGCAAGTAAATTATTCATTGACAGGGATTCCGGTAAATTCCTGGCAAAAGAGAAGCCTTCCGTTCTGATGATCGAAGACAACGAAATTTTGTTAGAGCTGTTTAAATACAGATTCAAGACGCTTCCCTATCAGTTCAGGGGTTGTAAGAATGGTTGGGAAGGGTTAGAGTTGGCAAAAGAGTTATGTCCGGATATCATTCTGCTTGATTTGATGTTGCCCGGACTGCCCGGTTTAAGTGTATTAAAAGCAATTCGGGCAGCACATCTGCCTCATCAACCAAAAATTATCATTCTCTCATCCAAAAACAGGGAGAAAGATGTAGAAGACGGATTCTATCTGGGAGCCGATGATTATATGGCAAAACCGTTTTTGATGAAAGAAGTCATGATCCGCATGCAACGACTGTTAAAACAGCCGGTAAATTG
>SLOU01000214.1 GCA_007132385.1 Balneolaceae bacterium | reverse complement strand
TATAGTTTTTAACCTAGTCATAATATGATGAATGCTTAATTGCATACTTCGGATAGGGAAAAACCTATAATAAATCGAGATGACGTTTGTTAAAAAACGTCATCTCTTTTTTTGATTAAATCCCGCCTGTCAATATTGACAGTTATTGCTACAGAATAAGACTGTCATTATGTTTTCAGTTATATATAGTTATAGTTCAATTAAAACAGAAAAAAACTGAGATGAATTACAGACTGTTAGGCAAAACCGGACTTCGAGTTTCCGAACTTTGTCTGGGTACCATGACCTTCAGAGAGGACTGGGGATGGGGAGCACCCCAAGAAATTTGCAAGGAGCTGGTCCCAATGTTTCAAATCCGAGTCCGTTCATGTAAGACCGGAACGACCGGTCCAACTCGTATACACACAATGTAAAAACGGTTTTTACCGGGCTTAATCGTTTTTCAAGAAATGTTGTGAGAATGCCGTATCGTTCATTCCTGCAAATCTATTTCACATAAACCGTCTTCAGGTTCACAAACTCCCGGATTCCCTGCACAGAAAGTTCCCGTCCATAACCGCTTAGCTTGATGCCACCAAAGGGGAGACGGGGATCGGAACGGACTAACTCGTTGACAAAACAGCATCCCGCTTCCAGCTTTTCAGCGGCAATTTTCCGCCCTTTGTCCTCATCACGAGTAAAGATGGCGGCGCCCAGCCCATACTTTGAATCGTTAGCCAGCTCAATGGCGTGCTCCTCATCTTCCGCCTCAATGATGGCGGCAACTGGGCCAAAGATCTCTTCGTCGAATGCGGGCATTCCTTTTTTTACATCAGTAAGGACAGTGGGGGGGTACCAGGCTCCTTTCATATCCGGTATCTCTCCTCCAAGCAGACACGTTGCACCGGCAGCAATGCTTTTCTGTACCTGTTCATGAACCTCATCGCGAATATCCTGCCGTGCCATGGGGCCGAGGTTGGTTTCCGGTTTGGTTGGATCCCCCATTTGATAGGTATTGATATGTTCCGTAAAAAGCCGGGTAAACTCATCTACAATCCCTTTTTCCACGATAAAGCGTTTCGCAGCTATACAACTTTGCCCGCCATTAATCATCCGGCTGGTGGCACAGTTTTTGGCAGCTTGTTTAAGGTCGGCATCAGCCAGGACGATATAAGGGTCACTACCCCCCAGTTCAAGAACCGTCTTTTTCAGCATTTCACCCGCTTTTTTGGCCACAGCACTTCCGGCGTACTCACTGCCGGTAAGAGTCGCCGCTTTTACAGCCGGGTGTTCAAGTAGTGTGGCTACCTGTTTGTTATTGATAAGCAGGGTTTGAAACACGCCGTCGGGGTATCCGGCATCTGTAAAAAGTTTTTCGATAGCCAAGGCGCACTGAGGTACATTTGATGCGTGTTTAAGCAGGCCGGTATTGCCTGCCATCGTAGCAGGAGCGGCAAATCTGAATACCTGCCAAAATGGAAAATTCCAGGGCATGACCGCCAGAACAACACCGAGTGGATTGTATGTAATAAAACTTTCCGAGGCATTCGAATCCACAGGCTCTTCCGATAGAAACGACTCGGCGTTTTCAGCATAGTAGTCACAGACCCAGGCGCATTTTTCAGCTTCGGCCATTCCGTCTTTGAACGGTTTACCCATCTCCAGGGTCATCATTCTTGCCAGTTTTTCCTTGCGCTGACGAAGGAGTTCTCCAGTTTTTTTGAGTAGCTTGGTTCGATCTGAAAAGGTGGTTTGCCTCCATTCCCTGAAAACAGAGTCGGCTTTTTCGATCGCTTTCTTCATCTCCTCATCGCCAAGAGAGTCGAAAGTTTTTATTTTTTCTTCATTCGCCGGGTTGATAGTTTCATAAGCCATTAGCGGTCCCTCCACCAGGTTTTCAATTTTGTAGTTAATTCATTATTTACATGAGTTGATATCGGAATCTCGATGATGCACAGTTCTTTCAGTTCAATCGCCTGTTTAAGTATTGATTTTAGTTCCCCGAGATTTTCCGGACGGTATCCTGATATACCGAATGAGTCGGCATATTTTTTAAAATCGGGGTTCTGGATACGCGTGCTCACCGATCGTTCATGATGCTGATACTGTTTCCAGCTAATAAGCCCGTAGTCATTATCATTAAAAATGATATTGACATATCCCACACCTAGCCGTCTGGCCGTTTCCAGTTCCTGGCTGTTCATCATAAAACCCCCGTCGCCCATCACCGAAACAATTTGACGGTCCTTATTGAGTAAACCGGCTGCAAGTCCACCCGGTAGTGCGATCCCCATACTGGCCAATCCGTTACTGATAATACAACCGTTTGGACAGTAGGTTGGATAATTTCTTGCAATCCACATTTTATGGGTACCTACGTCGCTGATAAGCAGAGAATCATCATCCAGCAGTTCGCGAAGTTCAAGCAGGACGCCCGGAACCGTAAACGGGTCTCCCTCTTTCAACCGGTAGCTGTGAATGTCTTCCCTGATCCGTCCCCGAACAGGTTCATACCAGTTTGTATAGTTAAGGTCGGAGTCATTCAGTTTTTCGTTCAGCTCCCATAAAGCAGCGGAGATATCACCAATCACTTCCACTTCGGGATCGTAATGAGTATATACCTCTGCCGGATCAAAATCGATATGAATGATCGGTTTATCCCCGTTGGGATTCCATCGTTGAGGCGGGTATTCAGCGATATCATATCCCACGGCGATGACCAGGTCACTCTCTTCCACAGCTTCCAGTACGTAATCATTAAATCCGAGTCCGATGCTGAACAAGGACTGATCGAGCCGGTCGGAAACAGCTCCTTTCCCCATAAAAGTGGAAACAACGGGAATGTTATGCCGGGTTACGAATTCTGTAAGGTGTTTGCTCGCCAACTTTCGTATAGCACCGTTTCCGGCAATGATCAGGGGGTTGTGGGCTGATTTAAGTCGTTCAAGAGTTTGTTCGATCGCCTTGTAGTCGGAGGCGGGGCGGCGAACACGTTTCGGTTTGATGGGAGAGAGGGAGTCCGGTACTTCCTGCGAGGCGACATCTTCTGAAAGTTCAATATGGGTGGCCCCCGGCTTTTCCATTTCGGCTATTTTGAACGCTTTCCGTACTACTTCTGATACAACCTGAGGAGAAGGGATATTGCCGTTCCATTTGGTGATAGGCCGAAACATGTTAATGACATCGATGAACTGATGGCTCTCATTGTGCAGCCGGTCGAGCCCGCCCTGAGCGGTAAGAGCTACCAGGGGAGCCTTGTCAAGATTGGCATCAGCAACGCCGGTCAACAGATTGGTGGCACCCGGACCCAGGGTTGCGAGGCAGACTCCTGCACTGCCGGTGAGCCGTCCCCAAACATTGGCGATAAAAGCCGCACCCTGTTCGTGGCGACAGGGTACAAATTCGATAGTTGAGGGTTCCAGGGCAAATAGCAGAGCTTCATTTTCTTCACCCGGTACCCCAAAAATGTGTGTGACCCCTTCAGCCTCAAGGCATTTTACGAGCAGTTCGGCTACATTCATGTATTGAAATTGATGTTGAGGTTCATTACAAGTTACAAACGGTTTTTTGGTGTCATTCAGTTTTAGTAATGACAGGATAGTGAATTTAACATAATCATCGTAATGATCGTTTGCTGTGATAATTCTTCTTTAATTCAGGTTACAACTGTTTGTAAGGTTCGGTATTTCAGAATGCTTGTAAAAAATCGGTTTCAAGTTGTTGAATATACCTGAAAAGTACTTCAGAATCTGGTTATTCACGATTGGACTGGTGACTGAAACTTAAATCCTGAAAATTGGTTGAACGGGAAGAATAACGTAAACTGATATCGTAGTTTCAGATTTGAAGTGACTTTTCGGCTTACAATTGCAAAAAAAGAGAGATGGTGCCCGGAGTCAATCAGAGTTACTGGGATTTTAATGGGTGATTTGTCCACTGCCGATTGTCCCGCAGTTTATGAACCGAACTTCTAACAAACAAATTAATACAGATATGAAACTTATTCCTGTTTTTTTTACTTTTTTTCTGTTAACTGAAACTGTTATCGCTCAGGACTATGCTCTCAGTCAGCTGGAGGAATCGCCCCGGCATCATGAGTGGGTGGAGGTGAGTGACGGAGACCGCACCATTCACAGCTTTGTTGCATATCCCGAAGTTTCTGAAAACAGCCTTTCAGTGATTGTTATTCACGAAAATCGAGGACTTACCGACTGGGTGCGCAGTTTTGCCGATCAGGTGGCTGCGGCCGGGTATATTGCTATTGCTCCTGACCTGTTGTCTGAGTTTGACAATGAGTATACTCGTACTTCTGATTTCGCATCAACGGATGCCGCCCGTGATGCGCTCTATCAGCTCGTTCCCGATCGGATTACTCTCGACCTGATGGCGGTTCAGGAGTATATCACTTCGGTTCCCTCGGCAAACGGGAAAGTGGTGGTTGCCGGATTTTGCTGGGGAGGCTCACAAAGTTTCCGATATGCCACAAACGCGGACGGCCTTTCTGCAGCCCTTGTTTTTTACGGCAGTGCCACCGACGAAGAGGAGCGAGTTCAAAGTATCAAAACACCGGTTTACGGTTTCTACGGAGGCAACGATCAGCGCATCAATGCCACCATTCCGGGAACCGAAGCTTTGATGGAGCAGTACGGCAAGGTGTATAATTACAGGATCTACGAAAATGCCGGCCACGGTTACATGCGTACGGGCGATGATCCGGAAGGATCGGAAGCCGATGTTATCGCAAGAAATCAATCGTGGGAATGGGTTTGGGAGATCCTCGTTAACTTGTAGTTTACTGCTGGGATGTAATCCACCATGTATTACCTTGTGGATCTTTAACACCGCAGGTACGTCCGTATTCCTGGTTGGAAAGATCCATCACCGTTGTTGCCCCTGCATCCAGCGCTTTTTGATATATCCTGTCGGCCGAATCAACGTTTATGTAGAGCCCTGCATTTTGTGGTTTCCACTGTTCGGTACTTTCTCCGGCCATAATTGTGCTGTCTCCGATGACGATTTCGGCATGCATGACCCGGTTGTTATCATCCTTGTACAGCATTTTTTCTTCTGCTTCGAACACGGTTTGAGTAAATGTGATGAATGCTTTTACATCATTCAGGATGAGATAGGGCATAACAGTATTGTAGTACGCGGGTTTTTTAAATTTTTCGCTCATATTTTCACAGGTTTAATTTCAAATTCAGTTCGAACAGAGTTAGCTATGAAACACTGTTTGTGTGCATGGTGATGTAATTTTTCATTCATTTCTCTGGATGACTGTTTCTCACCTTAATAGGTAACAATAGGCCTAAGAATTACCCGCGTAATGGCTAACTTTCCATATTTGTCCTCTTCCATCGCTGCTTCTGTGTCATCCCTGTATTCATCAACAGTAAATTTTTCTTGTGCTGCAATATTCAAAAACCAGAGCATATGGCAGCTCGAAAGGGATGCAAGAAACGCTTCCTCGGGGTCTACAGCTTCTAGAACAGAGTAGGGCACGGGTACCACCTGGGGAGAAGAAGATGCCGGTACCACAATCCCACCGTCAAATTGCCAGGAGTGGGCTCGTGAGTATCGGTTATCGATAAATTTTTGATTGTTTCTCTTCCAGGTAATAGATGCTTTGTATGTAGACATTGTGTTGATTTTGTTTTTTCAAATATTTTTTATCCGATTTTTATACTCTTTCTCCATTTGACTGTGTACCGACCAGAAACCTTTGGGTGATTTTTCTTCCAGCCGATCGATGAGGATATCCAGATGCGTATGCCAGCCAGCACCAACACTGATGAGGATAGCGGGGTCATCGCCCAGGCGAACATGGGTCAGTATCAAAAGCACTTTGTTGTTCTTTTTTGGAATGAGTTCATAGGTTACGACCGACTCTTCCCCGGTTTCCTCCCCCCAGGTGTAACGAAGTAGACGGGGTGGATCCCATTCAAGGACCCGGCCTTTAAAATAGGTGCCATCCTGCATGTGTTTGTATTTTTCGGGAACCGACTCATTGGCCTCGGAAAGGTCGCTGTGCTTGAATATAAATTCCACATTTCCGCCCACACGAGGTTCAACATCTCCGGCGGAGAGCCATTTGGCTTTTAATTCCGATTTGGTAAGATAGTCCCAGATCCGTTCGGCTGGGCCGGGGAGCATACGCTCAAATTTGACGGTTCCGGGTTCGGGAAAAATGCCGTGTTTTTTTGTCATATGTATCCTCCTTTTTTCTGGAAGTATTCCCAGGATTTTGAAAACCCTGCATGGGTTTTAAAGCCAAGTGGGTTTGGCTGGTGGAATGTCTATTTTGATTTCGTGTCCTCTTCAGCCAGCAAAACTTCGAGTGTATCCAGACGGTCGTTCCAAAACTTGCGGTAACGTTGTGCCCATTCGATAATGTATTGAAGTTTTCGGGTGTCGGCGCGGCAATAACGCTGCCGGCCTTTTTTCCGGATGACCACCAATCCGCATGCATTCAAAATTTTGATGTGCTTGGATATAGCAGGCCGACTTATATCAAAACGCTTGGCCACATCGTTTATCGACATCGACTGACCGGCTAACAGATCAATAATCTCACGGCGGGTGGGATCGGATATGGCATTAAATATTTCCTGAGACATAAAAGGTTGTGTATGTAACTGATTGGTTACAAATATAAATGTAACTTTTGGGTTACGCAAATACTTTTTAAAAAACGGATGTTGCAACTGAAAGCTTGATAGGAAGGAAGCTTTGTTTGTGCTACATTACGTTTTGACCGGTACCCAGATTTCTATGTCACCAGTTCCGGTTTCGGGGTCAAATTCTTCCCCATACCGTTCAAAAAAGAAGAAATCAGACTCTTCAGGTTTTTCAAATTTAGTTTTAGGGATCCACTCTTTCCAGATCACATCACAGGTTTGGGGAATGCCGGACACATGCCCTTTATGTTGAAATATTGCGTAATCAAAAGATGGAAGTTTCTTTGTTATAAAATTTTCAGGCAGTTTTTTTGCATCGGAAACTTCTACTCCTGTTACATATTCAATGCCCTGACCGTTATTCATATCAAAACAGAGTCCGTATGCTATATTGTCTATTTGTCCGGGTATTTTTCCTATAAAAGACCCAAACTCTTCCCATTGGACAGGGGCATTAACCAGGCCTTCATCAAAAGCAGATTCTCTGCTAATCCCGGCAATAAGCATCGGTTTTACATTTTTTTCTATCCGATCAGGCTTTATATTTTCGTGGTTTACTTCTTTGGAATTCATCGATATAATTAAATTGATAGTTGGATAATGATCAGTTTGTTTCTGTTTCTGTTTCTGTTTCTGTTTCTGTCGATTCAAGGATCTGTTTCAGATTATTAAGTCCTGTTTCGAAATCAGATCCGATTAGTTCATCCATATTCATGAAAAGAAGCATCAGGTTCATAGGACGCGGCATGCTGCCTGAAAATCCCCATCGAACCCTGGTTTGATTTTCAGTCACCGGTTCGACGATCATATATGACTCGGCTGAGGATTCGAACGGTTCGTAAAATCGAAGTTCATAGTCGATTCTTTCACCTTCCACAATTCCGACGATCTCCTGCTCTCCACGGCCTACTTCTTCGTTGCCTTCCCAGGATGACACAAATCCAACGGTTCCGTCAGTTCCGTGGAACTCCCGTTCCATATCCGGGTCCATTTCACCCCAAACACTATAATTATACTGATTTTCGAGGAATCTCACATATTCAAAAATCTCCTGATCTGATCGATCAATGATGACTGACCTCTCAGCTGAAAAATCGGTATCAACAATAAAAGCGGCGACAAAAATAAATACGGCAAATCCCAAAATAAGAAGTGCAATGAGTTTTAGTGTGCTAATCGTTTTAGGCGACATATTTCATACAATAAGTTATTGATGCATAGTATTTTACGGAATTGTATAGTAAAAGTGTAACAACACATGGAGATTAACAGGTTTCAACCAGTTGTGCATAGATGAATTTTGGCATAGAGTTTGTTTTTTATAAACTTCGGTAGTAGCTCTTCTGTTTCTTGTCCAGCCTTTCCACTGCGGTCGTCAACGTTGGCCGGGGCATGTCTGCTGCGTGGGTTTCCAAAAAATGTTGCAGCTTTTCCGGTGCTTGCTGGCCCGCATGGCGAATCCAGGTTCCAACGGCTTTTTGAACCATTTCCTGGTCATCATGTACCAGCATTCCTGCTATCCGGAATGTGTCGTCAGGTTCACCTTTACGGATAAAATATCCGGTAGCTACGATCGAAGTACGCCGCTTCCACACATTCTCAGATTCAGCCAGTTTATACAAGATATTCCTGGATTTATTAAATTTGTACAGATAACCACCAATCACGTGCGGTGCACTCCGGTCTATAAAGTCCCACGTGTTGATGCGGTCGTGGCGGTTCAGATAGAGATCATAAAGCTCTCGGTGATCTTCTTCGGTAATCTTTTTCTTGCGGGCTTTATAATCCAGAATGCTTACAGCGCCCATTCGGGCTTCATACCAGGGCTCTTCCAGAAGTTTTTCCACTTCATCCAGCGACATGTCCGTGTTCTCTTTTGCCAGGCCGAAAATCTTTTTCATCCGTACACCGATTACCCGGTTGTCGTTATCGTCAGCCTTGAAATAGCGGGTAATTTTTTGATATTCTTTCTCTGACTGCCAGCTTTTTAGGGTCTTAACAAACTCTTTGACATTCATGGCTGTTCCCGTTCACTTTAGTTTTGATTTCGATTCGGTTCAAATCAGCAGAGATTCCAGATGATATCCGTTGTTTTCAAAAATTTTCCGGAGCCTTTTCTCATTGACCTTTCCGTTCAAACTTTCAATTCGAAGTACATTATCACAATCTTCCAGGTCAAAGCTGACATCGCTGTGAGGAAATTCCTGGTAAATGCTTTGGGTTAAATACCTGGCAATAGTGTGAGTTTGTACGTCCGTTTTATAAACTTTGATCTCGCACATTTTGGTTGTTGTTGTCTAATAATTTTCTGCTGTTCTTCATGTTGCTTGTAAAAGTTTGTTTTACCTGTACGTTTCACTGTTGCCAATCGCAACAGATCAGCGGTAACTCATCGGATATTTTCCAAATCCACTTCTTGAAAGCCCGATCGACCCAACACAGAATAAATCTCTGATCTGAAAAGGGCATAAATGTCAATTTATAGGGGGAATTACGCCATAATAGGCTTAGGTCCTTTTTGGAGGAACTAAACAATATTGTTCGGAATCTCGATAATTTTGCTAAGTTTCACAATGTGTATAAATGCCAATCAAAGGGGGTATATGTGACAGTCCATTTTATTATCTTGACGTGATTACCAACAAATTCACACAGCTATGAAAACGATTTCGCTTCTCGTATATGAAGATGCCATACTTTCAGCTATATCCGGACCGCTCGATATTCTGTTCGGTACAAATCATTTCTTAAAAGAAACCGGCCGGCCGGCGGCATTCCGGGTTGAACTGGTCAGTGAAAAATTGAAAAACATACAACTTCGTCTTCCTGCACAATTTATTTGTCACAAGACCCTGGATGAAGTTACAAATACCGATTTGATTATAGCCCCGGCGTTTAACGGTGATCCGGATGTGATATTGAATAAAAATTCTGCACTGGTTGAATGGATTAAGGATATGCGTCAAAAAGGAAGTGAAGCAGCCAGCCTATGTTACGGCAGTTATTTTTTGGGTGAGGCGGGTTTACTGGCCGGTAAAAACTGTACATCCCATTGGATGACGGTTGGGAATATGCAGAAAAGGTATCCGGAAGCCAATGTACTTCCCGATGTGGTGATCACCGATGAAGACGGAGTTTACACAAGCGGAGGAGCATTTTCCTCATTAAATTTGATACTATATCTGGTTGAGAAATTTTGTGGAAGGGAAGTAGGAATACAGGTCAGCAAGATGTATTCCATTGATATGGACCGTGTAAGCCAGGCACACTTTTCCGTGTTTATGGGGCAGCACAGACACGATGATGAAGACGTTCTTAAAGCACAAACATACATCGAAGAAAACTATCAGAAACCGATGTCGGTGGAAGAAGTTGCAGAACAAGCCAATATGAGTAAACGTAATTTTATTCGCCGGTTTAAGAAAGCAACACAAAATACACCCTTGGAATACATTCAGCGGGTGAAAATTGAGGCAGCCAAGAAATCTCTTGAAAAAGGAACCCAGAATATCAGTTCACTTATTTATGATGTCGGATATAACGATGCAAAATCTTTCCGGAATGTATTTAAACGATTTACGGGTCTGACACCTCAAAATTACAGAAATAAATACAGCAGAGGGCAATTTACGTCGTAGAACAGCAGGACAAAAAACTTTTACCTGGTCCTCAGCCCCGTTCACCCATTTTAACATGACAGGTTAGGTATAGATCTGACTCGATGTGTAAGAATAAATGGAACCATCGACAGAATATTTCTGAACCTGCTTTCAATCCTGTAGTATTTTTTGCCGGTGCACCATAAACAGTAAAAATACTATGGTTACGCGATGGCTATTGCATTGAAATATTGTTCAAAAAAGGATGATGCCAATGAAGCTGTAAATGACAGTTTTATGAAAGTGTTTGAAAGCATCCAAAGTTTTGAAATTTCCAGGACTTATCTGTTTAGGGCAAAACGGGAATTGCGACAATTATATCAAACCTGCTTTATCGAAAACCATGAAAAAGCAAGATCCGAATAATCTGACCGGTTATATCAGATCAATATTGCAAGATCACGAGGAACCTTACCGTTTGGGTGCATGGTAACACACGGAATCCGGAATTTAGCAGCCGGAATTCTGATGATGGTCAGCCTTTAATAAATTCAATGGAATACTGAATCCATATGTCTGGTTGTGAGTTAAATCATAATCCCCGGTTTCTGTCTTTTTGTAAGGATATTCCTACAATGTATTACTATTTTAATCTTCTTTTTAACCGAATTGAACTTCATAAATGCAGATTCCATCAGATTCCCATTCTGTCGAAGAAATTGCCAGCAGGAATCTGATATTTATGTCGTTGATTTCATTTGTGATCTATATAGTGCTGGCAGTACTGATCTTTCATTACTTTCATGAAGAGGGAATGGCTGAGGTATTCGAACACGGATATTCATTTCCGGAACAGGTTGGTTTCGGCGGTTTGGCCGGCTGTCTGGCTGCTGTAGTTATTATGTTTATTTCGAGCCGCCCACCGGTTGCAGGGGTCCTGGATGACTTTACTATTTTCAGGGCCATCAAAGAGATCCGGTTTACTCCATTTGACCGAATTCAGATATCATTTTTTGCCGGGTTTGGTGAGGAATTGCTATTCCGGGGAGCTATTCAGCCACTGCTGGGAATCTGGATCACCTCTCTGATATTTATCGGTATTCACGGCTACTTCAAATTTAAATCTTTCGGCCACGTAGTATTCGGAGTGATGATGTTCGGTCTCAGTATGCTATTGGGTTATATTTTCGAATATGCAGGCCTTATTGCAGCCATGACAGCTCATGCCGTTTACGATGTTATAATGCTCTGGTGGGTAAAGGGTTATGAAAATGATAACTCTAATGGATAAGTGGTTTTCTCTAATCAGTTTTATGATCCGGCAGGTGGTTGATAACGGACAAGGTCAATCATAATTCCATTCGGGTCCTCAATCGCAAAATGCCGGTCTCCCCATGGTTCATCTCTTAATTCCACCTTTATCCCGATCCCTTTTGATTTCAAAGTATGGTACATCCCATCCACATCGTCAAGTTCTATGGTCAGGTAGACCCCCTCACCGCCGAAGGGCTGGTGAAAAACTGGGTCCTGACTCTGATGGTTGGGTAGTAAAAAGCTGATTTCGGCCTGTTTGTCTGGAGTATGCATCAACAGGTAGAAATCATTTTCGAAAGTGATGCCAAACCCCAACACGTCAGTGTAAAATGCTTTGCTTTCATTCAGTTTGTCGGTTACAAATCCTGCGTTTAGTTTCATAGTTATAATCAAAGAATTCCCCGAAAGCCCTGCCTTGGGGTAGTTCATTATTTAAGATTCATCGTTAATCTTCTTAAACAAAATAGAGGTGCCGGCCTCCAAATGATTGTAAAAAACGGACATTAGTTTCTTTTAAACGCACGGCCGGGAGGTAAACCGAATAACGTTTTGAACTCATTAATGAAATGAGCCTGATCATAATACCCGGCATCGTAAAACAGTTTGTTTTTGCGTGACTGCTGAAAGGATGGAGTTTCCCTTAGAATGTATTGAAAGCGTACAACCTTACTGAACATTTTAGGAGTACTGCCCACATAGAACCTGAAAAGCCTTCGCATCTGACGCTGGCTGAGACCGGTTTTCAAATCGTTGGTAATTGAAACCGAACCGGTATTTGCCAGGATAATTCTGATCGCTTCTGTCACTCTGCGATCGTCAACAGCGATGTGGGAAAGGCGATGCAGAAAATTGGAGTCAAGCATGTTTTTTATTTCAAGCAGGCACATATCCGGGGTCAGATGGCGCTCAATAAAGGAAGAAATATCGGGAACGACGTTTTCCAGCGTCTCAAACCGGTTGCTGAGCTCATCCGCCCTGATCCCGAAAAGCCGCGGAAATACCGTGGGTAAAAAGCGGATGCCGATATAGTGAAAAGAATGCCCCAGCGAATATTCCGTGTATTGGTTACTGAATCCCATCACGAAGGATTGATCCGGTTCGCACAGCCGGAAGAAGATGTCGATGCAGCCGTCTGGCACTACCCTGTAATTAAAAGAGGTAGTAAGGCTTTGTGATGATTTCAGTTCCCAATAGCAATAGACAAACGGCTGAAGTTCAGTGTCGGGTAATATTTCCCTGTAAGACACATTGTTCTCAACTCCCTTCACTGCTGGTTGAACAGGTATGAAGTGCTGTCTTAAATTGAATGTTGATTTCATTGTGTGCCGGGATCTGGAAGCCGGAATTCCGGGTTATAAAGCAGGCCGATGACATTGTTCCAGGGGTCAAGCACGGATGCAGTTACAATCTCGCCACCGACATTTACCGGTTTCTCATTTTCTCCGGCGCCGAGCTCAAGTAAACGCTCGTACTCTTTTTCAATATCCTGCACTCCCCAATAGGCAGTAACATGGTCAGTCTTTGATGAGGGTGGTGATTCCTCGGGAAGTAAACCCAGCTCGTAACCACCAATGTTGAATCCCGCGTAATAAGGCTTGTCAAAATAAGGTTCGGTTTCGAATGCTTTCGTGTACCAGGTTTTGGCTGAATTGAGGTCGGAAACCTTATATATGGTTGTTCTGAGACCGAGTATCATGATGATAATTTCGTATTTGTGTGTTAAATGTTAGAATGAAAACGGGACAAGTTTGTTTCCATATTTGGATCTGTTGTTGCATGAGAGGCCGATGACAGCAGGGCGGCTCGCAGAGCTATCCGGGCTGACTACAGGTGTGGTTACCGGGATAATTGACCGGCTGGGAGAAAAGATCTTGTAATCAGCTAGGTTAAAACGCCAAACGCGCAAAGAGACGCAAATGGTGTTTTGGCTATTGAATGGCCGCAAGGTGCTCTTCCAGCCTGTCCCAGGTTTCGGTAAACCCTTCAATCATTCCCATTTCAACCAGTATGTCCACTTCTTCTTTTGAATCGACTTTCGACACTACCTTTACTTCGGTTTTATCATCGTCGGATGTAAAAGTGATAATTGTATCAAAAGCGGGCATTTCAGTATTAATCATTCGATCCTTATCTGAGAAATAGTCGTTATAGATGATTTTTTCGGGTTCAGAAATTTCCTTGTATTTGGCAAGTCCCCACGATTCATCACCGGGATTCGGGCCTTTCATACAGTAATGCCAGGTTCCTCCCTCACGAAAATCCATTTTACAGTAATTGAGCGGCCAGGTACGCGGACCCCACCAGTTCATAAGGTGCTCGCAGGTTGTATAAGTTTCGAATACAAGATCACGCGGAGCATCAAATATCCGTGTGAATATGATTTCATTGTCTGTTGTTTCTACGGTTTGGCTTTTTTCTATTTTCATCGCTTTTCTCTTTAGTTTTGAGTTGCTTCAGATAGTCATCCAGCCGGTCAAAGCTAGCCTCCCAGAACTTACGGTACTGTTCCATCCATTCATCCACATTTTTGAGTGGGGCAGGGTTTAGATGACATGGGCGATACTGTGCATCTCGGCTGCGTTCTATCAACTTTGCTTTTTCCAGTACCTTTAGGTGTTTGGTTATGGCCGGCATTGTCATGTCAAAAGGTTTTGCCAAATCAGTAACTGTTTTTTCGCCGGTGGTAAGGCTGGCAAGAATTGCCCTGCGAGTTGGATCGGCAAGCGCATGGAAGGTTGTGCTTAGTTGATCGGTTGACATTCTTTATTTAACTTAATTATTAATTAACCTATTGGTAAAATAGAGTAGTCAGAAATAATAGTCAATTAATTTTTTGGGTCGAAAAGTGGAGTTGTACTTCTGAATTAAAAAATAATTGGATGAAGATCAGGGTAAACACATTTTAATTACCGGGCTTGATTCTGTAGGCACATCGGCGGTCTCCGGCTACAATATGTTCTGTTCTTGTGATTTGCACTTCTTCTCCCAAAACCGATTGAAAAATATTCATCTCCGCCCGACAGAACCCCTGGCAGGCTTTGGCTGCTACACAAATAGGGCAGTGGTTTTCAATCAACAAAAATCCCTCATCATCTTTATCATAATCGGCCATGTAACCATCCCTGCTCCGGATCTCCGCAAGCTGTGCAACCCGTGATTCCAGGTCAAAATCCTCTTGAATTTCTTTTGAATACCTTGACAACATTGTGTTCTCATGTTTTTTTATAACCTGTTTTACGGAATTCTCTCCCAGTGTTTCCCGCATCATATTGATAAGATTGGCGGTAAGATTGGCATGTGTATCGGGAAAACGTGAGTTGCCTCTTTCAGTCAACGACCAAATCTGTTTTGGCCTGCCACGTCCTTTTGCTACCGAACGAGACTGAACCAGGTCCTCTTTTTCCAGCTTCAAAAGATGAAATCGGGCTCCTTCTATAATAATATCCAGTTCAGCAGCGATTGCAGAAATAGGTTGCGGGCCTTTCGTTTTAATAACCCACAGAGCCTTTTCGTTTTCCGGAAGTGTATTTTCCGATAAGGTGAAAGAGTTTCTGTTCGCACATCATCCGGGAACAAAAGTTTTTCAATTATGGGGGAGCGCAACTTTCCACCCGAAAGAGATGAGTCAAAAGATATGGCTTGAAAATTACCCTATACGCTATCGGGAGATTTTCCTGGGTTATAAACAGAAGGGAGAGTCGCCCCGCTGGCTTACGGACCGGGAAATTTCGGAAGGAACCATTCGGGCAGTGGCGAATGATAAACCGGAGTTTATAATAGGGAGGATTGAAACGTAGATCGTAAGCTAAACCCGATCGTCAAGGTTATTGCTTTTTATTTGACTAAACACTAACAGTCTACACGTAACATTGTGTTAAATAATGTGTGAAAAACCTCTTATGGCAACAAATATAGATATAGACGATTCCCTGATAATGCGGGCAAAAAAAGCCGGTAAGCATAAAACCAAAAAAGAGACGGTAACCCAGGCCCTTATCGAGTACATTGAGCGGCGGGAACAGAAAAAAATTGCAGAATTGTTCGGGTCGATTGAGTATGACGAAACCTATTCGTACAAATCACAAAGATCCCGGAAATGAAAGTTCTGGTCGATACCTCGATTTGGTCCGTGGCTCTTCGCCATTCCATTTCAAAAGATGAGTCTGAAGAAATTAAAGAACAACTCTATACACTTATTGAGGACGCCCGGGTTGCAATGATTGGCCCAATACGTCAGGAGATATTATCAGGGATAAAATTGGAAGCCCAATTTAATAGGCTCAAAAAACGATTAGAGCCATTCAGAGATATCCCGCTGGAAACCGATGACTTTATTCTTGCCGCAAAATTTTTTAACCGCTACCGTTCCAAAGGTATTCAGGGATCACATATCGATTTTCTGATTTGTGCAGTTTCATCCAGAAACAAATTCCCACTTTTTACAACTGATAATGATTTTAGGCAATACAAAAAGCATATCGATTTTTTACTTTTCAATGAATTGTAAGCAAAGCCGGCTTACAGAGTACTATGGAAAAAAAACATACATACATTCATAAAGATTCTGTCCTTCCGACGCTGACAGCTCTCCGGCAACTTGCCATCAAATGCTCCGGGCGCCCAGTTGAAGCGGGTGATCTTGTTCAAGATCTTTTGATGAAAACAGTCCGGCGGCAGCAGCAAGGGTGAGGAGACTACGTAACAGTTTTCCCGACCTTTAAACCGGTTTTGTTTTTGAACATAAATTCGAGCGGTATGAAGTCGAAAACTCGTATTGAAGTAAGAAATCCTCGGAACTAAACGATCTACAGTTCGACAAATCAATCAACCTATGAAAATAAAATTCGCTGATTTCGGAGTGGTGGTTAATGTGAGTTACATAAACAACCTGACAGCAACCACCGGATCTGTCAGTGTTGTGGTGTAGAACTTTCAAACAACCGTCATCCCGGACTTGATCCGGGATCTCATTTTTTTTTGGAAGATAATTCAGGCAAGCTTGTCGGGAGGGCCTATTTTTCAACCCGTCATCTTTTCTCCATCAGCAGAGTAAGCAGCCTGGGAAGTTCGTCTTCTTTGGCTTGATATTCATTGATCTCATCCCGGCCCTTCAACCGGGCAATCATAACGCCTGAAACTTCATGGAATGTTTCCGTTTGTACTGTGTGAATGTGGGGCGACGGGCCCCTGGAACCGGGAGCCAATTTACATTCGAACTCCACAGCGGGTGCGTTAACATCAGGTTCACTATAAAACGTGAGGCATTCGACCTCATTTTTCAGAATCAAAACGATGTTCTCTTTCTCCATAATCAGTTTGGTTAGTTTAGGATTACGTAGTCAGTGCATCATAGAGGCTATGGATTAGATTATTTAATCCTGTCCAAGCCCTTGGGCTGGAAGCAAATATAGAGGAATATTTTTTGAATGGAAATATACCACTTGTAAAACGGCAGACATGCTATTTTGAACAGGGTCTTAGAAGACGGGACAGAATTACTGTGTAATGACGAGGGTTTCCATCGGATATCCCGGCATTTTCCTTTAATAGTAGGTCAAAAAAATGAACTAAGTTGAGTGATATTGGTAACGGTTTGGCAAATAACCGGAGTGGCGAAATATTTGAATATAAGCCTCAAAACGCAAACACCCATTCAGCAGAACACTTCAACACAGTT
>SLOU01000263.1 GCA_007132385.1 Balneolaceae bacterium | reverse complement strand
ACTTTTATGCACAGTTAGAAAATATCCGGGCTGAAATTCACCGAGCCGGTGTGCGGGTACTTTTTTTAAATCACCCCGGTCCGATTCAAAAAGAATGGAAAAGCGATTATTGTCAGATTTTTCACAAACACCGAAATCACCGTTGAATAGCCCAAGTGAATAGTCATTGCGGGTAATTAAAACCGGCCTACCGTGATACCATTGTTCGTTCGCCTGAATCAGTTTGTGATGTAATAATGAACGCTCTACAAACTCGTTCAGCCCTTCACTCCCGGCAGCTCCACGTCGCAAGACAGTCAACCAAACCTCTTGCTGCCAAAAAGAAAGAAGATCCAACCCTTTCAGGTTTCTTGCTGAATTTATCTTGTCAGATATCCGTTCAGCCAACCGATTAAGTTCCTCTTTTTGGTATCGAAAAGATATGAATTGAATATCATTAAACCTTTGATCATCAATCAGTTTAAAAACTTTTCCAGATTCCTGCTGTTTCACTACATTTGCCAGAGCATAAATACCGCTGTCAGAACCAAAACGTTAATTTTTGTCCAAATAAAGAACAGAGGCCTGCAGGTCGGATAGATCACCGGCTGGTAAGTGTGAACGTATCCCGGAAGAACGCAGAAATTGAACCGTATCCTGTTTAAATAGATTTTGCTGCTTTCTGCAAATATCTCCCAGTACCGTCCCCTCTTCTACAGAACTCAACTGATCTTTGTCGCCCAGTAATATCAAACGAGTGCCCGGGCCTATAGATCTTAATAGCTTCTCCATCATACCAAGGTCGATCATGGAGGCTTCATCAACGATAACAAGATCATAAGGGAGTTTTTCCTGAAACGGAGGTGGAAGAATACCTTTCCCATCCATCTTCCACAATAACCGGTGCAAGGTTTTGGCCTTGATGGCACCCAGGGTATTTTTGATTGATTTGAGCAGATTTTCTTGCAAACCGGATTTTCCCGGAAGCTGTTCTGACAGAGAAGCATTCATCCTGGCTGCGGCTTTTCCAGTTGGGGCTGCCAGGGCTATCCGGAACGGTTCTTTCTCTGCATGTACCAGTTGTTGAATAATTTTTGCAACTGTCGTTGTCTTGCCGGTTCCCGGCCCACCGGAAATAATCAGCAGCCTGTTCCGGACAGCCAATAACCTTGCTATATGCTGCCAGTCGGTTATTGTATTCTCCTGTTGCTTAAATGAAACTGAAATAAACGGCTTTTCAAATTTACTTTTCGATAGTTCTTTAAGTTTTTGAGCGACAGATATTTCCTTTCGATAAACACTGCGAATGAAAAGCCGGTTATTTATAAGCAGCAATGGTTTGTGATCATTTTCATTTCCAAATACCGGGTGCTTTAGCAGATCCTCACTTTCAATTTTTCCGCTGAATCCAGGCAGTTCCTCATTGATATCTAACTGCGCCAGCCACTCGGTGATCGTTAAATCCAGGGGCAGACATGTATGACCGTGACGCAGAAAGAGTGAAAGTGTTATAATGGATAATATTTGGCACTCTTCCAGGTCGCCATATTCACGGGAAATAAATTTTATCAGTTCAAGTTCGTATCTGTGGAGCCAACCTTTTTCCCGGCCTTTGAATACCCACTCCGGAAAAGCTGTCGATCCGATATCCATATCAGTGTCAGTTTTCATCAGACCATCTCTCCATTTCTCTTTCCAGGTTACGTAGGGTTTCAATTTCCGGTTTATGGAAGTAAATACCACTGTTTGATTGTTTTCGAATACCTCTGACAAACAGGTAGTAAATCCCTCCAAAGTTGTTGTTATAGCTAAACCCGGGCATCCGTTGACGAAGATATTTAAGCAATGCTACCGTATAGATGTGATACTGAAGATCATAACCGGCCTGTTCCATCTCTTCCCGGAGTTGATCACCTTGATAATCCTGAATTTGATTTCCTAAAAAATTGGATTTATAGTCGACCAGGTAATAAACATCATCTTGTCGAAGAATCAGGTCAATAAATCCGGTCATAAAATCACGGCCAGCGTTTTTAACAGGCAAAAGGGCCGTTTTTCCACGAATAATCCGGGCAATAGATTCATATGAAGGGCCGGCAACTGGAAAATGAAATTGCATTTCCTTTCTTACATTATCCGGACCGACCCGGTTCAGCAAAAGCGGCCCATAATCAGCTTCTGATACATTTTTCAACATTCGAACAAGTGCCGATGTCCACCGGCTGTCAAAACCAAAATCATCAAGCAGCTCTTTTACAATCATTTTATGATTGTCAGATCGCCTGAAATCAAAATCATCATGCTCAAAAAGTTTATGCATGAATGTACCTGCCCGCTTGCCTCTTGGAAATTGAAAAATATCAGCTTTTACAAATTCAGATTCTGCAGGATGAATTTTTCGTGTAAACGACTCCAGGTCATGATCATAGTCTGGTTCTGCATGTGACGTTGCTTCATTTCTTTGGAGAGATGAAAAGCTGAAGATTTTTTTCTCCGGCATGAGCTTGGCCGGGCCCTGATAGGACAATTTTTCCAGCTCGACCGGTCCAGGCTGTTCAGTTAATGGTTCCTTCCGGAAATACTCAGAATCAATTTCTTCGAAAGAAAAAAGCCCCGGATTTTCTTTTGACAATTTTTCAAGTTTGCCCCGCAGAATATCCGGGCTCAATCCATTTTTATCTTTTACCGATATCTTCTCACTGATATGTTGTAAAACAGTGTTTTTTCCGGAAAGCATAGCACCCATTCCCGACATATTTGACCAGGAATAATCTGTCCAGAAGATTCGGCATTGATACCTGGCCCTGGTTATGGCCACATACATTTTTCTCACATCCTCGGCTATCTGCTCAAACGTGGACTTTTGCCAGGCTTCAATTCTGGCTGAACTGTCAGTCTGATCGAGGTTGACTTTCAGTTCAAACGGGTCTTCATCCATGTGATACACCGATATATCCGGGGGTTTTTTCGACAAATCTTTTCCCTCCCATAGTGTTGGACAAAATACAACCGGAAACTGGAGGCCTTTACTGTTATGAATCGTACTGACTTTGACCAGGTTTTCATCGTTTTCCAGGTGCAAGGTCTCTTCTTCATTATCCGCAGCATCTGCAATTTTTCTCCTGAACCATCGATGCAGCCCGGTCGGGTTGAAATTATATTCCAGCTCAGTTCCGGATGCAATATCAATGAGTTGTTGAATATTTGATATAATTCTTTCACTATCGGTTAGCTGTGCAATATTTTCCAACCCATTTTTTTCAAATAACAGTTTTCTAACCATCGGATATACCCCTGCGCTCTGCCAGATATCATACAAATCCTGAAAATCCTGCCTGAAACACGATTGTTCATCTTCATCGCTTTGTACCCGGTGAAGCATGGATATGTGATGGCCAAAAAAGCCGGTTGATAGTGCGGTCATAACTTTAGATGAATCAGTTGGATCCAGAACAGCGGAAAAAAGTTGTTCCAGCCGACTGGCTTCCCGTGTTTCAAATACTTTTTCCCTGGAATAGATAACTGTTCCAACCCCATACTGTTGCAAATATCGTTTTACACGTGATGCATCTTTATTAGTGTATACCAGAACAGTTATATCCCCGCTTTGCAGGTTCCGTTTCGACTCTCCGGCTGAATCATCGCGTATCTGTATCTCTCCTTTTCTCCCCCGGATGATCATATCACGAATCTGCCTTGCTGTTTCAGTAAATACAGTTGATTTAAGTGTTTTCTTGTCTCCTCCCTGTTTCAAATAGTAAAACGGAACGGGAATCACAGATTGATTTCTGTGTGTGTAATCAGTATCTGATAAATGACCTCCCGGTGATACCCGGGTATAGGATATTTCCTTTTCAAGGAACGGAGATGAATGGCTTCGGTCAAAAAGCCTGTTACACGCAGATATAAACTGAGGAGTGCTTCGAAAGTTATGCCTCAGGGTGTAAACAGCACTTGACTCAACCCTGTTACGGGCCTTCAGGTAGGTATATAGATCCGCTCCGCGAAATGAGTAAATAGCCTGCTTTGGGTCCCCGATCATAAGCAAAGCAGTCTGTCCGTCATCATCTGAATAAATTCGATCGAGAATATCATATTGAATATTATCAGTGTCCTGAAACTCATCAACCAGTGCAACGGGGTATTTGGCTCGCAGACGCCGAGCAAGCCTTTCACCTGATTCTGATGCACAGAGAGATTCATGAACCTTTTTTAGCAGGTCATCATATGTAAATGAGAAGCTTTCTCTCCGTTTCATCTCCCGAAGATTCCAGATAACCCCCGCAGCCCATTTTAAAAACCAGCTTTGAACTTTTGGTATTTGTTCTGCAAGTGTTGAATACCTTTCACATAACCCAAAAAATGGGTGCTCCGGTAGACTGGTCTTGTTTTTTTTCAGGTTATCAGAATGATATTCGGGAAGGAAATATACAAGTTTATCAAAAGTATCATGGGTAAATGCGGGATCATTGACAAATTTGTCCATCGCAGAAGCCCTGCTGTACACATTCCGCCTGGTCATATATTTTACGTCTGATTCGAGAAGTTCCCTGATAATCGGTTCTTTTTCAGCCATCCAAATTTTTTGCATCTGCTGTCTTGCTTCAAATACAGGTAGCAGCAGCTTAACCGGGTCCTGAATATCGGTGTAACCCTCGAATTCAGCAGAAAGGTGGCGGGTCAAGGGCCTTATTGTTTGTAGCAGTTCGCCCGGCGTTTCACCGAATTTCATGACTTTTGACAGATAATACTTCCCGCTTTCTCCTGAACTCTGTTCATGAACGAATTTACGCCAGAAATCTTCCGAAGCTTCAATTAAATGATTATCAGTCTGTGTAATTTCAATATCCGGCGGGGTACCCGTCAGTATTGTCTCTTCCGAGAGAACCTGTTGACAAAACCCGTGAATAGTATATATATTGGTCTCATCAAAGTTTCTTATGGCTTGCTTTATCTGTGACAAGGCTT
>SLOU01000074.1 GCA_007132385.1 Balneolaceae bacterium | reverse complement strand
ATCTGGCTGAGGGGTAAAGGTGGTCTGATTACCAAAAATATCATAGACCGTCTGACCCTCCATTCGTGGTCCCCAGCTACTCGGGCCTTGAGCACGATTGTTTGATGTAGTCAATTGTGGTGTCCAGTCTGCAGGCTGTCCTGCATTTTCCCATACATCTACACCATGTATATTGCCATCCGGATCGCGGAAATGGCGAAATTGCCCGTTAATACCATTTCCATATTCATTTTGCCAGTCGGGCCAAACTACCGGACTTCCAAAGCGAGCACTGGTATTTATCTCAACACCAATTCCTTCCCTGGCTTCACCGGATTTGGTTGTAATCAAAATCACCCCATTTGCACCCCGCTGACCATAGAGGGCGGCTGCATTGGGTCCTTTCAGTACAGAGATATCTTCAATGTCATTTGGATTCAGATTTTGAATTCCATCACCACGGTCATAGCCGCCCCAACGACCGGATTGTCCCCGTACCGTGTTATCCATCGGCACACCATCTATGACATATAAAGGCTGATTTTCTCCACCAAGAGAACTGATTCCACGGATGAGAACATTGGATGATCCACCCGTACCGCTTGAAGCCTGACCAACCTGAACGCCTGCAACCCGGCCGGATAGAGATTGGGCAACATTTACCTCCCGTGCTTCTGCAATTTGATCAGCAGTTACGCGACCGACAGATGTACCCAACGATCGCTCCTCCCGTACCAAACCAAAAGCAGTAACAATTGCCTCGTCCAGTTCAAATGCTGCTGCTGATAGTTCTACATTGATCGTAGATCGACCATCAACTGCAATGTTCTGAGTGGTGAAACCGACAAAAGAGAAAACCAATGTGGCATCACTCGGAACTGTCAGCGTATATAAACCGTCAATGTCGGTGGTTGTACCGGTTGTTGTACCTTCCACCAGTACAGTAACTCCCGGTATAGGATCACCTGTTTCCGCTTCCACGACTTCTCCTTCTACAGTAACATCCTGTGCCAATGCAGTCATTGAAAAAACACACAACAATACTACTGCAAGAAACGTTGCAAAAATAGGATATAAAAACATCGATTTTCTACTTGTCCTATAAGTAGAATGACGCATACAAATAATTGTATTTGTGTTCATAGTTATTAAGCTATTTAATTAAATTTTAAATATGAATTTAAAAAAGACAAAGTTACCCTCAGTAAATAATTTATTGTACATGTGAATATTCAAATCATGTATACACTCTAATACTGAAGGGTATTCATCTTAAACATTCCATACGTTTTGGGATATGTATTTACCCATACATACCACATCTATATGCCATTTTGCGTAAGTGAGGCCAACATTCACTTCACTTATGCAATAGCACGTTCAACACCAATTTGAAAAGAGGATCTCTATAACCCATCCACGGTGTTGATGATTCTTTTGACCATTTATTTTAATGGAAGAATCAAATTTACATCATTTCCCCAAATCACTTCGGGTTCATCTGAGTATGAGATATAGTAAAAAAAACAGTTATAAAAGCAAAAAATAAATGACATTTATATCCACTAAATCTTACGAAGATAAAAAGTCAGTTTATTCGGTTTAGGATTCTTTAACTTTATGGGTAGTTATTTCCTGCAATTTTTACATTTTATTTTATCGGTAAACCAATACCTTTTAGTGCCTTAGAAGATCACTTAAAAAAATTATTTAAACGGCTGATAAGTACCCGAACCTGTTTTCAGATGTTACTTATTTCCGTTTTGATCAATTCATCTTCGTACTCTTGAAAAATTAAACCGTCATTGGTTTTTGACCTGCAAGCATCAGCGTGAGTATGAAATCGATCTAAAAAAACCGATGTAATTATGCTGATGATTCGATAAGAAACTGTTAATCGGTTTAAAATCGCATAAAATTTCCTGGCTTATAAGAATAGATTATTCAACTATTTCAATCAGCTCTGTTTCGAAAATTACGGTAGCACCAGGATAAAGTGGGCTGCCTGGAGATGTATTGCCATAGGCAAGATCAGAGGGAATAACAAATTTGTACGTTGCCCCCTCCCGCATCAAAGAGAGGCCTTCAGATAATCCGGGTATGAAATTGTAAACATAATCGATCAATGGTTCATCACGATCGTAAGTACTGTCAAATACTTCTTCGGTTATAAGAGTGCCATGATAATGAATCATTACCCTGGAACTTATACTTGGAGTGTCTCCATTTCCTTCTTCAATGACTTTGTAAAGAAGGCCGTTTACAGTTGCTTGCACACCTTCTTGTTGTGCGAATTCCTCAAAAAATTCAATATCATCAGTATTATCATATTCAACCTCCTGGCCTGTAGGGCTCAAGCAACTTAATAAAAAAAATCCACCTGCAACTAGCAGAATTAATTTTGGAATTTTCAAGATAGATACGCGCTTAGTTTAATACTCAATCGTAAACATTAACTGATTTCGTGTATAAAACCATTCTGCATGATAATTATTATCCATTTAAAAATCGAGATGTTATTCCTCTGAATAAGTCATTAAATCCATCTGTTACCAAGAATAATTTTCACTGTATGCCAGAATGTCTACACCTTGTATTTATCGTAAATGTGTCGACACATCTACTTCCTGTGGTTCCGGAGAGTTGAGGTTGTCGTCATGGTTTTCTCTTCGGGAACCTGTCTGGCAATCTTTGATCAGTTTGGAATTGTTTCTGAACTTGATTTAAAAAAAGGTGTTGCCTTACTAAGATTTATTTGACTCATTAGAAGCTCTAATCTAAAGTCAATTCAAAATCTTCAAGACAACACCTTATCAATTTTTACTTATTCAGTCAGCTTATTGCAATATTCCACACCCTTTTCCAGGGAGTGATAATATCATTGTGCTACGTCCCACCATACCCGGGTATCTAATATGTCAGGCCCTTGCCGTGCGACCGCTTCTTCAAAATTGGATCTGTTAACACTGAACTCAGCCAACGGATAAGTTAAACGTCTGAAAAAATCCTCATTCGTCAGGTCACTTGCCGGAAAAGGATTGGGGGGCAAGTCGGGATAACCACTTCGCCTAAAATTAGCCCAGGCCTCCGGCCCGTTCATTAATGAAGAAACCCAGTACTGGATGTTGATATCTTCAATCTGTTCACCCTGAGTCTGTGAAAGAGGATTCGCTTGCACATAGTCATCGATATCCCCTTGTGGAATTGTTGCACGTTGACCATAGTCGGCTAATTGCTGCATGTGAGCCTCAATTCCCTGGGCATATAAGGTGGCTGCATCACCCTGAGCCCACCCATGAACTACGGCTTCAGCCAGCAATAACTGCTGTTGGGAATATGTTGCAATAAACGTAGGTACCAAACTGGCTGTGATAGTCGTACGGTCGAACTGAGTATAGGCAAAGAAGCTGGAAAGACCGGCATTTTGAGCTACAGGTACGATCGTTGTGTTATCATAACCCTGAGGCATTCCAATCTGGTTTCCAGGGGCAAATTCTTCCGTCCCCTGTTCTATGCTAGTCCATTGATCACCACCTCCTGTAGCACCCGGATATCGGACAGCTATTGCACCAAGACGCGGGTCGTTGTTATCAAAAAGATAATTTACAAAGAATTCATCAATATAGTAGTTGGGTGATTCTCCACCTGTTAAACTATTTCCAACTCCATTTGTGTAGTCATTGGTATGGCGAATTTTTGCATTATCCTCATTAGACTGCATTAACCCTCCAGGCCCTGATACAGCAATACCAACATACGCCTCTGCAGTTGCAGGTTCTACTTTTGTCAAACGCATAGCAGCCCGTAACAAAAGGGAATTCCCAAATCGTTGCCACTGTGCCACGTTTCCAAAATATAAGGCGTCTGTTGGAGCTGAAGCACCTGGGTTTAATGCAGCCGTCGCATCGCTTAACTCTGCCAGAATACCATTGTTTCCGGTGTAGATTTCTTGCTGCGGATCAAATCTTGGAAATACAATTTCACCCGGAAAAGCTTGTGCGGCTTCAGAATACGGTACATCACCATAGGTATCTGTTAAGAGCATAAAATTATAAAGTCTCCAGATCCTGGCCATATTATGAATATTTGAACCGGGATCTGAATTATTTATAGCATCTGTGAGTTCACGGATTTGATTTGGATACCGGCTAGTCCAGTGTGCCTGGGTTTGGTTCCTGTTATCCTGATTTAAATTGGCGCACGTAAGTACTCCCGGAAATGGTGATACTCCCTGCCGTACAACTGTAGTCTCACAAAGTAACTGGCCGAAGCCAAAACCACTGCTAACAATTGCATTATTCAATTGTAATGCAGGATCTACGGAAGTTACTCTCGTTTCATCAGTATTTGTTGCGTCAAACCCGGTATCACACGCTGTCAAGAAAAGACAGACTGCCAGGAACCAACCGGAATTTTTTAAAAATTTCTTCTTATTCATTTTTATCCTAATTTTTTTTAAACATTTCATGGATTTGAAAATCCTTAAAGCTGGATATTAAGGTTGAACCCTATCCCGGTAGTCACTGGTAACCCCGTGGACTCAAGCCCTTGACGCCGATCCGAATAAATACCATTCTGATCAGGATGAATGTGCGGCACCCAGCTTTTCAATACAGCAACATTATTCGCTACGGCATTGAACCTCAACCCTCGTAATCCGAGTGAGTTGGCGAGAGACGTAAAGCTGTAACCTACGGTAATCTGGCGAAGTTGCCATGAACCGGCATTGAATACTGATTGTTCTGAAATCTGATGAGCACGGACAGTTTCGTAGTAAGGTTGTATTGGTGCCTGGGCAGTATTTTCCGAGCCATCCATGCTCACTCCATCACCTACTACATAACCGACATCTCTTCCTTCAAGAGTTTTGATGTCCTGTCCATGCCGCCAGGCATTTGTGTGAGTCCCTGAAATCAAGTTATGACCCAGCTTGAAATCGATAAGAAACGACATACTAATACCGCGATAGTT
>SLOU01000086.1 GCA_007132385.1 Balneolaceae bacterium | reverse complement strand
TATACAGTCGTCCGATGAGTTGGCATTTCTGAAGCTTTCCATACCCTACCTGGATGAACATCGGCAGGAGGTTACACTGGACGCACAGCAACTGGACCTTGGTACGTTGCAGCGTTCATTCCTCGATGAATTTTATGCAGAAGCCCTTCTGAGCGGCAGTATCGAATTTTTCCATGAGAACGGGTTGATTCGGACCGATTCGGATATACAGTTCAGCCAAATAGAAATTAATGAGGGACGAATCGATTCCCTCAACCTGGCGATCGGAATTGATCAGGACCGCCTGCTGACACATGCCGATGCCTGGTACAACGGTTCGGAGCTGCTCTACCTGCGGGTGAATCTGCCGTATCAACCCGGTGATCCCGAGGAATTCGACGAATCATTTTTTGAAGAAAATGTGGAAGGTGAATTCAGGCTGAATTCCACTCCACTTTCGTACTGGGTCGGGTTTCTGGGTGAGGAAAACGGAATCGAGGCCGATGGGTACATTTCTTTCAATTCAGAGGTTGAAGGGACGGCCGGATTGCCTCTGTTTGACGGAAGGCTTGATTTCAGGGAAGGCAATTTTTCCGGAGTGAATATCGACTCAATGGGTGTAGATATTCAATACACGCACGAAGAAGCCTCTGTCAGGTTCAATGGTGATATCCATTCACTGGGCACTCAAATAGCCCGGTTTGAATCGATGTTGCCACTGTATCTGGACCTTCAGGCATTTCGCGTAGATCTTCCACGTGAGGAAGACGAAGTGTATGCTTCATTTCATTCCGAAAACCTGGATATTGCTTTATTTAATGATTTTCTGGACAGGGATGTATTGCGAAGTTTGCAGGGCAGGCTCACAGCTGACCTGGAGCTGCAAGGACCGATTGCCGACCTGGAAACAAGAGGGAATATGAGTCTTCGAAATGGCAGTGTTCGGATAATGGCCACAAATGTTACGCTAAGTGAGATCCGTTCGGATATTAATTTCACGCCGGACCAGGTTAATATTCAAAATTTTTCCATGCGAAGCGGGCCGGGCAATTTTACTGCAAATGGAGTTTTTGCGATGGATGGGCTCGAGCCGGGAAATATGGATCTGAATGTACAGGCTAATGTCTTCAGGGTAGCCAATACCCCTGATATGAATGCAATTGTCGACCTGCGAAGCCGTTTGAGAGGTACATTTCAGCGTCCGGAACTGACCGGTGAGTTGGCTTTCAGAAGCGGATTCTTTTTTCTTCCGAATTTCGGAGATCAGGCGATTGAAGATGTGCAACTCGAAGATGAGCCGGAACCCATGAATATTGCACTGTACGATTCAATGGCCATTGAATTGAATGTATCATTCGACCGTCAGTTTTTTATACGAAACCGTCAGTTCCCCGATATGGAAATTGAACTTTCTGGTGACGTAAATCTGGTCAAACAGGCGGGAGGAGACCTTGAGATGTTCGGGGCAATCCAGGGGGTGCGGGGTTATGCACAAACTCTGGGCCGGAATTTTCAGCTCGATGATGCCGTGATTACCTTTTCGGGCCCGATTGATAATCCGGACCTGAACATCCGAACCCTTTATAGTCCGCCTCAAACATCAGAAGATATCAGCATCTGGTATATCATCGAAGGAAATGTCGAAAACCCTGAATTTCGTTTTGAAAGCGAGCCTTTCTTGGAACTCCAGGATATCATCAGTTACACGATATTTGGTCAGCCGTTCCATTCCCTCGACTCCTGGCAACAGACGATATCTGGAGGGGGTACGGGAGGAGGTGCTGCCGATATCGCCCTGGATTTGCTGCTCGACCGGGTGGAGATGCTGGCTGCTCAACAACTCGGAATTGATGTGGTTCAAATCGATACCAATCGTTCAGCGTCCGGCAGTTCCACAACAATCAAAACCGGATGGTTTATTGGGGATCGAACATTTTTTGCTGTATTGAATGAAATAAGCGGCGTTTCGCCGAAAACCCTCTTTATGCTGGAATACATGATCCGGAGAAATCTTGAACTGGTCGTTACCCAGGGAGACGACAGCCGGGAAGGAATCGACTTGCGCTGGCAATATGACTATTGATGTAGTTCAGTTCGCTCGGGAAGTAATTTTTCTGCCAGTACCAGGTACAATGTGATGTGCCTATTGATGCAATTCATCCCAGGCGGCGGCCACGTTGGCCTGGAAAGAAAGGCGTGCTCCGGGACTGATGTGATCGGGAAAGCCGTTGAGTCCGCCGACGGATGCAATTTCTTCCAGGGAATTGCCGTCGGAGATACGTTGATCCACAAAATCGAGAAGAGCCGAAAGGTAATCCCGCATAACGATCAGATCGTTGGTTGAACCGGTTATTCCAAATTCGGAGCTGCCGTGGCCAAAGATAAAAAAAGTATCCCTATCCGCATCATCAGCTACGGATTGCAGAACCTCGATCCAGTTGGATATATCTGCACCTCCGTCTGTATCGATAAATGGATACCAACGGTTAAAAACGAGGTCTCCCATGTGAACCACATTTGCTTTTTCAAAACGAATGATAATATCTCCGGCTGTATGGGCATGTCCGTAATAGTTTGCATGGATGATTTCATCCCCGGTATCAAGTCTCCATTCCGTGTCAAACGTGGTATCAGGGTAAACTTGTTCGTCGACAGAATTTTGTTCTTCCGCTATGGTACGCTGCAATTCAGGAACATTTTCATGCGCGACAATCTGCTCGGCGATGTTGCTGAAATAGAGATTGCCTGCAGTATGATCGGCGTGATGGTGTGTGTTGATCAGGGCAAGTAGCGATTGGGAATTGTGCTGCTGCAATTCGGTGAAAAAGGTTCTTGCAGAAGGGGGGAACTGGGAATCAATAACAATGATACCATGATTATCGGCTAACCAGCCAATGGTTCCACCGCGGCCTGTAAATGTACCAGTATTCCGGCGAAGCGGATTTAGCTGGTTGTATTCATCGGCCGGTAATTTCTCTTTTCCGTTTCCGGCAAACAGGTGCATACCTGGAACTGTAGCTGACCCTGCGGCCAGCATCAGGGCTTTTGATAAAAATGCACGTCTGTTCATATGAATAATCGGTTGCGGAGAAAATTTCTCCAGGTAAATAGTCAATTACAGGGCAAATGTTTATTCCAGTCGGTGATCATCCCTGATCAAAAGTAATATTGCCGAGTGTGGGACAATAAGGTATTTTTCACTCTCAAACTCAATTTCATGGGTACCGTTTTTCAGATAAATAGCCAAATCTCCTTCCCGGGCTTGCATTCCCGTAAATTTGGGTTCGTTTTGTTCGTTTTTCCAAGGCTCATCTGCCTCCGGGTTGGGAATGGTGTATCCGGGACCTGTTTTAATAATATATCCGCTTTGCACTTCTTCTTTTTCTTTAACGGTTGCAGGCAGCACCAAGCCGCTTTTGGTTCGCGTTTCCATATCACGAGGTTTTACCAATACCCGGTCGCCAACAACAATGAATTTTTCAACAGAGTTAAGATATTCCTGAATCATCGTAATTTTTTGTGTTCTAATTCATGGTACGCCATCATTTTTTCAACATACAATACTACCAAATCATTATAACTCTTCCAGTATTCAAATTTAAAACCTTTATATAATACTACAAACGATCTGTACGGGTTAACTGTTTTCCTGGTGACATATCTATTCTTATCAGTTTAAAATCAAAAAGTTTCCATTTATGAAGCCTCAATTATATACGGCTGTAACCGGTGCCAATTCCGGTATTGGATTTGAAACCACCCGGGCACTTGCATCAGAAAATCACCGTATTTTTATGATCTGCCGGAACAAAAGAAAAGCAGAAGAAGCCAGGGATCGAATTGTCAAATCCACGGAAAATGAAAAAATTGACCTGATTATCGGAGATCTTGCCAGCCTGGACTCGGTACGATCCATAGTTGAGAGGCTCGGCGAACGCTCAGACCGGCTGGATCTGCTTATCAATAATGCAGGAATTATTCCCGGAGAACGGGAAGAAACCGTTGATGGATACGAAAAATCTTTTGCAGTGAACCACCTGGCACCGTTTCTTCTGACCCATCTCACCTTAGGCTTGCTTCGAAATGCATCTGACGCTCGTGTGATCAATGTAGCTTCAGAAGCCCACAGAGCCGGCAAATTTGAACCGGAGAATCTGCAGCTTGAAACGGGATATAACAGTATTAAAGCGTATGCTAACAGCAAGCTTTTCAATATCATGTTTACGCATGAGTTGGCGAGCCGACTTCAAAAAACCGGAATCACAACATACTCACTGCATCCGGGAACCGTACGCACAAATCTGGATACGGGAGGCGGTGGCGGGTCACTGTTTGCATTTTTGTTTAAACTGGGCAAACCCTTTATGCTCAGCCCCAAAAGAGGGGCGAAAACGTCGATATACCTGGCTACCGAACCGGGTATCGAATCGTTAAATGGCAGGTATTTCAAGAACAGAAAGGAGATCAAACCACTTGATATCGCTTATGACCGGCAGAAATGCCGGGATCTTTGGGAACAGAGTGAGAAGCTGGCAGGTATAGATAAAGAAGAGGAGGTTGCCACATGAAGGTTTTTGACAATTCTGCTATAATGAATCCATGATTGCGAATTTCTCCATTTGTTGATACCGGAAGCGTTTAGATGCGGAAAATAATAAATTCTCGTATTTTGACTCAGATAACAATGATTTAATAAAATGAAAGTCGCCAGAGAAATTTATCGAATTTGATAATCCGCGTAATTTCATATCTGTTGTATGTATTGATTGCCGGTGCCGGTTTAGTGCTGGTTATGGAAAAGTGTGAGAAGGAGAGAGAATATTCAGTTATTGAAAGTCCATGCTCGGAACCGGTCTCGTTTTTTATCGCTGATATTGACAGTCGTTTTGACCTTGATGAACGGCAGCTGCGCCGCCTGATTATCGGCGCCGGTGATTTATGGTCGAATGCTGCCGGTCGTTCGCTTGTAGAATTTGATTCCGACGGAGATGTGGGGATACATCTGATATATGATGACCGTCAGCAACTGGTTGATGAAGAGAGGCAATATACTGGTGAAATTCATATGGAACAGATGCGTTTCGACCGTATTTATCGAAATTATGAAAGGTTATCCGATGAATATGATCAGGCCTTGTCATTATTTAACCAAATCAGAGACCGTTTTGATGAAGAAGTAAGAGAGCATAACGAACAGGTAACCGCCTGGAACAAGGAAGGAGGGGCGCCTGAATCGGAAAAAGAGAGTATACAGAACCGGGAAAGAGAGCTTGAAGAGATGCGGACAGAGGTACTGGTTCGTCAGAGAAAGATGAATGAAACCGGTGAGGCTCTTGAAAGGGTGACTGAGCAGTTGAATGAAATTTCCAATCGAAAAGACGGCCTGATACAGAGCTACAATGAGCAATTCGCAGGTGAATACCGATTCAACCAGGGAGAATATATCCGTAATCAAAATGAGAGAAAGATCAATATCTATCACTTCAAAAGCCTGAACCACCTGCGTCTGGTATTGGCTCATGAAATCGGACATGCACTGGGACTCGGTCATGTTGACAGTCCCGAATCGGTCATGTACCCGGTGGTCAAATCGTTCACAGAATCCAGTGTAACACTCTCCTCGGATGATATTGCAGCTATTCAGGATCGGTGCCGTTCATAGCCGTTTAAGCCGGCTAATCTGATGAATATGTCATCAGATAAAAACAGTTGGAATATTGCAATTTTTCCTTTTTTATGGTATTTGTAGCAGCAACCAACAATACTAAGTAAACTAACTAATGGAATTCCTGTAATTGCGATTTACTACAGGTTATTCCAACTGCTAAATAGAAAAGGAGATTATGGCGGAACTATCGGAACTTTGGTGGTTAGGTATGCTTTTGGCTGCTTTTGCGGGGGGAGCATTTGGAACCGCAATCGGGGCGCTGCCGGCATTTATTTTTACCGGGTTTTTGGTAATGTTCGGGGAGACAGCTGCCATTATAAGCAGCGATTTTTTGGGGATACTGGATTCAGGAAATGAAGAACTGATGTCCGATTCGATTACAGGACAACTTGCATTTGGCCCGGTGTTTGGCCCTCATATCAGTTTTGCTGCCGGGGCTGCCGCATCGGCATTTGCTGCTCACAAAGGGTATATGAGTACAGGCTTTCCCTACCATGAGGCAAAGAATATCGCTTACGCCCAGGGACCGAAACCGGACGTACTGTTTGTTGGCGGGCTCTTCGGAATCCTCGGGTACTGGATCGCCACCCTTTCTACTGCATTTTCCCTTCCGTGGGATCCAATTGCATTTGCAGTAGTTCTTTCTGCTGTTGTGCACCGAATTGTATTTGGCTATAAAATGATCGGAGATGCGGAGCGTGGTTTGCTGAATATGAAACCGTTTGAGCAGGGAATCCGAAGGGAAGCAAGTGAAAACAGAGACACTAAAAGTGTAAAGAAAGATGAACCCGCCTCCCGGTTACTTGTTGAACCGTGGCTGCCCCATCAGTATAAATGGGGGGATGTAACAATGCTCGGTTTTGTTGTTGGGATGCTGGCTGCTTTTATCACCTATCAAACGGGAAGTGTGTTTCTGCCGTTTGGAATCAGTGCGGCTTCCCTTTTATTTCTGAATCTGGGTGTAGAAAAAATTCCAGTCACGCACCATATATCACTGATCGCAAGTGCAGCGATGGTAGCTGCGACCGGAGGAGAATTCATGGACCAGGCCATGGGTGCGATGCTGTTGATCGGAGCTGCCTTTGGTATTATTTCTGCACTGTTTGGCGAATGGGTTCAGCGGGTTTTCTTTGCTCATGCTGATACACATTTTGATCCTCCTGCGGCAGCGATTGTACTTGGAACAATGCTCATTGCAATTCTTGCAATGGCCGGGGTTTTTCCCTCCAGTTCATATGTTCCACTGCCGTTTTAAGCGTACATCCTTTTAACGTACACCCATGAAAGTGATGTTCGTGTGTTTAGCCGATATACTGTTCATTTTTCCGGAATATACTATATATATAAACCAATCATTTTTATGATGTTTCCTGGACAAACGGCAAGATTCATTCTGCTTTCGGGCTTTGTCTGTTTATTTCTTGGAATTGAGTTGCTTGCTGCCCAGATCATCGACCCACAAAAAATCCGAACGCTCCCGGGGCCTGTAAGTGATCAGGTTTGTACCCTGTCAAATACGCATGTAGATGCTCATTATTCGGTGCAATTACAGGACCTGATTGGTGATCTCAGCCCTCAACAGATGGATACCCGCTTGGAGGTCACTTACTTCAACGCCTGTGGTGGAAATGAATGGCCTGAGGAAGCGATTCAGGCCTTCGAATATGCGGCAGACATCTGGTCGATGCATCTGGATTCCAGTGTTCCAGTCAGAATTGAAGCACGCTGGGAGAATATAGGTGCTTTGGGTCAGGCCGGGCCGAGTTTGATTATTCACAGTTCGGCTATTCCAACTGGTGAAGATAATAGCTGGTATGCAGTTGCCCAGGCAAATGCGATGACCGGCATTGATTTTCTGGAGACAAGCGGAGAGGATTTTGATATGGTTGTAAGTGTGAACTGTACCCTCCAAAATTGGTATTTTGGCCTGGATGCCGAGCCCGGCAGCGGAGACATCGATTTTGTTACGGTTGTACTACACGAAATTGGCCATGGAATTGGTTTTTTTGGGACATTTCTTGCAAGCAATATCCGTATGGAAGCTGAATGGGGCATTCCTTTTCAGGAAGAAGAAACTCCCATGATCTATGACCGTTTTGCGGAGGATGGCGAGGGTATATCTTTGCTTGAAGAAAATATATACCCTAATCCATCGAATGACCTCTACCAGGCAGTTACGGGAATGCGTGGTGGTGTGTTGTTTGTTGGGCCTGAATCAACCCGGATGCTGGCCGGTGAAGGGGTATATCTATATTCACCTACTTCCTGGCAGGGTGGAGCCAGTTTTTCCCATCTGGATGAGGATACATTCCGGCAAACAGAAAATGCCCTTATGATTCCCAGGTTCGACCAGGCGTTTGCCATGCACACCCCCGGGCCTGTCTTCTGCGGTATGCTTGACGACTGGGGATGGCCGCTTGGCAGCGGTTGCCGGATGATCCTGGATGTGGATGTTTTTGTCCAAATATCTGAGGAGACACTTGATTTTGATCTTGTGAATATTGGCAGATTCAGTGACCGTACTTTTTTTATTTCAAATGAGGAAACCGTTAGTGATACGCTAATTGGAAGTGTGCAAGTAGAAGGGGAAAGTTTTCAGATACAAAGCGGAGATGGGTCATTTTCCATCGAGCCGGGTGAAGTCCTGGAAGTAACTGTGCGCTTTCAACCCCACAGGGTAGGGGTACAGGAAGGGGTGATACAGGTTTATCATAATGCTTTTAATGAATCGAGTCCCTTCGAAGTGAACCTGTCCGGTGAGGGACTGGAAGAAGATGTTCTTGCCCGGCTTGATCAGAACTTTCCGAACCCTTTTCATGCAGGAAGCGAACCAACTCAAATCAATTACGGCCTGCCTCAGAATTCAAGGGTTCGCATGGATCTGTTTGATTCGCTCGGCAGGCATATTAAAACAATGGTGGATGAGCAACAAACGGCCGGACGATATGAATATATTATGGAATCGCATAATCTGGCTTCAGGTGTGTATATATACCGGATTGTTGTGGATCAGTTCATGGAGTCAAGAAAAATGACACTAATCAGGTAATTTTAAACGGGCCAGGGATCCAATCGGGGATAAAGCTGGTATTCTTCCAAAAAGTGGTAAAATACCACTCAATTTTATTGAAGAAGCCGAATATTGGTTCACAGGAGTGGCAGTTTGTAAAAAATCTGATTCGATTGCCTGTGTTTTTCACCATGTCGATTTTTGCTCATCCTTACCAAAGCATTCATCAGGCTTTTTCGTCATATTCTGTAAAAATTCTTTACAAGTTTTACACAATTTAATCGTTTATTTCCTGTTAGTGTTTTTCTCGTGATCGAAATCACAGAGAGATTTTTACAATCATCAACAAAGAAATGTACAGGGATGTTATGAATAGAACGTTATTATTACCAGGGGTACTCGCTTGTTTATTGTTTTTGCCGCTGACAGGAAATCAGGCTTATTCGCAGGAGTTAAAAACAGGTTTTGTCGATTATTATGCGATTTTGGATCAAATGCCGGAAATGAGAGCGGTAGAACAGCGTCTTCAAAATTTTTACAGAGATAAGCTTGCTGAATACCAGGGTAAGGAAAGAGAGATGCAAACGGCTTTTGAGGAGTATCAAATCAGATCTGAAGTTCTTTCTGATGCTGCCCGTCAACGGGAAGAACAGCGCTTAAATGATCTCAGCCTTGAATTGAGGCAATTCCAGACTGTATTTCAGCAAGAACTTCAACAACGAAGGTCACAGCTTATGCGGCCGTTGCTGGAGCAACTGCAAGCTGCAATCGACCGGGTAGCTCGCCAGCATGATATCGATTTTATATTGCAAACAACAACTGCAACCGGTGATTCTGTGATTTTGTGGATCGCTCCTGAAGTGCGACAACAGTATGACCTGACCAATGCGGTGATGCAGAGTATGGATATTATTTAAATTGATAATAGATAATATTACTATCGGATTTATTACTTAATAGGCCGTGAGTATCATTCCGAGAATGAACTGCCCCGGTGCAAAGCCATTGACCGGATTCCGAGCAGATTATCGCCCGAGATAAACATATCAAGCAACAGGTTGAGGGCTTCTTATCCATGCAACAGATCCTGAAAGCTATCGATCAGGAAACGACCTAATAAAGTCGAGAAAAAAGGGTACATGTTTACCTGAGAATCCAATGATGAAACCGGTCTGCCAGATGTAGTACGGAACCATTCATTTAACCAATTACCAATCGTCAATTTCAGGTTCGTAAACATTTCCCACATTTTTCGCCGTAAATACTTCATTTCCCTCAGCTATATGCTGATCGCTGTCGTGGAAGTGATAGCGTGGCTGCGTGGATGGATCTCCCGATGTAGAGGGGGGCTCGCGTTTCAGCTTGCAGCCGTAGACTCCGTCATTGCATGTTTGTGCATTTCATCCACCCATCCGGCGGTTTCGGTGAGGGTCATAGAGCCGGCAATGTTGGTACCGTGGTGCGGTTCTATGTGAACATCACCTCGATAATCGTGATTGGTAGTCCGGTTTTTTTCGATCGCTTTCAGTTTACCTGTAAGAGCATAGGCTGCCGACTGTGGGGTAGAGCATGATACTGGCGGATTCTCTTCGCCATGAATGACGTATCCCGGCAATGGATAGCTTTTGTCGGGATATCCGTGCCAGTGGCATACCGAAAGTCCGTTTTCTTTGAGTGATACCGGAAATGTAGCGTCAGGCCGGATGCTTTTAAGCACACCTGCAATGATTGCATTTCCGACCGCATGGGCAAGTATAGCATAAGTATCATAGGATGGTCGGCATTTGGCTGCACTTATTTTTTTCGGTGTATCGATGGTGATGTCACCCTCGTGCAGACCGAGCCGTAGTATATCCTTCTCAGGGTTCAGGTTTGTTTTATTGCAGCCTGAGCGTGTGGAAAGGACCCATACGTCCGGAATATGAACTATCCATTCTTTGTCGTACAGTACAACTTTCGAATAATCCTTGCCCTTGTATTTGTTGATCGTCAGGTCTTCCCAATTGGCATTTTTGAGTGGTTCCGGAGCCTGATCAAGTTCAAAAGCAGGATCAGGATCCGTCGGAAGCTGACGCACCATAAAACCGTAACTCATTCCGGTCCTGTGATCGAGATAACGTGAAACAATCCGCTTGTAATAGCGGTTTCTGTATTCCAGGTCTTCAATTGATGTATGCGCCAGCATCAACCCGTTATCTCGCCAAATGTTGGCAGCGTTCATGAAATCGTCGATGAATTCGCCGTATCCCTGCTTGATCGGGTCAAGAACTTTTTCACGATATACAATTTCGTCCCGTTTGGGTGGAATGACCTGTGCGGAAAGTTTGGGAACCAGGGAGTTCAAAATGTCGTTTTTCGGGTGTCTCCAGTCGCCACACTCAATAACGGCGCCGTTCATGGTGCAGACCGTCCATCGGTCCTCTTCCACAAAAATAGGTACGTGCGTCAGATTCCAGGCGAGAACTCCGATAATACTGTCCAGTGTCTCCTGAAGGGTGGGATTGTCCGGGATAGGAGGTGGTTCATTAAAAATTCCGACAACCGGATTCTCATATAAACTGGAAACCGACCGGATGGCAAGTTCGTCATCTTTTCCTTTTCCCTGTTGTACGATTACGATACCGGACTTCACGCGTTCTTTACCGGGAATGAGCGCATCTTCATATGGTATGATCTCTGTGCCGATTTCAATCAGTGTTTTTTTGAAATTCTGAACGAATCTCTCAAGTCGTTCCGATTGATCAACGGGCGGCTGGAACGTCACTTTCAAATTCTGAGCCATTTTGTGCTCATCAAGAGGTACATCCCTGGAGATCCCAATCACATCGAAGACAAGGTCAGATAGTTTCATACAGATTTACTTTATTCAAAGGTGGTTCAATTCCCCGACCCCCCCTGGGTCGGACAGAATAGAAAATAAGATCATATTGATACCCCGAAGGCTCTGCCTCGGGTTTGTTCATTTTAAACAACAATCTAGATAGTGATAACGGCTTTATATGTTCAAAAACTGTCTGTAATTCTACGTAAGAGCAACCTAATAACCAAATTATTGACTGTAGCAGTAAATGTGAATTAATTTTTCCTATACAGAAAGAGTTTTTTTATCAATGATGGTTCAATTCCCCGACCCTCTGAGTCGGACAGAATAGAAAAATATATTTGATACCCCGATGGCTCTGCCTCAGGGTAGTTCATTTGCTATAAAATAAACGTTTTATTTGATGAGACATAATTGAATGTGTCTCGGATAAACTCGTTACAATATAAATTTCAGATCCTCAATAGAAAAGCCCTGACCGGTTTTGTAGTCAGGGCTTTCAGAACGGAGCGGGAAACCGGATTCGAACCGGCGACCCTCACCTTGGCAAGGTGATGCTCTACCACTGAGCTATTCCCGCTTTTTAAACAGATCTAAATATAAAAACTTTTGGGCATCCGGGTCAATGCGTTTTTTCTGTCACGTGTTTTTACCTTAAAAATGTAATCTATGACTTCTTTTTAATTTTCACTTTGATTCTCGGATCTTTAATCCGCTGTTCTATTAAATTCTCATCCGGAAGCACCGGTTTATCCCGGTATCGATCAACGATACAGAGAAAACCCAGCGGTGAATTTTTATCGGCTTGAAACTGATGGATAGTCCCCGGAGAAATAAAAACAAGATCATGCAAACCAATTTCATGAATCTCATTTTCCAATATCACCGATCCGGATCCACGGAGGACGATCACCGAATGCGGATGTCGGTGAAATTCGAGAGAGGAATATCCACCCGCTTGAATTTCAAAATAACGGGTATGAGCATTCAACTCCGGAAAGTCGTCCGTGAGTAATGAATATCGATGGATGTCCTTAAATCCGGTTCCCTTCGTCTTGTACTGGTGTTTATCAATACCCTCCCAGCTATAGTTTTTGCTTTTGATCACTTTTGATCGCCCGGATTTGTTTTTATTGTGGCTCATACGATTCAATTTTTTGCTGAAAGTTCCTGCAAGCTGCTTCGAGTCCATCGGGATGACGATAAAGGCTGCTTCCGATGAGAAATATCGTGTCTCCACCGTATTTTTTCATCCATTGGCTAACACTTTCGAGCTGAATTCCTCCCGCCGGAACCGGAAATGCCGGTTGAAAAGGGAGGGAGTTTTGCCGCAATGCCCGGTTCAAATAGAGACAAAGCTCTTCCGAAAATGAGAAACGTCCGCCGGCATTCGGGTAGATGACGGCATCTGCTCCAAGTGCCCGCCAAAGATGGCCATAGTAAAATTCAGGTGTAAACCCGTGTTCAGGATTCGTAATAAAGGAGCCTGAAAATGCCGGGTGTGCTATAACCGGAATCTGATCTTCGTTTTTTGTCAGATCACTGAGCACGCTCAAACCGCATAGCTGCGGAGAAACCAATACACCGCCGGCTCCCAGTTCCCGGGCAATTTCATATCGGCGCCAGGTTTCAAAACCGTCGCCGGTAATATTGGGAACATAAAGCGTTCGCTTTCCGGTCTGGTCTTCAGCCCGTTTGACCGCATTCAGGCAGGCCAGTATGCGTTCGGAAAATGGCGCCTTTACCTGATTCGCCAGCCCGTGATCATCCTTAATGATATCGATTCCGCCAAGGGCCATCCTGTAGCAGATATTTGCAAGTTCATCACTGTTCAGCCCCATAGGTTTCAGAGCCGAACAACTGAGAGGGCGTCCTTCAATATTGATCTGTGACCGGATTCCATCGATTCCGTTGACAGGGCCGTGAAAAATATGTGTAAGAGAATTCCAGCCGGTTCCGTGGATACGGATACCGGGCTTAAGCGAAATGTTACCGAATATTACATTCAGAAACTGCGTAATTTCATTTCCGGCAGCTGATACCGGGAAAGATATGGAGGTTTCAAAAAGGTTTGACTCTGTTTGCTTTTGTGAGATAATCTGACCTGTAATACTTTCCCTGATGTGCATCGGAATCGTTTCATACGGCATTTCAGCCGTCTGTTCGATGCAGATATCGTGTGCACGGTGTTCAGCTTCTGCTGCAGATCCGGCAGTAATCAGGTAATGAACTGTAAACCGGTCGATAGCTTCCATACGTATTCAGGTTATGTCAATAACGAACAATCGTCTCGCTTCGTTTGGGGCCTGTGGATATGATTCGCAGTGGTACCCCGATAAAATCTTCAACATAACCAATATACTTACGTGCATTTTCAGGCAGGCTGGACAGTTTGGCAATATTTCGTGTTGTGCTGCCTTTCCATCCCTCCATGGTTTTATATACCGGATTGACCTTGCACAGTTTTTTTTCGCTGAGAGGGAAAATATCGGTGCGCTGGCCTTCAATATCATATTCAGTACAGATTTTTATGGTATCAAAAGCGTCGAGTACGTCCAGCTTTGTAAGTGTGAGTTCGTTCAAACCGTTTAAACGCACAGCATACTGCAGTGCAACCAAATCGAGCCAGCCGCAACGGCGCGGCCGGCCGGTTGTGGCACCAAATTCCATTCCCTGCTTGCGTAGCTCTTCTCCGGTACTATCAAGAAGTTCGCTCGGAAATGGCCCGTTCCCGACACGTGTGCAGTAAGCTTTGGTAATGCCCATCACATGGGTAACGGCAGTGGGTGGGATCCCGCTTCCGGTGCACGCTCCACCCGCTGTAGGCGAAGAAGATGTGACATAGGGATAAGTTCCGTGATCGAGATCGAGCAGGCTTCCCTGGGCGCCTTCAAGCAGTATTTCTTTCTCATTATCTACTGCATCGTGAAGCAACCGGGCAGTATTGCAGATAAAGGGTTTGATCCGTTCGACAGATGGTTTCAGCGATTCGAACATTTCGGCCGCATCCAGAACCGGTTCGTTGTAAATGTGTATCAGGGCCTTATTGATATCAGCCAGATTGTGTTCAATCTTCTCTTTCAGTAAACCGGGGGTGAGCAGGTCGCTCATGCGGATACCCACCCGCGACACTTTACTCACATATGCCGGCCCGATTCCGCGCCCGGTAGTGCCAATGGCATTTTCACCACGGCTTTTTTCTTTGACCTGGTCGAGAATACGGTGATAGGGAAGAATTACATGGGCCGATTCACTGATCGAAAGTTTGGACGAGAGGTCGACACCCATCTGTTCAACATGACCGATTTCGTCAAGAAGTGCTTTAGGATCCACTACAACACCATTTGCAATTACACATCGCGCATCACCATTGAAAATACCGGACGGGATCAGGTGCAAAACAACTTCGCGATCGTCAAATTTAAGCGTGTGGCCTGCATTGGCTCCTCCCTGATAGCGAACAACGAAATCAGCCGATTTACTGAGCAGGTCTACAACTTTGCCTTTACCTTCATCTCCCCATTGGGCTCCAACTATTATTCGTACTGCCATAATTTTCAAAAAAAAAGAGGTGCAGCAAACACCCCTTTTTGAGTTTTTAAATGTTCAGGATGTGAGGGTTATTTACCCTCTTCATATGATTCTACAGCTTTATCGAGCGACTTGTAATGCTTGAAGACTGTAATAAGTTTTGTAATCACAAGCAGACTCTCAATTTTATCAGTTGCGTTGGCAATACGCAAGTCACCACCGGCTTTTCGCATAGTTGTGAGAGCACCGATCAGCATACCGAGCCCCGAAGAGTTCATAAAACCGACTTTTCCAAGGTCCACCACGATATTATTTTTTCCTTTTTCAATCAGTTCATGCAACTTTTCATTCAGATTCACTGCATCAGGGCCTCCCATCACATTGCCTTTAAATTCAATCACGACGCAGTTATATCGCTCAGAAACTTTAAAACTCATAGGTATTCTCCGGTTCGTTATGGGTCTGTTTGTGCTGGGGGCGTCCTGGAACAACTGCCGGATCATACCGTCCCGATTTCAGACGGAACGGAATGCCCGTGCAATATATTCATCATTACCACCAGGTACTGATCAGGATTTTGCTTTCGCTTTGGCTTTGGCTCGTAATTCTAATTCGACAACCAAAGCACTTGCAACGAAAAGAGAGCTGTAGGTACCCAATATAACGCCTATAATCAGTGCAAATGAAAATCCTTTCAGAACTTCACCGCCAAAGATAAACAGCACAGTTACCACAAACAAGGTGGTAACCGAGGTTATGACCGTACGGCTCAGGGTATCGTTCAGGCTTTTGTTAACCATCTTTTTAAACTCCATGGTCTTGTATATAATGGAGTTTTCCCTGATCCGGTCAAATACAACAACCGTATCGTTCAGGGAGTAACCGACAATGGTCAAAAAGGCAGCAATGATCGCCTGCCCGATGGTCACATCGAAGGGTGCAAATTGTGCCAATATGGTAAAAACACCCAATACAATGGTGACATCATGAAACAGTGCGGCAACAGCACCTGCTGAAAAATACCATTTCTTGAAACGGATCAGAATGTATATAAAGACTACCGCCAGAGCAAAAAGAACGGAATTCATCGCTGCGACCCGCAGGTCTTCAGCAAACCGGGGGCCCACTACATCGGTTTTGATCACCGTATAGGGATTGTCCGGATAAATTTCCGAGAGCGAAGACTCTATCATACCACGAATTTCGGTAATTTCACCTTCCGCATCTGTACGGATCATGATTTCAGAAGAAGATCCGTAATGCCGGACTTCCGGTTGTACACCCAGCGCTTCAGTCAGTTCTGACCGGGTTTCTACAATCTCTACCGGTTCTTCAAACTGAAATACGTATTCGTTACCGCCCCGGAAGTCGATTCCGTAATTAAGTCCCAATCCGAAGATCGCAACCAGGGAGATCAGCATAAGAGCCCCTGAAAAGTAGTAGGCGATTTTGTGAGCTCCGATAAAGTCAAAATTTGGAGTTTCAAACCATCTCATAACTATATTCCTCTATTGTTTTAAATTCTTTGGTTTCAATTGCATTAACCGAAACTCAGTTTTGCAGTTCGTTCCCTGGTCAGATAATCAACAATCACCCGCGTGATCACAATTGCACTGAAAAGTGATGCGGCAATACCTGCCATCAACGTTACGGCAAACCCTTTGATGGGCCCCATTCCAAAACTGAAAAGAATAATACCTACGAAAAATGTCGTAACATTTGCGTCAATAATCGCACTCATCGCATTCGCGTATCCGTTATCGATCGCTGCTTTTAGTGTCTTGCCGGCACGTAGTTCTTCCCGGATCCTGTCAAAAATCAGTACGTTGGCGTCCACCGCCATACCGATTGTCAACACGATGCCGGCTATACCGGGCAAGGTTAGAGTGGCCTGGAAGCCGGCTAATATCCCCAATATGAAGATGATGTTGAGGAAAAGCGCCAGGTCGGCAATCGCACCTCCGGCGTGGTAATAGAAGATCATAAATATGGCAACAGCGATCAGTCCGAATACGACCGAAAGGAACCCTGCCCGGATAGACGCCTCACCGAGAGTCGCACCAACGGTACGTTCTTCGATGATATCCATCGGCGCAGGGAGTGCACCGGAAAGAAGGATGTTTACCAAATCCTCAGCTTCAGAGAGCCCTCCAAGGCCGGAGATAGAGGAACGGCCGTTGTTGATCCGGCTGCGTACAGTCGGATAGGAATACACGTAGTTGTCGAGAATAATGGCGACAGGGCGGCCTATGTTCGCACCGGTAATCCGGGCCCAGCGGCGAGCACCTTCGGTATTCATCGACATCGATACTTCAGGCACATTGGTGTTGGGATCAAACGCTACACGTGCTTCCGAAATCACATCACCGGTCAGTTCAACCTGGCTTCTGACCCCGATGAGCTCGTAAAAATCGAGTCCATCCTGCTGGTAGAGGGGAGATGAACCCCACAGAAGGGCCGTATTTCGAGGCAGGCGCTCCTGGAACTCTTCCGTCTCGATAATGCGGTTGACCTGTGCGGTATCGGTTCCTGCCGCATAGCCGAATATATATGGATTCTGAACATTGGTTTCCAAAATAGTTCTCAGAATATTCTGCTCTAAATCCTCATCTTCTTCGGCAAGCTGGTCGTAGTATTCCATAATGTTTTGCCGCGCGTTGTTCATTTCATCGGTATCAGCAGCGAGGCGGAATTCAAGCCTGGCTGTACCGCGAAGCAGGTCACGCATCCGCTGTTCATCGTCCACACCGGGAAGTTCGACAATAATCCGGTTATCACCCTGCTTCATAATGCTGGGCTCAGCCACACCGAAACGGTCAACCCGAGTACGTATAATCTCCATCGCACGATCTACAGCCTCATTTCTCTGTTCTTTCAGATAGCTGGCGACTTCTGAATTTTCCGATCTCCGGGTGATTCCCTCTGAATCTGACCGGTAATACCGGCTCAGGCGTGCATTCGCGTCGCGGCTTTCGAACTCACTGACCAGCTCATCCACGATGTCGGTTCGATCTTCAAAAGCCCGGTCGGCAGCTATGCCAACCATCTCTTCAAGTGCATCATCAGCAAAATCCCCGGCCAGTTCAATCAAAAGTTGTGGTGTTCCCACTTCCAGGGTTACGTGCATGCCGCCCTGGAGATCCAGGCCAAGAGAGAGCGAACGCGCTCTCAGGTTTTGCAGCTTTTCACGGTTTTCATCCTGATAGGCCGCCCTTTCGGCTTCAGGCATGTTATCGATATGTCTCTGTTCCAGTGTCCATTGTACGGTCGGGAACAGATACCAAACGGTAAGTCCAAGGAATGCAAAAATGCATAATAATTTAAATCCGTTGCCTTTCATGGTATTTAATTTTTTTGAATTGGTTAATTAAAAAAGTCTTGATTAAGGAATGATATTCCGAACAGTGCGGAAATCCAGACAGATTTCGCCCGTAAATATGATAAAATCGAAAGAGAAGGATAGCGGGTACTAGGGAGCGTTGATCGAGATACCACTCAAAAACGGGATAGGCTCGGATTGAGTGACGAAAATCAGGTTTTTAATCGATTCTTTCAGCAACGGAACAAACTCCTGCTCCGTAGCAAAAAACAAACCGGAAACCGGTTGATGTTGCAATAGCCATTTAAGGGACGATTTAATCGTTTCAGGCAGTAAGGCATCCGACTTGGTCGTCTGACTTTCATGCTGTGTCCACTGTTTGACAAGCCACTTGCTGATATCTTTTTCCTGGGTATTGCCAATCGGAATATTGAAATCATTTTTGTGATTGGCCACCAGAAGTGAAGCTTCCTGAAGAAAGAGTGGGAAATTTTCACTCTTAAACGGCAGTTGCTTGATATGCGACCGAATGGTGATTTCACTTTCCTCACCGTTTTCAACCACATTCCTGTCAAGCCACTGGGCAAATGCTGTTTTCTGAGCCTTGCTCGAATAGGGTATGGCGAGGTGAACGGCAAGTCCGAGTGTCAGCATCAGGCTGACAATCCACTTCAGGATATGTATACGGAATAGTTTCATGAAGCTCAAAAATAGTGAGAAGTTCGACAGTTGACAAACACGATTTTCGAAATTGGCTAACAAAGTTTGAACGTTTATAATGCTTGTTTCATACACAGGAAATGCAAATCGTAAAAAACCTGTTTAGGTAATCGAAGAATTTTCCTGAGAGCTTTGCCAGGCAATGAATTTTCAAATGGCTCTGCCCGGGAGTATTTCATCATTCACTATTACTTCCACTTCAATATCTGAATTTGTTATGATTGAAACGTTTTCTGAAAGTTTGTTCGCTGAACTGGAGCAGTTTGCATCGATGTTTCCGCGAATTGCATTCGGCATTGTCGTCATTTTATTGTTTTACTTTGCGGGGAAGTTGATCAGCCGGGTTTATGACGGGATATTAGGCAGAACATCCCTGTCGGAAACAAACCTGCACTATTTTCAAAGGTTAATAGTAGGGGTTTCTGTTTTTATCGGTTTTATCTTTTTTCTCAACATCATCGGATTTCAGACTTTTGCTGCAAGCCTGCTTGCCGGGGGAGGGCTTGTGGCGATTATGCTGGGTTTTGCCTTTCGCGATATCGGAGAAAATCTGCTGGCCGGATTTTTTCTTGCCTTCAGCCGCCCGTTTAATAAAGGGGATTTGATAGAATCGGCAGGGCTGCAGGGCAGGGTGCAGAATATTCATTTACGCCATACCCATATTCGAACCGGTGACGGATGCGATATTTTTATACCCAGTGCTCAACTCTTTACCAGGCCTCTTCACAATTATACGATGGATGGGCTCCGCAGAGGACAATTTACCGTTGGGATCGACTACGCTGATGATGCCAAAGCGGCGACCGATCTATTACTGCAAACCATTAAAAAATCAAAGGGAGTCATAAAAAAGCCGGCGCCTTCGGTGTCGATCAAGGGATTTGATCCCGATTATGTTGAACTGCAGGTATTTTTCTGGATTAACGTCAGGGATCAGGAGTTGTCTTTGCCGGTTATCCGGTCTTCAGCAATGGAAGCTTGCCGGCTGGCCCTGATAAGGGAAAAATTTACATTCAGTGCGGACGTAACTTCTGCTGTGGATCTGAGTACTGTGCATGTCCGCATGGACAGTGTCGTAGAGGCCGGGGAACCGAATTAATTTTGCATTTGCATCTGATCCGTTCGTGCTTTCAGCCGTTCAAACTCCTCCTTCAGATAGCGGCCTGTATAGCTTGCTTCATGCTTTTCGGCAAGCTGTTCCGGGGTGCCTTCTGCGATGATCTGTCCGCCTGCATTGCCACCATCCGGACCCAGGTCGATGATCCAGTCGGCCGCCTTGATCAGGTCGAGGTTATGCTCAATGACAATAACGGTATTGCCCTTGTCCACTAGCTGCTGGATGACATCCACCAGCATCCGTACGTCCTGAAAATGGAGGCCGGTGGTCGGTTCGTCCATAATGTAGAGGGTATCTCCCGTGCCGATTTTGGAGAGCTCACGCGCCAGCTTGATACGCTGTGCTTCGCCGCCGCTAAGAGTGGTGCTCGGCTGACCCAACCGCAAATATCCGAGACCGACATCTACCAGCGTCTGAAGCTTGCGTTTGACAGCAGGCAGCGAATCGAAGAATTCAAGCGCCTGGTCGGCAGTCATATCAAGCACTTCAGAAATATTCTTTTCACGGTAATGGATTTCGAGGGTTTCCCGGTTGTACCGTTTACCGTTACACTCTTCACAATCGACATAGACATCCGGAAGGAAATTCATTTCAATTTTTCTCACGCCATCGCCACTACAGGTTTCGCATCGCCCGCCTTTGACATTAAAGGAGAAGCGCCCCTGATCATAGCCGCGGATTTTTGATTCCGGCAACTCTGCAAATAACGCCCGGATATGGTCAAACACTTTGGTATAGGTGCCCGGATTGGAACGGGGTGTGCGGCCGATCGGGCTTTGATCGATGGAGATCACTTTATCAACATTATCAATTCCTTCGGCGTCGTCGTAGGGCAGTGGGACAGACTTGGAGTTGTAAAAATGGGAAGAGAGAATCGGTTCCAGCGTCTGGTTAATCAACGAGCTTTTTCCGCTGCCGCTGACCCCGGTTACACAGATAAATTTGGCCAATGGAAGGTTCAGAGTCACATTCGCCAGGTTGTGGCCCCGTGCCCCCAGGAGAGTGATCGTTTTCTTCGTACCGTTTCGCCGGTTTGCGGGAATTGGGATCACCTCTTCGTCACTCATAAAGCGTGCTGTGAGCGATTGTTTGTCCAGTTGATTCGGGCGGCCCTGCGTTACAATCTCGCCTCCCTGCCGGCCGGCTCCCGGACCGAGGTCGATCACATAATCGGCCTGTTCGATCGTTTCCCGGTCGTGTTCTACCACGATCACGGTATTGCCTAGGTCCCGCAGCGTTTGAAGGGAACGGATCAGTTTAATGTTATCTTTTTGATGAAGGCCGATACTCGGTTCGTCCAGGATATAGAGTACCCCCACCAATTGAGTACCGATTTGGGTTGCCAGGCGAATGCGCTGGGCTTCACCGCCGCTCAGGGTTTGCGCTTCCCTGTCGAGAGTCAGATAGCCCAGCCCTACATTCAGCAGAAAGTCGATCCGGTCAATTACCTCTTTGAGCACCTGCTTGCCGATTGTCCGCTGACGGACGTTCAGTTTCAGGTTCCCGACCGTTCTGCGCAGGGAATGGATATCCTGTGTGACAAGATCCTGGATTGTATTGGAATCGATCTTGTAGGAAAGTGCTTCCCGGCTGAGACGTCCGCCGCCACAAGAGCTGCAGGAAACCCTGGAGAGAAACGCTTTGGCTTTATCCCGCTGCTTGTTGGATTTACTTTCCTCGTATTGTTCACGAATCATCGTCCTGAGTCCGGAAAAACGGTGCTTATACGTGACATTACTGTCTTTGAAGTCGTAGTGGACATTAAATTTTTCATCACCGCCTCCCTCAAAAAGCAGGTTCAGCGCCTCATCCGAAAACTCGCTGATGGGTGTATCAAAATCGAGGTTTACGGTTTCCAGAATAGCTTTGAGCTGTTTGAAAGCAAATATATCGCGTGGTTCACCCAGGAAACGAATTCCACCTTCACGAATGGTTTGTTTTGGGTTTGGGACTACCAAATCACGGCTCATATCGTAGATGTAGCCGAGGCCGTTGCACGTTTTGCAAGCTCCATAAGGGGAGTTAAAGGAAAAAAGATTTGGTGCAGGATCCTCGTAGGCAAGGCCGCTTTCAGGGTCAAATAAATTCATGGAAAAAACGCGGTCTTCGAGCTCTTTTGCTTCGTTTTGAATACCAAGAATCAGGTTTCCATCGGCCATCTCCAGGGCCATTCGCACACTTTCGGAGATCCGTTTACGGCTTTTGTCACTAATTACGAACCGGTCGACCACCACCTCGATATTGTGGGTTTTGTACCGGTCGAGTTTCATTCCATCTTCAAGATCCACCAGCTCTCCATCAACCCGTGCTTTAATAAATCCCTGTTTTTGCATTTGTTCGAAGAGTTCCCGGTAATGGCCTTTTCGTCCGCGGACTACCGGCGCCAGGCAATAAGCTTTTGTGCCTGATGGCAACTCCATAATGGATTCGAGTACCTGGTCGGGCGACTGCTTGGCCATTTTGTTACCGGTCAGGTAGGAGTACGGTTCTCCGATCCGGGCATATAGAAGGCGTAGATAATCGTATATTTCGGTAACCGTGCCTACGGTAGAGCGGGGATTACGGTTGGTGGTTTTCTGGTCGATGGAGATAACCGGGGAGAGCCCGTCGATGAAATCCACATCCGGGCGTTCCATCATACCCAGAAACTGCCGGGCATAGGCCGAAAGAGATTCCATGAACCGGCGTTGGCCCTCTGCATAGATTGTGTCGAATGCCAGGGAGGATTTCCCCGAACCGGAGAGCCCGGTGACAACGACAAGCCTTTCCCGTGGAATATCCACGTCGATGTTTTTCAAATTGTGTTCACGGGCACCGCGGACGATGATATGTTGCTGCAAAAGAGATTCGGATTGTGGTTGAGGTTAATCTGGAAAGATACAAAAGAGGAAGGCGAAACTCACGTTCTTTATGAAGAAAAAATCTGTTTTGAATCGCATGAAGGAGGATGCGATTTTCGTGATTTGTATTTACATTCCCCGTTCCGGGTTTCCATGCGAAAGCTTATCGAAGCTCCAGGCTTCCTTTCAAAAACTTATCGAAACAAATTGTGGCCGGGCAGGAAATGCAGCGAAATTATTGATATATTTAAAGCTTGCAAATAGTTTAATAATTTCTATCAAAATTTTTTTAAGTAACACGATTTTTCAATGGCAATAAAATTACCACCCCTCAAGAAGTCCAGTAAATTCAATCAGGGCGAATGGCACCCGCTTTCATGGATCGATCATGAGATCAATCAATTGCCGCCATATCCTGATGTTAATGAGCTTCAGAAAGTGTATGATGAATTGAGATTTTTACCGCCATTGATCACTTCATGGGAGATCGAGGCGCTGAAACAAAAACTTGCCGAGGTTTCTGCCGGGAATGCATTTCTGTTGCAGGGCGGAGATTGTGCCGAGACGTTTAATGCCTGTAATGCCCCAAAAATCGTGAACCTTCTGAAGGTGCTCCTGCAGATGAGTTTTATCATGATCCATGAAATGGGTACTCCGGTTGTTCGTGTTGGCAGGATTGCCGGTCAGTATGCCAAGCCACGCTCAAAAGATTATGAAGAAGTCGGTGGTGAAAAAATGCTGAACTACCGGGGAGATTTGATCAATAGTATCGAGCCGGATAAAGAAGCGCGACAGCCCGACCCGCAACGGATGGTCACGGCCTACAACAAAGCGGCGTTAACGCTCAACTTTTTGCGTGCATTATCCGATGAAGGGTTTGCCGATCTTCAGCACCCCGAGCAATGGGAGCTCGATTTTATGAAGAATAATGTCTACTACAAGGAGTATGAACAGATGGTGCACTCCATCAACAAGGCGGTGAGTTTTATGGAGTCGATAACGCCTAATCAGTTTAATACACTCCATAAGGTCGATATGTATACTTCTCACGAGGCACTGAATCTTTACTATGATGCGGCTCAGACCCGCAGAGTGCCTCGCAGAACCGGCTGGTACAACCTCAGCTCTCATATGGTATGGCTGGGCAACCGGACAAGAAGCATCGATAATGCACATGCAGAGTACCTGAAAGGAATTCAAAACCCGATAGGAATCAAAGTGGGTCCGCCGTTTGACCGGGACGAAATTCTTCGTTTGATTCAAAAACTCAACCCGGCGCATGAAGCGGGGAAAATTGTGATTATTACCCGTTTCGGAATCAAGGAAGTTGAGAAAGATCTGCCAGGGTTGATCAAGGCGGTCAACAGGGAAGGATTTCCGGTTGTCTGGAGTTGTGATCCTATGCACGGCAATACTTTTGCTACAACCGAAAATGTGAAAACGCGGAATTTTGATGATATCCTGGATGAACTGAAAGCAACTTTTGCCATCCACCGTTCGGAGGCGAACTACCTCGGCGGAGTTCACCTGGAGCTTACCGGAGACAATGTCACCGAATGTGTTGGAGGCGCGAACGGCCTTAATGAGGCAGGTCTGAAGCGAAATTATGAGACCTATTGCGACCCCCGGCTTAACTATGAACAAAGCCTGGAAATGGCATTCCTGGTTGCAAAAGAATGGAATGAAGGGTACAAAAGGTAGAATTGTTTAGGTAAACTCTATTTATACCTTTTTCCCGATAATCTAACCGAGTGCTTTGCACATTCGGTCTTTTTTCCGATGCCTTCGTTATTGGTCAGTAAAAATCCTCACATATGGACTATATCTTGCGGTTTCAATCTCCCTCTGGCCTTGACCTCGACCTCGAATAAAATCCCTGGTTTTGCAAAGCCCTCTACTCGGGTTTGCAGGGTGAGCTAAACCCTGTTGTGTACAACTCGACCCTCCGGTTCCGTTAAAACGTCAGTTTCAGAAAGAATTTACCGTCACTGTGTCCAATACATAATGACAGGCCTACCGTCTGCGTTATATATACTGTAAAACAGACATCAATCCGGTTATAAAGTGTCAGAGCCGATTATTTTTCCCCGCGTTGGCACAAAGATTGCGACTGTTTATAACGAAAACCGAGTTATAAACGTTAAATAAATAAACGGAGAATATTATGACAATTATCAGGCAGTCTAGACCCGATGTCGATGTTTTTGGTAAACGATTTTCTGATGCCATGGATGAATTTTTCAACGATGCGGTTACAAATCGCCGTGGAAATTTTGTACCCGGAATCGATTTTTCGGAAACGGAAAAGCATTATGAAGTGGATGTACATCTTCCGGGAATGAAAAAGGATGACATATCCGTCAATCTGGAAAATGGTATACTTACTGTTAGTGGTGAACGCAAGTTTAAGGATGAGCAGGACGGAAAAACCTTTCACCGGGTAGAATCACGATATGGATCGTTTACCCGTTCGTTTCAACTTCCGGACAACATCAACCCGGACAGTATCAAAGCCGGTTATAAGGAAGGTGTTCTAAAGATTACCATCGAAAAAAGTGAAGTAAACAAAAGTAAGAAAATAGAGATCAGGTAGATCTTTACAACGATCCCCTAACATAGAGAGCAGGTTAGTTAGCGCCGGGGCAAGTGATGAAACACTGCCTCGGCATTCATATTCGTGTAAAGATCTTCTGATCTCAATACGGATTATCTGCAGGTTATGGCCCGGGATTAATCCTGTTTCATGAAACAAATTGCGAGCATTGCCATAAAAACAAGCCCATTCATAAAGAAGTGCAATAATATCCTCTTATCTGCAGTTAAACAAAATGTTTTTGAACAAAACAATCAGACCTAACAACTTAATCAAATTGAAATAAAAACAGGGATTACCCATGAGCACGACGCTTAAAAGTTTTACGGCTGTACTCGCAGTCGCCATCATGTATCTAGGATTTAGTTTCTCAGCCATAGATGAACCGCAAACCTCCTCATTGTTTAACCTGCCGGAAACAGAAACTACAAGTGATACCTCTTCGGCGTCTTCTGAAGAAGGAACTGCTTCCTCACCGGTGATGGCATTACAGGCTTTTAATGATGCAATCGTCGATATTACTGAAAGAACCAATCCAACGGTTGTTACAATTACCACACAGCAGACGGTTCGCCAGCAAATGCGTTCCCCTTTTTCTTTCTTTTTTGATGATCCGCGATTCGATCGTGAGCGGGAATTTCAGCGGGAAGGGCTTGGGTCCGGAGTGATCGTCTCCGAGGAAGGGTATATCATAACCAACAATCATGTCATCGACAATGCTGATGAAATCAGGGTAAAAACTTTTGATGGTGATGAACTGGATGCCGAGGTCGTCGGCACAGATCCGGGAAGTGACGTTGCCGTATTGAGAGTCGACCCTTCAGGATTACGGGCTATTACAATGGGAGACAGTGACCAATTGAGGGTCGGTGAACTGGTATTGGCCATCGGCAGCCCGCTCAGGGCCGAGTTTGCCCATACCGTATCGATGGGTGTTGTGAGTGCAAAAGGGAGGGCCGATATCGGTTTGAGCCCTTATGAGAATTATATCCAGACCGATGCAGCTATCAATCCCGGAAATTCAGGAGGGCCGCTGATCAATATGGATGGACATCTGATTGGAATTAACACCGCTATCGCAAGCCGCTCGGGCGGAAGTCAGGGTATCGGGTTCGCGATTCCGTCTAACCTGGTTCGTTCCGTAATGGAGTCGATCATCGAAGATGGACGGGTGGTGCGAAGCTTTCTCGGTATCCAACAAGGGGCAATGGTCGACAGAACCATGGCGCGTGCACTGGATCTGGATGTGAATTTCGGAGTGGTGATCGGTGAAGTGGTAGCGGATGGCCCGGCCGATAAAGCCGGCCTTCGTGAAGGAGATGTTTTACTTGAAAAGGACGGAGAACCGATTCGTGACTGGGCTCAATTCCGGTTTGGAATTGCCAATTCTGCACCGGGAACGGAAATTGAGTTTAAGGTCTTCCGTGACGGCGAACGAATGACCCTGAATGTTGAACTCGAAGAGATGCCGGAAGATGAAGCTGTAGCGGCAGTGCCTGACGACGAGAAAGAGAATCTGCGTGAAGAGCTTGGCTTTACAGTTGATGAACTAAATGAAAACATCCGTCGTCAACTGAGACTGTCAGAAAATATTCAGGGCGTGGTTGTGGCGGATATCAACAGGGGCAGTCGTGCTTTCCGGCAGGGGCTCAGACAAGGGGATGTCATCACCCAGTTGCAGAACCAACCGGTAACCAACTCAGAGGAATTTTACAGTGTTGTTTCCGGGCTCATTTCAGCCAGTCAGGAAGTGATGCTGATGCGAGTGAATCGGCAGGGTAATAATATTTTTGTTGCCGTTGAACTTTAAACTCTGCCTAAAATGGACAATATAGTTTTAGACATACCGTAATAACACCATATCCCCTATAAAAAAACCCTGTTCCGGTTGATCCCGGACAGGGTTTTTCTTTTCTCTATTTTCTACCAGTTCTTTTGTCAGAGAATCGGTCTGTCGCAATGCACCCATACAGAGTAGAGTACGTTTACCCCTTCGGTTATTTTTCTGGCTGGAGATCTCAGCCACTTCCAATCCGTATACATAAAGCTCAATGATCACACTTCAGATATTGTTTGATTTTGCGATCAGCCTGTATCATGAATGAACATACAAGCCATATATTCCAATCACAGGCCTGGCAGAATAACAGACAGGTTATAATAAAAGGTCTTTTAACGCCTGAAGTGCAAGTAGTAAGAGTTCGATGAAATACTCAATAGCAGTACGCATGATCTCAATATTTTCAAATAAATAAATTACCTCTGTTATGTTTGTTACGATCCAATGTATCAAATTGTTACAATATCAGCTATATTCTAAACTGATTTTATTTATATTTTAACATTCTGTAATGACGTTTGCGATTGCAGTAAATACAGAGTTAATCATATTCAGAAGCAAATCTGAGTGCTGCTGCGATTGCCTGAGTGCAGCGAAGACCGATTATCATCAACCCAAAATGAGGAGTGTTTATGTGTATTAGTAAGGGAGTTTATCAAAGCACGGCAAAAATTGCTGTTCTGGTTTCTGTTTTTTTATTCAGTGGAAATATACTTGCGCAGTCTGCCAGCCAGTTAGCTGACAGAGTCGATCAAAAAAACTCTGAATGGCTGCAACAAATAGACAGAATTCAGATAACCAATAAGACTACAGCCGGAATGCTTGAAGGGATGGAATCTACAACCGCTTATGAGAAAGTAAATCGGGATGGCATCTATATACTCGAAGCGATTGATGAGGATCTGGATTACGATCTCGGTGAAATGACCGGTTATTTTGATGGCTCTATGGGAAAGTTTATTCGTAATTCGGAATCGATTGATGAAGATACCTATGATGGGAGATCCGTATACCGGGTTCATGTAAGTGATGGTGAGTTTTTACAAAGTCTTGGCGGACCTGAACAGCTTGCTGAAGATGAACTCGAGGATGAGTTTTACACTGAATCGGCAACCGCCTGGATAGACCGGGATGAACTGCTATTGTACCGGATTTCATTTGATATGAGAGGACAGGGAGACCGGAATATGACAATCCATATCCGGTTTTCGGAATACCAGGATCATGCAGGATTACCGATTCCACATGTCATGGATTTTGACATTGAAGGATTGGACCAGATGATATCAGAGGAAGATTTGGAAGAAGCACGCCGGGGAATGCGCGAACTTGAACAACAGCTCGAGCAAATGCCTGAAGCCCAAAGGCAGATGATTGAAGAACAGCTGCAACCGCAGTTCGAACGTTTTGAACAAATGTTGGAACAGGGTGAATTGGGTGAGATGCGAATTGAAGTGATGGACGTACAGGTGAATTGAACAATTAAAACCTTTACCGGATAAATTCTCATGTTCCGGGGAAAAGCTTTGAAAGGCCAGAGCTCGATACAAGCTGTAATATGTATATAGGTTGACTTTTTCAGGTTCAGAAAATGGCTTTGGTATGCGGGTTGCATAAAGCAGGTAATATGCTTGTATCCGTTTTTTAAGTAAATCGTGAAACATCTCGGTTTGGCTGCGCTCTTTTGAATTGGTTGAAATACTGAAAAGAGAATACGGGATGAGTGAAAGATCGGGTTAGATACCTTTTTCCTGATTGGCAAAAATCCTGGTTTTCCCATCTAAAACAGTACTGATAAATCAAAGAATTCCCCGATGGCCCTGCCTCGGGGTAGCTTATTTGATTGCATATATTTAAAAATGAGATCCTACAGACGATCACTCTACATCCGCTATATGACGGTTCCGCGGTAACACGGTTACTTTATGCGCACTTTATCGGTAATTCTTTTTATTGCTTTTACATCAGCTTTTTCGATTTTTGCATACTCATCTGATAACAGATTTTCAGACACGGATGCAGAATCTGCAGGGGCAATTACCCACCAATCCTTTGATGAAGCTGCAGAGGAAGTTGACAAGTTGAACAGCCAGGCTCACGATCTGATTGAACGGGGCAACCTGGACCGCGCCGGGGAAATTTTGCAGATTACAGAGTCTAAAGCTCAATCAATGAATTATACGGAAGGCATAGCCCAAGCCAGGGCCTATCAAGGGATGTTATATCTTCACAGGGGGTACTACAACAAAGCCATAGAACTTCTCAGAGAGATATTCATTAAATATGAAGATACTGATGCAGGTCTTACAATCGGGAACCTTCTTGGAAACGCGTATCAGTATAATGGCAATTCAAAAGAAGCACTCAGAATTTATCATGAACTTCTCGAAAGGGCAAAACGGGAAGAAGACCTTAAATTTGAAGCTGCTCTTGAACAAAATGTTGCGGCAGTCTATGATTTGTTAGGGGATTATTCATCAGCTCTTAAGCATTATTTCAACAGCCTGGAAATTGCAGACAGCCGTGCCGATACATCTGTAAAAATCGTTGCATACAGCAATATCGGTACGCTTTACCATGTGCTTGAAAACTATGACAATGCAGAGCGATACCTTCTTGAATCACTTGAACTGAGCCGGATTACAAATTCACCTTCAGACATATCCAGAGCGTTGAATAATCTGGGAATATTGAAAAGGTCCCTTGGTAAATATGATGAAGCGGTCGACCATTATAACGAATCCCTTCAAATAGCCGAGAAGCTGGGCAATATTACTTCGCCTATCCGGATTCTTTTCAATATGGGTAATATCTACCTGGACCTGGAAGAGTATGAAAAAGCTGAAGAGGCATTTCAGGAATCGATGATTCAATCGAGGGAAATCAACCTGATCCAGGGAGAATATTATAACAATATTGGCTTGGGGGATGTGCGAAAAGCCTTCGGAGAATATGACGATGCCATAGTTCACTTTCGTGAAGCTCTGAAAATTGCCAAAGAGTTAAGTTCGACGGAAATGGAATCAGCCGTTCTCGAACGACTGTGGATGACGTATGAGGATGCCGGCGATTACCGGGAAGCTTTTACCTATTTAAACCTTCACAAGGATTTTTCTGACAGCTTGCAAAGTGCAGAGCACGATGAAGCTATTGCAAGATATGAAACCATGTTTGATTTGCGGAGCGAGCGCGAACAAAACCGATTGCTTGAAGAAAAGTTGGATGCCCAGCAAAAAGCAAACAGTGCTGTTGGAATCTCATTTCTTGTAATAGCCCTGGCAGCCTTTTTCTTTTTCTTTTTTTACAGAAAAAAGAAGGAGCATGTATATCATTTAAAAATTCAGAATGAAGAACTCGAACGGCTTCATGAGCAGGTTGACAATCAAAAAGAAGAACTTTCACAACTGAATCATACCAAAGATAAACTTTTTTCCATTCTTGCACATGATCTCAGAAGTCCTGTTTCGAAACTGCAATCCCTTGTGATGCTTATTCAGGAAGATGATCTTGAAGAAGTGGAAATGTCGGATTTGATCAGTCAACTGGACCTTCAATTGCAGTATAGCATCCGAACCCTTGAAAATTATTTAAGTTGGGCTCAGAGTCAAATGAAAGGATTAAAGCCGGTTTTCAGACCGGTGAATCTTCATGTCAATGTGGAGGAGGTGACCGATATGCTCAATCAGCTTGCCGATCAGAAACAGATCCATATTAATAACAGGATCGATGAAGATCTTTATGTGATTGCCGATCAAAATATGATTCTTGTCATACTTCAAAACCTTATCTCCAATGCACTGAAATTCAGTCATCCCGACAGCCTTGTTACAGTTGATGCCGAAAAAGAAGCCGGCAGGATAATCTTGTCGGTACGGGACAAAGGCGTAGGTATCACGGAAGAAAAACAGGGTGAGATTTTTCAGGCATTTAATAAAAGCCGGCAGGGCACAAAAAATGAAAAAGGAACCGGCCTGGGCTTATCGATTTGCCGGGAGTTTGCCGAACAGCTTAGAGGAAAAATTTGGTATGAAAGTACATTCGGGGAGGGGACGACGTTTTACGTAGCCCTGGAAGATGCAGAAAACATAAGTGCCGGAACAGGTTTTAAAAATGTAACCTCAATCCAAGAGAATTAAAATTTACCACCTGGAGATATACGGGAGGTAAGACATTAAACTCCAAGGAAAATGAATGATTTCCCGCTGTGGAAAGCGTACTTCTTGCCTGGAATTTTCGAATCCGAAATTCATGCCGCACAAATCCCATCGGACGGGTTTCCCCATTTTTAAAATCGGCACCACCACCGATCCATAAGCGGGTTAGATAACTGCGAAACAGGTCGAATTTTCCCCAAAGCTGATAGTGATCAACAGATAACGGGTCTGCAACATAGGAAAGATCGGCCCCGATTCTCCATCGATACCACGGGGAAAGAGACACCCGGCTGTAGTTTTGCCGATCATCCAAATTCATCCACCATTCCAGATAGTGATCATCACGCGAGGGTTTGTAACCAAAATCGATACCCTCGATGTCGTGGAAAAGATCTCGAAGCCACATCGTTTGACGGCCTTGCAGAACATCGACATCGGGGCCGGTTGAAAGAATCGGGATAGTCAGGTCCTGATAAGTAAATCCACCGTGGTTGCCGCTGCGGCTGTATTTAGATTGAGCAAATTTGTCTGGCTCCATCAGAGTGATAATGTCTCCAGATCTCGGGTTGGTAAAGAAATTGAATATCTTTACCGGAGTTACCGGATACTTGAGTTGGTGGGTCAGTTCAAGCCATTCCTGAAATGAAAGCACTTCACCGTTATAACCTGCCTCATAATATCCAAGAGGATCACTTTCTTCGTAGGTATATCTGATTCCGTTTTCGCTATAAAAAAATTGCATGGTACCCTCCCGGTGTATGCCTTCAGCACTCTGATCACTTGTTTTGTAAAAGGCAAAATCAATTCCGGTTTCTTCCACGACCATCCGGGCAGTTTCAGATGCCTCTTCCTTTTTGTTGATATAGAGGTTTGGATAGGAAGAAATTTTGACTCTGTCTCCGGCAATTTCCCTAATATCATTATCAATATCAACTCCTTCGCCAAATACCATTCCGTGATCAGCATATATCACAATATTAACATCATCGTCGAGGCGTTGAATGAGCCTTCCAAGATGCTTGTCAAAAACCCGCAGTTTTTTCAGATGTGGCTCTTCTCCATAAAAATGGCCGTATGTATCTACGGCATACCAATAAAATTCCAAAACCCTGTATTTTTCCAGGGCTTCCGGGAGGTTGGCCAAAGCCAGCCCGGCGAAACGGTCGATGACCGGGATCCCGTAAAGGATATTTGTTACCGCAAGCCTGGATTTACTGAGAAGCATCTGGCTAAAGGATGAAAAACCACTAAATGTTTTACCCGTTTCAGAGTCAACTCCGGCCCACCCAACGAGTCTGCTTTCATCCGGCGATATGCCGTCCCGCAGGCTTGAAATTACAACAGGTGTCTTGCTTGGAAAATAGGTGATCACATACGGAATGATCCCGCCCGGATAAAAAGTCTCCTTGATATTTGGCAGGTTGCCGGCTTCTATTTCCGCATGCAGGTTTTTGGAAGAAACTGAGTCGAGGTGAATCAAAATAAATTTTGGTGGTACATCATCCGTATCTGTGTGGGAATGCACAGGGCTTGCTGTGAAAATCAGTAACATTAGAAAAGGGAGGATACTCTTTACAATACCAAAAATCCTCATTTCGATAATCGGATGACGTGTTTGCAAAGTATGACCAGGAATTTCTAAAAAAGATATTGCTATAGTTTTAATACTGAACAAAGGTACATTATTTTCAGGCTTGATGTAAGTGGTTGTTAGCCGAATGTTCAATGGCGTTTTCATGTTTAATGAAACAACTTGAAATGAACTCAATTGAATACGGTCCACTGTAATTTTAAACCCCTAATACGGAAAATAGTTTGAAAAGATGCCTGAAAAAGTGAAAATATTGACAACAAAGCAAGTAACACACGATGTGATTTCATTTATTACTGAAAAACCCACCGGTTATAAATTCAAACCTGGACAAGCAACCATGGTCGCGGTCGACAAAGAGGGTTTTAGAGATGAGAAAAGGCCCTTTACGTTTACATCCCTGAATAAAGATCCACATCTCGAATTTATTATCAAGATATATGATGATCATAACGGGGTAACTCGCGAGTTGGGTAAAACCGGTTTTGGAAATTACCTGCTTATCGAAGAAGCATGGGGTGCTATTTCGTATAAGGGTCCGGGAGTGTTTCTTGCCGGCGGAGCCGGAGTGACACCTTTTATTTCCATCTTTCGGAATCTGCGTGAGCAAGAAAAACTGGAAGGAAACAAGCTGATTTTTGGCAATAAAACCGAAAAGGATATTATTCTGAAAAAGGAATTTCAGGAGATGCTGGGCGACAATTTTGTGAATATCCTCTAGGAAGAAAAAAAACAAGGATTTGCTCATGGATTGATGGACCGTGATTTTCTGGAAAAACAGATCCATGATACCGATCTGCACTTTTATGTATGCGGGCCTAAACCGTTTAACGAACTGGTACTGGAAGAGCTCAGGGACATGGGGGCAGATCCGGACGGACTCGTTTTTGAAAAATAATATCAACCCCAATATTTAAAAACAGACCCTGATGAAAAGAAAATTCGGCGACTGGAAATGCCGGTACTTACTACTGGCCATATTGTTAATACTGACTGCCGGATGCGATTTCTTTGAAGAGGACAATGGTGATGTTGTTCTTTTTGACAGGCTGGTTTCGTACAACGAGCTCGGGACACTGACATCGGATCAGATATCGAATATTTATCCATCCGAGCTTTCGGCTTTTCTGGCTCATGATGTGGTCGTCTACCGGGTTGTCTACAGGACGGAAACACCAGTCGGTGATCAGGTTCAGGCATCGGGGGTAGTACTGGCGCCGAATCGCAGCGGTGCATCCAGGATGGTAAGCCTTCATCGAAGTACCATTTTTCATGAATTGGAAGCTCCGTCCAACGTGAACCTCAATAATCCGGATCAATCCAATATGGTTTGGGCCAATTTTGCCCCTGTAATGGCCTCTGCAGGATTTATTACCGTGATGCCCGATTTGCTGGGCTGGGGAGAAAGCAGCAGCCTTTTTCATCCCTATATGATCACGGTTTCTGATGAGGTGGTTGCCTACGATATGCTCTTGGCTGCTATGGATCTCACCGAAGATGCAGAGATTTTGTGGAACAATGACCTTTTTGTCACTGGTTACTCTCAGGGAGCTTCTACGGCCATGGCATTATTGCGCGGCATTGAAGCAGATGCATCAGGAAGATTTGAAGTAAAAGCAGCGTCGGTCGGAGGAGGGGCCTACAATCTGGAGGCTCTGGCGGAAACCCTTTTGGAACAGGATGAACTCTCTTTTTCACCGTTTTACGTTTACTTTCTTAAAGCATACCGTAACACTTATTTCCCGGACCGTACGCTTGGGTCCTTTCTCAATAGCCCATATGATAATATTATAGTTAATGATCAGCTTTTCAGGGGAGGGTTCTTCGGCAATGAGATCGCAGAGAGGCTTACCCACGTGACAAGTGATCTGCTGCTGAACAGTTTCCGGAATAATTTTATTACAAGTAATACGGTATCCGGCCAGGAAAGTGAGTTTCGCTCTATCCTGTCCGATAACGACCTTTCTTCATTTCGTGTAGAAATTCCTCTGCGGATCTATCACGGCGAGGATGACGAGATCCTGCCCTATAGTGAAGCCCTGCAATCGGCACAAAATCTGGAGGATGCAGGTTCCGGTAATCTCGAATTCATAACCGTTCAAAACGGCACACATCTTTCGTCAGTTGCAGTATACCTTCAGGAGACGTTCTTTTGGTTTCTGGAACTCTGATGTAAATTGTTTCAATTGAGATTCGACCGTCGGGTTTACCGGGTGATGATCAAAACTTTCTGGCTTCATCTTCACCGGATAGATCATCTCTGGGATTGTGTTCAGTTCTATCTCTCCAGTCTCTTCCCCCCGGTTCAGTGACCGATAGGGGGTTAGCTGGCTGATTTTTATCGTATCCCTACTGGAATTCTATAATCAGTTGCAGTATCCTTTCTCTCTTAAACAAAATTTAAACCAGACGTTCTGATATGAGTGAAAAGATACTTTATTGGCTGATCGCTGTTTTATTTTTCCCATTGCTTGCTGCCAACGGGTGTGCATCTGCTGAGCAGGCTGCTGTTACGGAAGTCCGCTCCACCGTTCCGGATGAGCCTGAAGTTACTGCAGAAGATTACGAGCGGGCTTCGCAGTTTCTGTCCTGGCATCTGAATCGGAAACTGTTCCGTTCATCCGTTGAGCCAAACTGGGTGGATGATGATCAGTTTTGGTACCGGGTAGAAATTCCAGAAGGACGCAAATTTTATCATGTGAATCCGGCTGCCGGGCAACGTGAGCCTGCTTTTGATCACGAGCGTTTGGCAGGTGTACTTTCTGATGAGATGGAGACCCGGATCAGACCCTACAATCTGCCGTTCAATTCCTTCGAATATGGCTATGAACTGAGATCGATCCGTTTTTACCGTAACGGAAATATCTGGAGTTGTGATATTGTCATTTACCGGTGCGAGGAATCGGAAAATAAGCGTAAGCGCATTTCCAATTCAGTTGATTCCCCCGATGGGGCATATTCGGCATTTATTCGGGATTACAACCTCTGGGTTTACGATCACCGGGAGGAAAAAGAGCTTCAGCTTACCAGTGATGGTGAAGCCTATTACGGTTATGCAACCAATTCACAGGGATGGACACGGGGGGATAATCCGATTTTGTTGTGGTCTCCGGATTCCCGTCGAATTGCCACATTTCAACAGGACGAGCGTGAAGTGGAAAAAATGCCGCTGATTCGAACCCAAACCGGTCGACCTTCTCTCGACTACTGGCCGTATGCTTTGCCGGGAGATGTGGAGGTTCCGATGCTGGAAAGAGTAGTTATTGATGTAGAATCCCGGGAAGTGGTGAGGCTCGACGTAGAACCTTCGCATCAGCGTACGTCGAATTGTTGCGGGCTGACAAGGGAAGGGAACTGGGCCGATGTGGAATGGAGCAGTGATGGTGAAAAACTCGCATTTGTTGTTACCTCGCGCGACTACAGTTCCGTTACACTTTTCACTGCTGATCCTTCATCTGGTGAGGTATCCGAAATTTATTCCGAGACTGATGAACCGTTTTTTGAATCCAATCTCTCCTCCAGGGGAGTGCCCAACTGGAGGGTTTTGCACGACAGCAACGAATTTATTTGGTTTACACGGGCGGATAACTGGGGACATCTCTATCTTCATGACCTTACCTCCGGTGAGCGAAAAAACCGTATTACGGACGGAGAGTGGAATGTCATAGATATACTTCGGCTCGATCATGAAAGGCGAACCATTCTGTTTACGGCTGTGGGAAAGGAAGATGGACGAGATCCCTATTTCAATCACTTGTACAGGGTGAATTTTGACGGGAGCGGGCTTGAACTGCTTACACAGGAGAATGCCAATCATCAGGTTCATGTGTCGCCAACCGGCTCTTATTTCACAACTACATGGTCACAGCCGCAAAACGCCCCGGTGACAGTTTTAAAGCAACAATCTGGCCAGACTCACATGGAGTTGGAGGAAGCTGACCTGAGTGAATTAGAATCCCTCGGATTCCGGTCACCGGAACCTTTTAGTGTGAAAGCTCGTGACGGGGTAACTGATATCTACGGACTGCTCTATAAGCCTTCCGATTTTGACCCCGAAAAAAAGTACCCGATTATCAACTCCATCTATCCGGGTCCGCAAACGGGTAGTGTCGGTACCCGCAGTTTTACTGCGTCACGGCGAGGTCAGGCACATGCACTGGCGGAACTCGGGTTTATAGTCGTTCAGATAGATGCCTTCGGTACTCCATACAGGTCGAAGGATTTTCATACCCTTTGGTTTGGGGATATGGCAGATAACGGCCTGGAAGACCAGGTGACGGCGATGAAACAGTTAGCCGAGCGGTATGTTTGGATCGATATTAAACGGGCCGGAATGTACGGTCATTCAGGAGGAGGTTTTGCTACTGCTGCAGCAATGTTTCAGTTTCCTGAATTTTTCAAAGTAGGAGTGGCGAGTGCAGGAAACCACGACAATCGTGGATACACCTATTATTGGGGTGAAAAATACCAGGGTTTGCTGTATGAGCTTGACGAGGAAGACGGAGATACCTATACGAATCAGGCCAATCAATTACTGGCAGAAAATCTGGAAGGCAAACTGCTGATTTCATATGGAACGATGGATGCAAATGTACATCCCAATATGACACTCCAGGTAGTGGAGGAATTGATTCGAAACAATAAAGACTTCGACCTGATGGTTTTTCCAAACAGGGGCCACGGTTATGCCAATGAACCGTACAATCTGCGGATCACCTGGAACTATTTTGTACGGCATCTTCTGGGGCAGGAGCCTCCGTCGAATGTGCAAGTGAGATGAAGCAGAATATACAGGCAGGGAACTCAGAATGTGGCTCCTACGTATCGGTGCTGCGTCCCTCTTCCCATCCTTTTTTCCCAATCAGTGGTACAAACTTGAAATTGTTAAAGTGTTCTTCCTCATACGCATCTTCCGAAATGCGGGTAATGCGTATCATTTTCTGTTTTTCATGATCGCCAACCGGCACAACTAATCTGCCCATTAGTTTTAACTGTTTGATTAATTCGTCGGGAACAACCGGCGCCCCGGCTGTAACGACAATACAGTCGTAGGGGGCATAGGCCGACCAGCCCAGGGTGCCGTCGCCAAGTTTAAACCTCAATCGGTATCCCAGGTACTGCAGAATCTCGCGTGCATTGTGGTAGAGCTCTTTGTGCCGTTCAATCGTGTAAACATCAGCGCGCATCTCGCATAGTATTGCTGCCTGATATCCCGAACCGGTACCGATTTCAAGCACTTTTTCACCCTGTTTTACATTGAGCAATTCCGTTTGGGCAGCAACTGTATAGGGCTGGGAGATCGTCTGTCCCTTGCCGATCGGAAGTGCAGAATCTTCATAGGCGCGGTTTTCAAGAGCCGTATCTACAAAGAGATGCCTTGGAATTTTATTGATTGCCGAAAGTACGGATTCATCATGAATCCCTTTTGAACGAAGTTTCTCAACCAGTTTGTTACGCCGGTATTTAAATTTACGATTTGCTTTGCTGCTTCCAGACAACGTACATCCCGTTCGTTATTACTGTAATTTTGAAGATTTCGGTACAGATATAATATAGCCTGTAATTCGAACTTCTTGAAATATATTCAAAACTCGCTATTTTCCGGCAATCTAACGAACCGAATCAACTGGATGAAAAAATTCACTATTGCGGTAATACTTGCTTTCGGATTGATGGCGCTATTTGGCTGGCTTGACCTTTTTGCATGGGCAGAGGAGACAGATGATACCGAAAGTTTTTACGGATCATGGATAAGTATTGTTCCACCCCTGGTTGCGATCGGTTTTGCCCTGATTACGAGAGAAGTGATTCTGTCTTTGTTTGCCGGAATATGGATCGGGGCACTGTTTATCACAGGGTATGATCCATTCAGCGGGACTTCACGCTCACTTGAATTCCTGGTTGAAGCCCTGGTTGATGCCGATCATATCGCAATTATCGTTTTTAGTCTTTTATTGGGAGGCATGGTTGGGGTGATGTCGCGCGGAGGTGGTACGCAGGGAGTGGTAGACCTGCTGCAAAAATTTGCAAAAGACCGTTTTTCCGGGCAGCTATATACCTGGATATCTGCTTTTTTTCTTTTCTTCGATGATTATGCAAACACGCTGATCCGTGGAAATGCCTTGCGTCCGATGACCGACCGCCTGAAGATTTCCCGGGAAAAGCTTGCTTATATTGTTGATTCTACAGCAGCTCCACTTGCAGTGATTGCCATACTGACAACATGGATCGGATTTGAAATAACACAGATTCAGAATTCACTGGCAAGCCTTGCCCAACAAACCGATGATGTCGTTTTGGCCGAACAATTACAGGCAGGGGCCGAGAATGCATTTTTGATTTTCCTGCATTCTATCCCCTATCTTTTCTACCCGATTCTGGCTCTTATTTTCGTGTTGATGGTTATCGTGATGAGAAGAGATTTCGGACCGATGCTGAAAGCTGAACGAAGAGCCGTTACAGGGGGTGGTGTTTTGCGTCCGGGTTCGATGCCGGCCGCCGACACCAGTCTGGAATCGTTGCAGCCTAGAGAAGGAACACCAAGAAAATGGCATAATGCCGTTATCCCGGTAGTAGCTGTGATTGTTGTGGCACTCTATGGGTTGTATTCGACGGGGGCAGCCGGCCTGGATCCGGGTGAACGGACTCTGATCAATATTATCGGGGATGCAGATCCGTTCGCTTCCCTTCTTTGGGCATCGTTTGCCGGATGTGCCGTTGCCATTGCCCTGGTTATTTTTCAAAAGGTACTGACTGTGACACAGGCACTTGAATCGATGGTAGGGGGGATGCAGTCGATGTTGATGGCTGTGATTATCCTGGTACTTGCCTGGGGATTAGGAGGTGTTACACAGGAAGTGGGAACGGGCACCTACCTGGCATCGCTGCTTGAGGATACGCTGCCGATGATGCTTTTGCCCGGACTGGTCTTTTTCATCGCTGCAATTACAGCTTTTTCGACCGGTACATCATGGGGAACCATGGCGATCCTGTTTCCTGTAGTTGTACCGCTGGCCGTTGCAATGGGAGCGGGAGTCGGATTTGCCGGCGGAGAGCATTATGGAATTCTTCTTGGTTCGGTCAGCAGTGTAATGGCAGGAGCTGTTTTTGGAGACCACTGTTCACCGATCTCCGATACGACGGTAATCAGTTCCATGTCGTCTGCATGTGATCTGATCGATCATGTCAATACACAGCTTCCGTATGCGGTAGTAGTGGCCCTTGTCGCCCTCGTCGTGGGTGAGCTTCCGGCCGCATTCGAGTGGCTGCACCCGGTATGGGGAATACTTGCTGGTTTGATCATCCTTTATTTCATCCTTCGAACATTTGGTGAAGACCCGGAGTCTGTCGATTGAAACTTGCCCTTTTACAACCGGTATTTGCACCAAATTTGTACGACCTGTCTGTCATGTTGCAGTCTGATATCATTGTACTGCAGGATACTGAAAGGTGGTCAAGAAAAGGCAGGGTTCACCGTGCCCTGATTCGTACTCCGGAGGGAACACAATACATCAATATACCGGTCAGAACGGAAGACCGGAAAAAACAGATTCGTAATGTACGTATTGATCAGGAGTATGAATGGATCGATCCGGTCTTGCGGGCTTTAAAGTTCAACTACCGAAACAGTGTCTATTTCGATTATTATGAACCTGAAGTTGAAGCGGATTTCAGGATAGGAGCTGATCATGAATACCTGCTTCCATTTGTTTTGTTTTTGAGGCGTCGGCTTTTACGGTTTTTGGAACTGGAATTCAGGGGGAAAGAGATACTGGCAAGCAAGCTGGAAGAATATACCCGTGATCCGGATGAATTTGCCAGAAATATGTCGGCAAAAACGTTATTTCAAGAGCACGATTCTCGTCATTACCAGCGACAGGCCACTCTGCGATCCGAACCTGCTTTCAAACATCCGGAATACCGGCAGCATTTTGATGATTTTAAACCCTGGTGCTGCCTCTACGATTTACTCTTCCAGTATGGCCCCGAAAGTTTTAAAGTCATTGACCGGATGATGGACCACAAACAGGAATAGTCTGATTTTTATTCCCTTGAAAACCTGTATTCTACACCGGCCTGCTGCAACAGAAAAACCTGATATTCACCACCCTGCAGTTCTCCGAATTCCATGATGATACCGGCTTGATCGAATCTCAGTACGGTTTCGCTGGTTGCAGAGAGAGGGAAAGCACTTTGGCCGGTAGCCTGGGCCATCAGAATGCCGTTTTGCCTGAAAATATGAATATTCATCGGAAGCTGGCCGGAAGTAAACCGTCCAGTGTATTTATTCAGATCTTCTTCGGCCAGTTCAACGCTTCCCTCTTCGAATTCCGGGAAATCAAAATCCATATCATAACTGATTCTCAACAGGCCGGTGGTTATTTCATTGATGCTGTAATTCAGGGCATTCCCCAATATCGAGAAGGTAAGATCATCATCCGGAAAATGGCCGGCCATGGATTGAAATCCATCAATTCCGCCGGTGTGTCCAAAACCGAATGTATTTTGAAAAGTAAGTTCTATCAAGCCCATACCGTAACCGTTTTCAATACGTGCCATTTCAATCAGGCTTTCCTCGGATAAAAGTTCACCAAGAATCAACGCACGAAAAAAACGAGCTGTTTCTCCGGCTGTGGCGGTAACGGCTCCTGCCCCGTGGGGTATATCCATATAGGTTTGAGGAGCTTCCTCCCACTGGCCCGTGTAATTAAAAGATACGGCTTCACCCTGGTTTGTCCGGATTTCAGATCCAAAACGGGTGGAGGTGAACCCAAGAGACTCATTGATCATCTCCTGAAGGGCTTCAGAATAGTGCATCCCTGTCACATCCTCGATGATATAACCGAGAAGTACGTAACCGGTATTACTGTATTCGGAACGCTCTCCGGGATCGAAATTGGTACCGTACTCCACAAACCGTTCTATCAAATTTTCACGGGATTCCTGACTCGTATAGAAGTACATGTATTCCGGTTCGTTGGTGAAATTAACCAAACCGGACTGATGCCTCAGCAGATGTTCGATGGTAATCGATTCGGCATTGGGAATCATCGGATAGAACCTGTCAAGGGTAGTAGTGCGGCCAAGCTCACCCTGCTCAATGAGTTGTAAAATCATGGCAGCTGTATAGGTTTTGCTGATTGAGCCGATACGATATATCGTGGATGGTTCTGCCGGAGTTCGATCCGAATCGATAAACCCGTATGCCTCTGAAAAAACCACCTCATTTCCGTCCATGACAACCACACTCCCCATAAAACGGTTGTTTTCAACGAGGTGTGTAAAGAAGGCATCGAGTCTCTCACGGTCGACCTCGCCGAGTGTCTGGCCCTGAAGAGACAGGCTCAGAAACAGGGTCAATCCGATCAAAAGTGATAAAAAATTATAGATGGATTTCATACAGAACAAAACTGGTTTACGGCCAGGGACCTGTTTATGATACGATTCAGGGTTTGCGAATATTACATCCATTTTTTAGATAAAATTTTAGGCATTCATGCTGATTAGACAGCTTTTCGACGCTTTAAGGAGTTAATATGCGGGAAGGGTTTGTTAAACTTCAAATTTTATACCTTGTGCCAGTGGCATTTCATCCCCCCAGTTGATCGTATTGGTTTGCCGGCGCATATACGCTTTCCACGCATCAGACCCCGATTCGCGTCCACCACCGGTCTCTTTCTCACCGCCAAAAGCCCCGCCGATTTCAGCGCCGCTGGTTCCGATGTTGATATTGGCAATACCGCAGTCGGAGCCTTCATGACTGAGAAACCGCTCTATTTCCCGCACATTCAGGCTGAACATTGCAGAACTAAGTCCCTGCCGAACGCCGTTTTGATACCCGATCGCTTCATCAAGGTCTCGGTATTTGATCAGATAGAGTATGGGTGCGAACGTTTCTTCCTGTACGATATCGAAATGATTTTCCACCTCCGCAATGGCAGGTTGTACATAATGGCCTTCTGTGTTTTCCAGGACTTCTCCACCATATATCACACGGCCTCCTTCATCTTTAATTCGCTGGAGGGCTTTTTGCATATTTTCTACAGCTTGCCGATCGATAAGTGGCCCAATCAGGGTTTTCTCATCCAGGGGATTCCCAATCGTGATACTCTGGTAGATATTGACCAGCCGATCCCTGATCTGATCGTAGATTTCCTGATGTACGATGATTCGCCGGGTGGAAGTGCAGCGCTGGCCGGCTGTACCTACGGCACCGAAAACGGTTGCCCGCACGGCCATTTCTATATCTGCCTGACTGGATATGATGATTGCGTTATTGCCGCCAAGCTCCAAGATCGTTTTGCCCAGGCGGGCTGCTACAGTCTTGCCGACCTCCCGTCCCATCGGAATTGAGCCGGTTGCCGAGATAAGAGGAATGCGCTCATCGCTACTCATCCATTGTCCGGCATGGCGATCACCGGTTATCAGGTTGAAAATTCCTTCCGGCAGATCGTTCTTTTTAAGTACTTCCGCAATGATGTTTTGAACCGACAGACTGCAAAGGGGGGTTTTTTCAGAGCCTTTCCAGATCATGGTATTTCCGCATATAGCGGCAATCATTGCATTCCAGCTGTAGACAGCTACCGGGAAATTGAAAGCCGAGATGATTCCCACAATACCCAACGGATGCCACTGTTCGTACATTCTGTGCCGCGGGCGTTCGGAATGCATCGTTTTGCCATAGAGCATTTTTGATTGGCCAACCGCAAAATCACAAATATCGATCATCTCCTGGACTTCTCCGAGCCCTTCCTGGTAGATCTTTCCGTTTTCATAGCTGACCAGCTTGCCGAGTGCATCTTTGTTCTCCCGCAAAGCATCACCAATTTGACGCACGATTTCACCCCGTGCCGGCGCAGGTGTCATACGCCATTCACTAAACGCTTTCAGTGCGCTTTCCACTACATGATTGTAGTCATTTTTTGTTGTTAGAGTTATTTCTGCTATTGCTGACCCGTCGATCGGGGTAAAACTGGTGATACGCTCGGAGTCTTTTCTGCCGATCGAATTTTGTCCGGTTGAAGTTCCGATATTCACATCCTGTATTCCGAGTTGGCTAAGAAGTTCTTTCATCACTTGAGTGGCAGTTTTATTCCTGGTTTCTTTTGATTAAATATAGAAGCTGTAAAGCGTATTGCCAACTGGATCAGCCCAAACCATCATTCAATGAAGACGATCCCGGTATCCAAAAATCAGGTTAAAAACTGGCGTAAACTTAAAAGCAGGAAACATCGATATCAATCGGGTCAGTTTATTGCTGAAGGAGAGCGGTGTGTGGAACAAATTTTTCATAACAAGAGAGTGAAAATCAGTGCTTTATTATTGTCGGATGTATATTCGTCAGCTCCATTTATTCTAAAGGGCGGACAGCAAAAACCGCCGGTTTACTCACTGGATCGG
>SLOU01000028.1 GCA_007132385.1 Balneolaceae bacterium | reverse complement strand
CCGGTACAATCTTCAGAGCGTTTCAACCCTGCAGATCGATCGCTTTTTCGACCATGCAGAGCTGCGGTTTCATTACAACGACTACTATCATGACGAAATTGAAATTGAACGGTTTCATCCGGACTTATTACAAGAGGAAGTTGAAATCTCTTTTGATCAGCAGGCCCTCAGCAGCTCACTTCTGCTCAGGCACAGGCAAATCGGTGCAATGGAAGGGGCTATAGGCTTGAGTTTTAATTATTCACAGATTGCGGTAGGAGGAGCTGAAGCGTTGACTCCAAATGCAAATGGATATTTTCTGGCTGGATATATTTACGAAGAAATTGCGCTTGGTCAGCCGATTACATTGAAAACCGGTGCCAGGATAGAATGGAAGGAAACTTTTGTGAAAAGCAATGAGCTGTTTCCGGATGCAAATGATTTTGATGACCGGAGCGATCTGATTCTTTCCGGATCCATCGGATTAAACTATTCTCCCACAACGAACTGGACAGCTGGGGTGCAGCTTGCCCGTGCCTACCGGACTCCCACCATTGAGGAATTATATTCCTTTGCACCCCATGCGGCTGCGGGCTCTTTTGATGTAGGGGATCCGACACTGCAGAACGAATTCAGCATTGGAACGGACGTATTTGTTGATTATAGCAGTAACCGTTTCGAGGGGCAGCTCTCCCTGTTTGCTAACAGGATTGACAATTTTGTAGATTTTTCGCCTACCGGTGATATCCATGAACCGACCGGTCTGCCAGTTTTTGAATACAGGTCAAAAGATGCGGTTCTTTACGGGTTTGAAATTAACTCAACGATCGCTCTTTCAGATTTCATTAGTGCAGGAATCGGGTTCGATTATGTTCGCGGACGGGAGCGCACGGGCGACGAACATAACCTTACATTCATACCTCCTTTTCGCACCTTTTTTCAATTGATGTACGACAACGGTACTGTCTGGGCCGGACCGAGATTACGGATTGTGAACAGGCAGGATCAAGTGGCACCAAACGAAGAACCGACGGATGGTTATCTGCTTATTGGAGGCGATGCAGGTTATCGGATTGGACACGGAATCATGCTCAGTTTACGCCTTGATAACCTCCTCAATGAACGGTACAGAGACCACCTCAGCCGGGTAGAAAACCGGGATGCTCCCATGCCCGGCAGAAACCTGAATGTGATGATCAGGTGGGAGTTTTAATAATCATAAATAATACGTGATTTTGATCTGAAAAAACTTGATTTTCAGAGATATGCATTTTTCTTATTCAGATCAAATTAATATATGAAGGTTAAAGATCATGTACGTGATGAGGTTACCATTCGATTTGCGGGTGATTCCGGCGATGGAATGCAGTTAACCGGTTCACTTTTTACAAACACGACTGCACTTGAAGGCAATGACCTGCGGACACTTCCAGAGTTTCCCGCTGAGATTCGCGCACCGGCAGGCACTGTTCCGGGGGTATCCTCTTTTCAGCTTCATTTTGGAAGCAAGGAGATCATGACACCGGGTGACGAGTGTGACGTATTGGTGGTAATGAACTCCGCTGCACTGAAAGCAAATCTTACCATGCTAAAGAAAGGGGGGGTTATCATCGCAAATACCTCCGGGTTTGATAAAAGAAATCTGAATCTGTCGAAATACGGTGATGAAAATAACCCGCTGGATGACGGAAGCCTGGATAATTACACACTGCTGGAAGTTGATATAAGCAAACTCACCAAGGAAAGCTTGTCAGATTCAGATTTGTCGTACAAAGATATTGAGCGTGCTAAAAATATGTTTGTTTTGGGTATGCTGTACTGGATGTATAATCGCCCACTCAATTCAACCATTTCATTTTTAGAGACAAAATTTGCAAGTAAACCGGACATTACACAAGCCAACATCAAGGTTCTTAAAGACGGGTATCACTATGGTGAGACCACGGAATTATTTACCGATACCTATACGGTAAAAAAAGCAGCTATCGGATCCGGTGATTACCGAAATGTGACGGGAAACAAGGCGACTGTATTGGGCCTTGTTGCAGCTGCGCGCCAGAGCAACCTACCTTTATTTTACGGATCCTACCCGATTACACCGGCATCGGATGTGCTTCATGAACTTTCGAAACTGAAAAATTTTGGTATCTATACGTTTCAGGCTGAAGACGAAATTGCAGCTGCTTCTTCAGCCATTGGTGCTGCTTTTGGTGGCAGCCTGGGAGTTACCAGTTCTTCAGGTCCCGGTATCGCCCTGAAGGGAGAAGCGATCGGACTGGCCATGATGCTCGAATTGCCTCTTGTAGTATTGAATATCCAGCGTGCCGGCCCATCTACCGGTATGCCAACCAAAACCGAGCAGTCCGACCTCCTACAGGCGATGTACGGGCGCAACGGGGAGAGTCCTGTTGCAATTGTTGCTCCTGCAACACCGGCCGATTGTTTTGAAACGGCGTTTGAGGCTTGCCGAATTGCTCTCGAACACATGGTGCCGGTATACTATTTGTCTGACGGTTACCTGGCCAATGGATCCGAACCCTGGAACTATCCTCAGCAAAAGGATCTGAAAAAGATTCATGTTTCCTTTGAACCTGCCCGCAATGGAGATCATGAAAAATTTTTGCCATATGTGAGAGATGAACGTTTTGTACGTTCCTGGGCGATACCCGGTACAGCTGGAATTGAACATCGCGTGGGCGGGCTGGAGAAAGAGGAACTTTCCGGTGATGTCTCTTACGACCCGGATAACCATCAAAAAATGACGATGCTGCGACAGGCCAAGGTAGATAAAATAGCCGATTTCATTCCCGAACAGAAAATAGATACCGGCAATGAAAAAGGCCGTTTTTTAATCCTTGGTTGGGGATCTACCTACGGAATGATCCGTACGGCTACCAGAGAATTGCTTGAGGAAGGAGTTGATATTTCTCATGCCCAAGTTCGTTATCTGAACCCGTTTCCGAAAAACCTGGGAGATCTTCTTGCCGGTTTCGACCATGTAATCGTCCCGGAAATCAATACCGGTCAGCTTGTCCGGCTGATACGTGACAAGTTTGCGATTCCGGCCATTGCAATTAATAAAATCAAAGGCCGTCCGTTTTTCGTAGATGAACTGAAACAGGAAATCAGGGAAGTTATTTCATCAAAATCCTAAAGTAGTATTATGTCACTCGAAACGAAAATTGACTTACACACGCAGAACGGATCATCCGAAACTGAATCGTACAAGGGAAAAGATTTTTCATCCGACCAGGATGTTCGCTGGTGCCCCGGATGCGGAGATTATACTATCCTGAAACAGGTGCAAAACATGATGCCTAAAATCGGGGTGAACAAGGAAGATATTGTATTTATCTCGGGAATTGGTTGTGCAGCGCGTTTCCCTTACTATATGAATACGTTTGGCATGCATTCCATCCATGGAAGGGCGCCTGCAATAGCGACGGGTTTGAAAGTATCCCGCCCGGAGTTAAGCGTCTGGATTGTGACGGGCGATGGCGATTCCCTTTCTATAGGTGGCAACCATTTTATGCACTTGTTGCGAAGGAATGTGAATGTGAACCTGCTTCTTTTTAATAACCAGATTTATGGGTTAACCAAAGGTCAGTATTCACCGACTACACCGGAAGGGTCGGTATTTAAATCCACACCTTATGGCTCTATCGATCACCCGGTCAATCCGCTGGCTCTGAGCCTCGGATCTGATGGTGCTTTCGTTGCCCGAACGATGGATCGGGATCCAAGGCATCTGCAGGAAATGCTCATAAGAGCAAATGAGCACAAGGGAACCTCCATGTTGGAGATCTATCAGAACTGTATCGTCTTTAACGATGGGGCATTCGAACTGTTTACCGATAAAAAAAGCCGGCCCAGGGAAACAATTTACCTTGAACAGGGAAAACCCCTGGTTTTCGGGGATAACGAAGAAAAAGGAGTCCGGCTCGATGGACTCAAACCGAAAGTCGTGAGTCTGGATGACGGATCTTACAGCAAGGAAGATCTGTGGATCCACGATGAACAGGACAACACCAAGGCATACCTGCTGTCCAGGTTTTTTGATCAAAAAGAGTCTGTAGACGGTCTTCATTTGCCGCGGCCATTCGGTGTGTTATACGCCATCGACCGCCCTTGCTATGATGAAGGTGTTCGCAACCAGGTAGAAGAAGTGGTTCAAAGAAAAGGAGTCGGCGATCTCGATGAAATTCTCCGCGGCCCTGAAACCTGGACAGTGAAATAGCCCTATCAAACCGGCAACGGGACTTGGTATATACAGTTTTACAGAAGGCGTACCATTAGATCAGGCATTTCTTAACGGGAGAAGTACGATATCTTCAAAATCCAGATCCAGCTCTTCGAGCAGTGGTCCCGCCAGATCAACGATTTCATCATCTTCATAATCACCGAGGCCTTCCAGTTCAATATAGAGCGTGTTTTGTGACTCGTCGATATAGAACCGACTATCGGAGGAATCAAACAGATCCGCCAGGGCATGAACCAACACAGCCGTATCTTCTTGCCAGGCTTCATATTCCGATTTGCCTAATTCTTCCATAGCCAGCAGTTGATTTCGTTGTTTTCCAATTTTGAGAATAAGTCTGGTACAGTAACCGTGTCGGTTCTGCTGCGTTATGATTACAATCCTGATATGAAATGTTTCCAGGATATAAAACAACTGAAAATAAGACGATCATACATTAAAAACAGTTTGTAGTTTGTACCTTTATAGCCTGGAATAAAACCGTAATCAAAAACAGTGAATTAAATGCGTTCCGGTATTAAGCAATTATATCAACTTTCTCAGAAAGACGAGCGTACGATACTTGGCCTTATGAGCGGTACTTCCATGGATGGAATCGATGCTGCAATTTGTCGGTTGCGGGGAAGTTCAACCGACACACAAATCCAGGTGGATGACTTTGAGACACTGCAAATCGATAAATCTTTGAGCAAATCGTTTGGACAAATTGCATACAAAGAAAATTCACACCTGGGGGAGGTATTGAAATTTGAAGCCGGGCT
>SLOU01000142.1 GCA_007132385.1 Balneolaceae bacterium | reverse complement strand
CCAAGCCAGGCAGTTTTCCTTGCTGCATACATGGCACCGGTAGCCACCAGCTTGTCACCATCCCAGGCGCCGTAATGACACCATCCCGGCTGGCCTATGGGTGCTGCAATCAACCCATCTGCAGCAGGTGGAAAACCGTACACTTCGTGCACAACCCGTGCAAATACGGCAGCATCCGACGGATTGATCACTGTCACTTGGAAATCCGTCGGTTTTGACAATTCCAGTGGCGTGCCGGCCTTAAGCCAAAGGCGAACCCAACGGTTGTAGGGACAACCGTTGCGCATCTCTATCCACCCGGTAAGATCCCCCGGCTTGGCCGTGGGAGCGAGTTGAATGAACAGTCTCCGTACACCACTAGCCCGTGCCAATTCCAGAATCCGGTCGAGCTGTGCCTCGCTGGCCGGCGAAAACGATCTCAGGCCAACCACCCTGTTGAGCGATAAAGAGTCTGCCGTAGAGATAAGACTTGCAATCACTCCGGAATCCTCCAGTAACACCAGCCCATGACGTGCGGCCACATCCGCCGGAGCTGATGTTATGACATCTGCGAGTACATCTACCTCGGCTTGCTCTGCAAAGCTGATTATTTGCTCAAGTTCTGACATAAAATTTATTATTGTGTGTTAACGGCCTGGCGTTGAATTGCTGGTTATAGGACATACAAATTATCCATCGCTAATTTGCATTGGATAATGTGCTTTAAAATTACCAGCCTTAATTTCATTTAAACGATTCTCGATTAGTTTTTTTCGAAATGCTGACAGATAATCAATATGGAGAACCCCATCTAAATGATCATTCTCATGCTGCAATACTGAGGCTACCGGACCTAATCCTTCGATTTCCTGCTGTTTAAAATTTCGATCTAAATAACGAAAATTAACCTTGTTTGGGCGTTTTACTTTAATGGGAAGATTCGGAATAGAAAGACAACCTTCTTCAAATTCCTCAATGTCTTGGTTCGAAAAGATAATTTTTGGATTTATACAGACCATGGGTTGTTGGGGGACCTTCGGCTGATCATGTTCAGTCAACGCTGATAAAGCTCCCGTTAAATCTGCTACAAAAATTCGACGTCTTTCGCCTACCTGTGGAGCGGCTAGGCCCGCACCATCTGCAAGTCTCATGGTTTGGATCAAGTTATCAATTAATTCCTGTAATTCAGCCGAATTTTCTGAGACAGGTTTCGCCTGTTTATGAAGGATCGGATCTCCGTATGCACGAATTGAAAGTATCATCCATTTAATATCACCCCACTCAATTGGCAATTTTCAAATACTGAGTTATTTAAATTTGCACTACTAAAATCTGTACCCCCTAAATTGCAATTGTAAAATTTAGTGTTTTTCGCATTTATATATTTTGCAGTCATACCCATCAGTTCACAATCTTCGAAATTTGAACCAATAACAATTCCTCAAGAAGTTAATTCATCAATTAATTGTTGAACTTCCGGTTTCTTTGAGGTAATCTTTGTGGCAGAACGCCTTTTGAATTTAAAGTCACAATACTTACAACCGTTTCCTATTGTTTGTGTGCGAATCAGGCCCAGCCGAAGGTTTCACTCAACGCAATGTCAGCTAAACATACATAGGGCAACATCTCCTCGGCATCCTGCTCTTTGAGGAATTTATGATGGCCACATTTGGTATATTTAATACCGTAATCATATCCTCCTCCATTACCCTTTATGTATTCCAGTTCGAAATTGCACAATGTTTCTTTTACATTTTTTTTTGCTCTTCTCATCATGATCCATCTAAACAGAGTGTTCCATGCAGTTTTTATTATCCATTTTTTAATTTTTGGAATCATCTGCAGTCTTAACTGAAGAGCAGCATGGCATATCTCCCATATTTCGCCGGGCTTTTTATCGTATACCTTAAACACTCTATATGCAGTCAGTACCTGTGCAGTAATAAGCAGCATATTGTTGAACATTCTTTGACGATAACCTTTAAAATAAGGGATCTTCGGAATTATTTTTTCGTATTCTGAAACGAGCTCATTTTTCACTGAATCGGTAATTATTTCACGATGCTTTTGTGTATTCTTCAATAATTCAATCGTCACATTGAAATCATTCAAGAGTTTGTTTTTTTTCTTAGAATAGTAGCCTTTCATTTCATTGTCCATGTTCTCGTCTCTTTATTAGGTATAATACATAACGTAGTTATATGCGCAAGAAACATTCGTAATGCATGCAAATATAGCGGTATAATGCATGTGTTTTATTGAGAATTGATCTGTTTAATTAGATTGCTGGTATTCCCGCCTTAATGGTACAGGCAGACAAGCATTTCAAAGTCGTTGATCCCCGGTATAACACACTGAATGTAGCCATCAGATTGCGCCTCAAAGGTTAATTCCTGCCGTGATTTAGCTAAAAAAACCGTTTTGACCGGTTTCTGTGGTCTAAGGAGGATTTTGGTTTCCGGCAATGGTACCGGCTCCCCGAAAGTTGTCCCCGTCTGCCCGGAATGGTTGATCATCCCGACCCATTCAAAAGTTCCATGGCGGTTGATCATATGTGATAGTTCTAAAAGATGAGAAGCTTCGGCTTTCAGCAGATGATCAACTTGAAAAATCGTTTCAACGATACGCTGAAACAAGGCTCTGTGGGCATGATGCGCTTTAAAGCTGTATTGGGTTCCTAATTTCCAGGGAAGAAAAACGGTTTTACCATCACCATAGGTATTCACAACCATACCCGGCCAGTCAGTTAGTTCGTCTTTGGTATAGTAATTTTTTTCCGGCGGGCCGTACATAGATACAGGCATCAACCGGAATAACGTCTTTGCATTTTTTGTTGCCCGGACTTTCAGAAAGTCCGAGTACATCATCATGAGATCGATGTTGCTGAATGCCTCTTCACCCAAAGAAGATTTATCGTTGGCCGAAATATTCAGGTAGGTAGAGTGCTGCTGTGGGAAGTAGGCATAGGTGGGTTCAACACCAAGCGATTTAAAGGGGATCGGAACCGAACCGCCTTCAACATCTCCACTCATTCCGCTGAAACCGGTAACCAGCATTTTGCCTCCGTTATTCACATAACGATCCAGATGCGAAATAGCGTTGGCAGAAAGCTCGCGGACATTACCTACGATGATGGCGTCATAGTCGGATAGCGGTCGCGGAGCACGTTCGCTGTTAATGGCTTGTGGCATCAACAGATCATACATCATATGATTTTCGGACAAAAGCTTAATCAGCCCTCGTATTTCATCGTCCGATTCCCATAAATTGGAGTTCCTGATCAATGCGATTTTATTTGCCGTACCAAGGTTGGTAAATATTTTTTCGTTGGTTTTATGGAATCCATAAATCTCTCTCAAAGCCGGGAAAAAAACACGGTCTTCGTAGTTCTCTTTAGGGCCAATGACAACAAAATTGAGCGATGCTCCGTGAAGCATGTTTTGCAACTGCCACACTTTTGCCAGGTGAGGGGAAATGGCGATATGCCGGTATTGGAGTGCTACAAATTGAATAAGCAGGTTATTGGGCACAAGATCCGTATACGAATTCAAAACCCGCTTCACACTATCCGTTGCATCGTAGTTCCAGTCATATCCGGTTGCAAGGGAAGAAGCCGATTCGGTTGTGATCATGTCCACCCCTTCGTCGGTGTAGGTATTGATAACTATATCAGGGGCTTTTTCCCGGATGAACCCGTGTATTCGACTGAACAGATCCAGCGAAGTTGAACTTGTAAAATCGGAGTGAATCCGATTAAAATCTCTCATCTCTTTGGCAGCAGAAAACCGGTTCCCTGTTTTTTCGTAAAAGCGTTTCTTGCAACTTTCACAATGACAAATACCATGGTTTACGCCGCTGTAATCCCAAGTCTGATATCCAATCATATTAAAGAAGATAGCATCCAGCGGATATCGGCCGAGCGCTTCATCCAGTATTTTAAACACGTATTCTTGTTGATAGCCGGCACTGGGACAGGTATGTACCTGCCCGTTGTAATTAATGATATGCCCTTCTGAACTCACATAAAGCCATTCGGGTTTTTCCTTTGCCAGAGTTTCATTAAGACGGCTGAAGTCAAACCTACCCATTACTCTGATGTCATTCTTGTGGAGTTTTTCTACCAGGTCGCCTACCAGGTCACCATCCATAAACGGATTTCGAAAATGAAAATCCAGTTCGGTTGGGTAATTGGCAACGATTCCGCCAACATTGAGCAGAACCAGGTTAACAGACGCATCCAGCATGGTTTCTACATACGAATCACGATCCAGGTTCGCATCAATCTCACGCAGATTGGTCTGGATCAATCGAACCGGTTCACGATTCCACCAGGTATTGTCGTAAGAACCGGGATCAATGTGAGCGAACAGATCCTTTCCTGCAGAGGAGACATAACGGTAGCTATTCCGGGGATTACTGAGAGCCCATGCACTGCCAAGCATGGCGGTTGTGGTAGCCTGGAGGAAGTCCTTTCTTTTCATCTCGGATCAGGATTTGAGGTGGATTTGTATACAATCAAAAAAAATGAATACACTCATTATCTTGTTTCCGTATGTCAAAATCCACTCAAGAAACGCATGTGGACTAAAAAAATGTCTAATGTGGTAAATATCCCCAAAAAATTGGTTCATAGGCGTGTGGAGTAGCCCTTCCAGCGATCTAGCCGCTTTATTTCCCGTGTAATTAGCCAGGCTGTAAATATTGAATGGCCTTGGATGGTTCTGGCTTTGATCATATACTTAATATTTTGTCAGGAATTTTTTATTGTTCTTTCTCTGGCATCTCTGTTACAGGTATTTCCTCTTCATATTTGAAGTCTTTTTTCTAAAAAAGCATTAATTGAGCCTTCCATAACACATCTAAAACCAAATTCAGTAATTTGACTTAATCCTGGAACAGCACTTAAAGCAGTTGAGCCAAGTAATTCAGCAATGACAGGTTCCATTTATTCAGACATGTCAATTTCTTCGATGCTCCCTGCTATTAAGAAAAAGATAATAACAAAAGTGGCGATAGAGGCTAGTATGT
>SLOU01000150.1 GCA_007132385.1 Balneolaceae bacterium | reverse complement strand
AGTCCTTTTTAAGGTGGCTCATCTTCGAATAGAAATTTTCTGATTGCTTGATGATTACGGTATTGCCCCAGTTTTGTATGAGATTTCTATCGCCGATGATATTATCATCGATATCACTGATGACCTCCTCAATGACGCCATCATCCGGGGCTATCAATGATTTGTTAAAACAGTAATAATCTTCGGGATAATCGCCTTTATTTCTGAACGTTTTGCCATCATCATCCACTATTTCAAAATCCCAGGCATATTGCCAATCGTTTTTGTGCGTATACTGCCCTTTATGGCCCTGAGTTACGATCCATTCTCCGTAGAAAGGAAGTAAAACCGGTGTATCGATGTGTTCTGCAAATCGTTCGTTATAGTTCAGAAAAGCGTAGAGATTGCGTTCCGGAGAGTTTCTCTGAACAAACAAGGTATGAAGCCCGGATCTGTTTGATATTCGGAATTGAAGTACATACAGAAAAATGAGTACAACAAGATTAAAGGGAAGCGCATAAACGGGCAGTTGAACGATAGTAAGGACAGTACCAAGACTTATGGATACAATTGCCACCATCGGAACTACCAGCAGAACCCATATATAGGAATGGATATTCGGGATGACAAAAAATCCGCCAATTGCTATCGACGTAAGGATATAGTTGAATCCTACATAACTGTAACCGACTTCTGATATATCTGCTTCAATGATGGTATAGAAACTCCATGCAGCAAAAAAACCAAGCAATGAAAGAGTGAATGCAATTCTGGAATAAATGAATATACCCACAGCCACAAACACTCCTGATAATACACTGAACTGGAACAGTATGGCCCCAAGCGAAAGGAAATAGGATCTGAAAGCCGAGGGAATAGCCAGTTGGTTCCACCACTCATACAACACCACAAGGGAGTGCCCGCCAATGATGTACAGATCGTTGAGGGTATATATTCCCCGTTCATTCAAGCTTAAGGCGTAGAATTCTCTGGATGAAAGCATTAGCAGCCACAATGCGAAAACAAAGGGCAAGCTTAGATGCGGCAGATGGTACTTGCCGATGATTCCTTCCATGTTAACCGAGATAAACAGGGTGAATATAGCGGCAATGATCAACAGAATCAGCAGTACAACTCCGGGTTCATAGTAGATTCCCAACCCGAGACCGACCAGTAACGAGTTAAAACCGTAGTACCCTTTAAGAATTTTGAGAGGGTCGAGCCCGATAAACCAGGCAATTGAATTGGTAAATAGAACGGATAACAGTCCAAAGAATCCTGCACAGAAATCCAGAAAGGTTACCGGGATCAGAATCGCAGCAAATCCGATATTATCAGAAAAAAATATCTGAGAGTAGCTGTTAAAAAATCCTCTCCAGAACCATTCAAATTTTTTTAGCATGTTGCGGCCTGTTTTTTACCCGGTAGCTGTTCAGAAAACTTTTAGATGTTCGGGAGTTGCTTCAAGCTGGTTCATCGTATCCACGGTCTCCTCCTTTCTGATCACATGCACATCAGAATTCATATCAATCAGTACCACATTCGGCCTCATCGTAATGAACTGCATCCACTGTGTGTTGTTATATGCTCCAACCCGCTGTATGACAAAAGGATCACCTTTTTTGAGAAGCGGGAAAATGGTATTTTTTCTAATTACATCGATATTCATGAAAAATAAAAAAAAAATCGCCGTTTCTTCTGTCTGATCTGACATTGGCTTTGCAGGTCTGATGTCGTGATCGTACCAAAAAGAGGTAAAAAGCAGATTGACGCCGGCATCAAGAATAGATGCACGCTGTCCATCTGCAAGACGCTTGTTTGCAACCACGGTACCCGCCAGATACCCTGCATCGTCAATCAGAGCCCGACCTGTTTCAAGGATCAGCAGCGGCAGATGATCCGGTTGAAATTCCGCTTTCATCAGTACCGAGACAATAGCCTCAGCATAATCATCAAAAGAGGGGGTGGTGTCGGTGCCGGGGTAATACCCCCCTTTTAGTGTGTTTTTTGAGGCGAAACCGCCACCCATATCGATATAAAGGATGTGGTGATTGTATTTTCTCGCCAGTCCGAGGGCAAGATCGGACATTTTGGTAGCGGCAACTTTATACGGTTCCGCACTCATGATATAAGTGCCGATATGTGTGTGTAGACCAGTAAGTTCCAGGGTTTTACAATGCATGATTCTATTCAGTGCATCCCAGGCTTCTCCATTTTCATAATTGAACCCGAAACGATCCCAGGCCGGATAGATCCCGATATCCATATTAATCCGAATCGCTACTTTTGGTTTGAAATCTGATTCTTTGCTGATTTCTATGAGCTCATAGAGCTCGTCAAAATGATCAATATGGATGAGAGACTCATTTTTTACAGCAAGTAAAAGATCGTTTCTGGTTTTTTGAGGTCCATTAAAAATGATCTGATCGCCCTTAACTCCATTTGCCAGTGCTTTTTTATATTCAAACCCGGACACTACCTCGGCCCAGGATCCCTCCTGGTGAAAGGTATTGCAGATGGCGTTAAGGTAGTTTGTTTTATACGACCAGGAAAAAAGCACATTGGGGTATCTCGACGAAAAAGCCCGATACGCTTCCTTATACGTATTCCGAATAGTCTTTTCAGAGTAGATAAATAACGGAGAGCCAAACTGATCCAACAAAGACTGAACCGGCACACCATCTATTTCCGTAATTGGTTCGTGATGCACCTGGAGTCCAAATTTGGAAGGCATGCCTGCAGTCACTTTCTTAATAACCGGTCGTTCAAATGGTTTTTTATTCATAGTATTCAGGTTACTTTATGCCGCAAAATATTTTGTTGCAGGTTGAATAATTGCAGTTCGTAAATGTTATAATTCACCAATTGTTGATAGCTTTTGAAACTCTGTCAGATCGCAAATCATATCGTAGGAATATCGAATAAACATTTTGCCGGTTTCATAGCCGCGATAAGGTGGGACATTTTGTCCGACAGCCATCCTGATCAGTGCATCCGGCAGGTTTTGTCCGGCCGCAACCGCAAGGTAGACCCAGGCCGGAAGCCGTGGATTGATCTCAATCAAGTAGAGTTCATTTTTAGACGTACGAATCAATTCCAATTCCAGGCCGCCACGCCACCGGGTAGATGACATTATGTGCTCGGTGAACTCCAGCATAGAAGGGGCGTCGAGTGTAATTCCTCCCCAGGCTTTGCCTTTATCTGTAATGTACTGTTTGCGCATCGGAACAGCTCCGATAGTATTACCCTTGCCATCGCCCAGTGCAACCACATTTACTTCGGTTCCTTTGATGAACTCCTGAATTATCACGGGCAATCCCCAATTGGCGCTGATTGTGTTGAAATAAATTTTTGCTTGCTCAGTATTATGGGCTATATATGCATCGTAAAATTTTCCTTTTACCAGTAAAGGATAACTGATGTTGCTTTTCAGCCTCAAGTCCTCGATATCTTCAATCGATGTGACAGATTGACTCTTCGGAACCATGATATTGTATTTTTTTCCATATTGGGAAAGGTTGCTTTTGTGTCTCTCCTCAAACTGACTCAGTGTTGGCAGAAAAGTATTGATTCCCATCTGCTTCAGCCTGTCAGCCAGTTTTATGAATACAAATATTTCGGAGTCAAAATTGGGAATAAAAACATCTAAATTTTCACGACTGTGGATGTACTGGATTCTCTCAATTAGCGAATCCACACCCTCTGACGGATAAGGCACCTTGTAGGTTTTATCCACAAATTCATGCATATAAGGACCGGGTTCGAGGTTTTCATACGCAATGCCGATGATCCAGGGTTGGATAACCTCTGATTCGCGAATACCTCTGATCACAGAGATCCCCGGACCGGGACTATCTACATTATTCAACCCGGAAACAGCTATTGTAAGATTAGACTTAATCATCGAGTGTTACCAGTTGCATTTGTTTGAGCATCCCTAAAAAATCGTAATAGTAACGTTCAAAAGTATTGTGATCCACATCATACGTTTGAGTCATGATCTTAGTGATGGACTTCAGATTTTTTCCTACTTTTAATAATTGAATAATTTCCAGTCCTATTGGATTTACCGTATAGGAATCGCCGGTTGAAGGATCAAAAACGAAACCTGTTTCACTAATAGCCAGGCTTTTTTTTAATTTCATCTGTTTAATTTTTTCGTATATATGAACATCGCATGTAATACCATGACCGTGTCTAATCATGCACCAGTGTGTCTTAAATATCGGTCATGGATGTTTCATGTGTGTACTGATTTTTTTGATAATAAAGGTCACATGGTACAACCGTGTTCATCACATGTTCGTAATATTGTTAATGTTGCCCGGTTGGTTTATGGGTTTAACTCTACGTTATTTTTTACATGATATTTGAGAATATTTTTCCCAAATATTCCGGTGATAAATATTCTCGCACAGGTAAAGCAAAAAATATAACCGCTTTTTCATCTCTTGCCGAAATTTACAACTTAATCACTATATATAAGGTAGGTTAAATAAACGGTCAGGATTGTCCGGCATCTCCCATTTTACACCTTTTTGACATAATTGTCTGCGAGAAGAGCTTTCAACGTTACATCGAAGTACCTGTGAAGCGTGTAACTAATTTTCCGGCACGTTGCGTCGCTCAGCACGCAAGTTTTGCAACTGCTCCCATTGGGTGCTTGTCAGCACCTCCTTAAGCTGTTCCTGGTGCCGGTCAAAATTTGTTCTGCGCCGGGACAAGAACTCTGCTCTGGTCATTTGATCACCTCGCCACCTGTCAAGAAGATCCGATACCTGCTCCCTATGTTCTTTATTCAATTCATCAATCCGGGAGATCTGATCCTCTGTGAGTCCGTCGAGCTGCAAGACTAGACGTGATTCGCGGGATTGAAAGATTCCCCGTTGCGAGGTTTGTTGTGTGTTGGATCCATTTTGAGCAAGCGCTTCCGATACTGCGTCCGAAGCAACTCGCTGAGCCTGAACTTGACTGAACTGGGCTGTGGACAATAGGAGTAAGAGACTTGAAAAAAGGATAATTGGAGTTTT
>SLOU01000114.1 GCA_007132385.1 Balneolaceae bacterium | reverse complement strand
TTTTTTTTAACACGAATGTGACCGGGAATAACAAAAGACTTTTTGGCTTTCTTTGACACTCCCTGCAGTTCACACATGACGATGTCAATTTCATGTGACTGCTTCCCTTCGGTTATATTATTTTCGTTTTCCTTTTTTTTGGCTTTCATTTCAGGCTCCGTATTGACGTTTGTTACTTCTGTTTGATAAAAAAGACCTATGAAATTTTTTTAAGTCAACGATACAGGCCGTTATTGGTTAATCCGGCTCATACTGCTCTTTCAATGCAGTCATTCGTGGATCCTTCAATAAATCCTGCATCCCTTCAAGGGATTCAATCGTATGAAGCCGGTAGCCCTGGTCAAGTGATTCACGGATCCAGTGAATGGCAGTTTCCCTTTCACCGAGTTGTTCATACAAATGAGCAATATTTGCCTTTGTTTCCGGCTCCAGTACATCCAGTGATGTCAATTGTATCAGGATGCGTTTACTATTGTCCTGATCTCCCAGGATCGCGTAATAGCCGGCAAGCTGACTTAGCAGTCTGGCGTCATTAGGCCGGATTTCACGAGCTTTTTCGGCGAGCCGTATAGCTCTGTTCAGTGTGAATCGTATTTTCGAAGTATCTTGATCAGACCAGTGATAGGAAAATCCAAGATTTCCCCAGATCCTGTAATCGGTATCAACCAGCTCTTTAGCTTTTTCGTAATAACGAATCGCTTCATTGTATTCTCTTTGATAATAATAATAGGTGCCGAGATTTGTCAGGGCTCTATGGTTCTCCTGGAGCTCCAGTGACCTTTGAAAAGCCTTTATCGCATCTTCCTCATTTTCCATGGCAAGATAAACCCCGCCAAGATTATTAAACGCCCTGTTGTTGTCTGGCGTTAATTCGGTAACTTTGCGGAATGATTCGGCTGCTTTGTCCAAATGTCCATGTTCGTAGTAAAATACCCCCAAACTGTTGTATGCATGCCAAAAAGTGCTTTTTTGTTCTATTGCATGTAAAAACGTTTCTTCTGCTTTTTCTGTCATACCTTTGGCATTGTAAGCCCGGGCCTGTTCTACAAGAGCTGAATAGTTGAGCGGATGCTTTTCAGCAAGCAGATCCAGTATTGCCAGCGCTTCGTCATATCTCCCCATACCGTTATAAATGAGAGCTTTTGTGATATGTACCTCTGGAATTCTGTCGTTCAGAGCTATGGCTCTATCACTGTTCTTTATGGCCCGTTGCGTCCACTGAGTGTCTCCGGTGAAATCAAACTTTCGCCAATAGGCTTCGGCAAGCTTTGAGTACGCACGTGCGAATGTCGTATCCGTTTGAACTGCTTCCTCTAACATTGAGATGGAAGCCTCGAGATATTCCGGTTCTTCATACCTGCTCAGGGTTCCCAAACCTTCAATATAAAGGCGATAGGCGGTTGAATGATCCGAATTACCTGCCGTGATAGTTTGGTATCTCTCGTCAGGATAGTCAATTTCCAATATCTCAATCAGGGTATCAATTATCTGATCCTGCAAACGGTCAAAGTCAGACCACTCGGTTTTCAAAATTCTGGACCGAATTTGCCGTATTGTACTGCTGTTTACCAGATTGATGGTAATCTGGACTTGATTGTCGTCTCTTTTCAGGCTTCCGGTAACTGCCAAATTGGTGCCGAATAATCGTGCAGCTTCAGCAACACTTGATACCTGCTGATAATGCACTTCTGAACTCGGGACCACCCAAAGCGATCCCTGTTGTACGTCCAGCTGTGTAATTTTACTCGTCAAAAGTTCTGTAAAACCGCTGCTCAAAGATGCAGGGATTGTCTCTTGACTGAGATTATTGAATGGCAAAACAACAATATGCTTCTCTGAAGGAATATTTTCATGGAGGATCAAACCTTTATGGGAGAGATATAAAGTCAGCCCGGCAACAATAAGTATCAGCATAGCAAGAAAGGAAGATTTTTTTACAGGCTTTTTGAATCTTCCCGAGCCATTTTTATTGAGTGGACGGTTCGCAGATAAAAGGGTTTGATCCTCTGATTCCGGTTCATCACCCGGATTTATGGTTCTCTCCAATTCATTCAGTATTTCACCGGCAGTATTGTACCGTTGATCCGGCTCTTTGGCCAGGCAGCGTTTTAAAATATCATCAACGTTTGCTGGAATTTCATCCAGGATGGTTCCCGGAAATTCCGGTTGTTCGTTTAGAATTCTAAAACAAGTACTTTGCTCCAAGTCTGTCCTGAAAGGGTGAGATTCAGTAATCATTTCGTAGAGTGTAATACCGAAGGAAAATAGATCGCTGCGAAGATCAAGTTCCGCTCCACGGATCTGTTCAGGAGACATATAGGCAACGGTACCTATGGTAGCACCTTTTTTAGTCAGATTTGGGCTCCCTTTTAATTTGGCAAGTCCAAAATCCATGACTTTAACTACATGATCCCGGTTTACCATGATATTTTCAGGCTTGATATCCCGGTGGATGATCCCCTTATCATGTGCAGCAGAGAGGGCTTTCAGTATTTGTTTGGCAATATCGACGGACTGTTGAAAATTCAGTGAACCGACCTCGATCAATTCACGGAGTGTATCTCCTTCGATATATTCCATATCGATAAAATGCCTGCCAAACTGTTCACTAATGGAGTGAATATGACAAATATTTGGATGGTTTATTGCTGCCGCTGTCTGTGCTTCCCTGATAAATCGGGAGGTATTTTTATTAGTCAATTTCATACCAGGAGGCAGACATTTCAATGCAACAGTACGTTCAAGCCTGGAGTCGAATGCTTTGTAAACCACACCCATCCCACCCATTCCCACTTCATTTATTATTCTGTAGTGGGCTACCGTCGTTCCGGATAAATCCTGTTCGTCCGGATTGGGAATGGAGGGTTCATGCGATCCCAAATCTGATAGTGATGGCGTAACCAGGTTATCGGCCAAGTCCTGGATGACATGAAAAGCGACTTCACTATTCTCAAGAAGCGATTCAAGTTCATTTCGAAGTGCCTGATCATTACCGCATTCTTGCCTTAAAAAAATCTCTCTTTCTTCTGGAGCTAATCCAAGGGCCTGCTCGATTAGCGATTCCATTCTTGTTAATCGATCCGGATTCATATCCACAATCCCATTTAGTTGTGGAAGTTATGAGAAAAACCTTTCCTTATTTATTTAAAGAAGATCCCGTGAATTACAGATGTAATCTCCCGGGAAATCGTCATCAGCCAAACTTTGGTTACTCCCTGTTTCATTATCATTTCCCTTTCCCCGATACTGATGAACCCTGGTTCAGGTAAAAAGAGTGAAGTAACGAAGACAACATAAAGCATCCAAGCTATCTCTTAACTTACCATTAAGTGTAAATAAATACAATATGATAAGATTTTCAAAAAAATATTTTTGAGCGCCTGACCATGTGTTAACCGATGATGAATAAACAGTTTTTTAAAATCAGGGAATTCTCCGATGGCTCTGCCCCGGGGTAGTTAATATTATGGCAGAAAACCGGAATCCGGGTTTTGTTACCCATGCCGGTTAGTCGTCATTTAATTGTTCGAAATCTTGCCTGGAATTCACATTTCGAATCTCTTCTTTGGTTAAATTAAAATAGGAGTAATTTAATTCTTTCAGAAACCCCATCACCCGCCGGTTGCCTGATGTTAAGTAATGTTCAAGTTTTGGTTGAACTGATGTGTGATAAAGTCCGCAAAGTGGTTGAATTCGGTCGTCTGATCGGGCGATGTGAGCATCACTTGATCTATCCGGAATCGTTTCGGCCAGGTAGTGGATCGACGTTTGAGAAATCAGGGGAAGATCTATGGGTACAATGGCAATCCATCGATCCATGTTATCAACATCCTGTAAGCCGCTGAGCAGGCCACCGAGCGGACCGCTATCTGGCTGTTTATCTTCCAGATGCCGTATATCGATGTGATAGGTGTTACTGCCACTCAAGAGTACTGTTTCTGCAAATGGGGACTTCGATTTGCTCACAATTCGTTGAATAAACGTTTCTCCATCGATCTTGAGCATAGCCTTGTCGCGTCCCATGCGCCTGGAACTTCCGCCGCAAAGAATATAGAGGTTTCGCTTTGCATTCATAGTAGATGGGTTGTAGAGAATGGTATCACCGGAACCATCTCCCCCGGTTGATATGAAGTAGACGGATCGATTCTTACGTACACATTTTGGTCGCTGTACAGCTGTAGTAAATGTGATCTCATTCGAGCCTCGGTATGTACACTTAGTTTGCCATTTGAATCGGACGAGAGATATCCTGGTACAAAAAGTGTTTTCTCATCACGATGATTTTCAAGTGCTGTTTCCGAGGAAACGGATCCGGCTGGGAATGTCAGGCCGAGCATTCGGAATAAAAGAAACCTGACATAAATTTCAGCACAAAAAACTGCAGATACCGGATTTCCCGGCAAATGACAGAAAAACAGATCATCGATCATGGTTACTGTAAAAGGTTTGCCAGGTTTTTGTTGGATTTTTCGGATTAATGTCCGTGCGTTGAGGTTATTCATAACCGGCAACAGATAGTCGTATTTTCCGGCAGAAATGCCTCCGGTGGTAAGAACCAGGTCAAAATGATCAGCAAGCTCCTGCATCCTCGCGGTAACTTCATCCTCCTCATCACTTAAAACAGGAATCCGGGTTATCTCAACACCGGGCCAGTTGCTTATAAGGGATTCCAGAACAGGGCCATTGGTATCGTTGCTTTCATCGATTTCAGATCCGGTGACTTGAAGGCCAATTTTAACCGGTTTGATAATCTCACATTCGGTATTTCCGGATTCGATGATCAATCCGGCTTCATAAGGACGAATAATTGTACCCTTTTTCAACAAAGAATTTCCCTTGTGATATCCTTCTCCACGTTTGCGAATAGGATTTCTGCCGGGGATATCCTGCACATGAACCTTGCCGTTTTTTTCGACTACCAGTTCAACCGGAATAACAGCAGTTCCGTTTTCAGGCACAGGTGCTCCGGTCATAATACGGGCACAGGTTTCAGCTTCCAATGCAGCAGGCTTTACATCTTCAGGCCGTATTTCCCCTTTTACCGGGAATTGTTTCATCCCTTTGTCTAGGTCTTCCTTGCGAAACACATATCCATCCATGGCCGAATTATCGAAACGGGGGACATCCCGCTGTGCACTGACATCCATTGCAAGTACTTTGTTGATGGCGTTCAAAGCCTTGACTTTAACCCGGCTGATCCTCGGTTCAACCGTCTCACGGATGATGCGTAAAGCCTGGTCAACAGGCACGTCTGTCGGGATGGGATCAGTTTTCATATATCTGGAGTCAATAAATGGAAATTATCATTTTATAAGATGAGACGGCATTCGATGAACTTCAAGATCAGCCCGGTATTTCTATTTGCTACATTTCAATCCAAAAAGTATGTTACTGAAGGTTAAGCGCTATCTGTCATTAGATTTTCATTGTTTTAGTGATTTTATGAATAATACTAACTCTGCAAACGGGAATGAAAATACGAATAAGGTATTCAGAGAAATTTCATCACCTGACCAACCTTCCACAACATATTCGGGCTTGGACCGCAGAGAATTTATGAGATTGGCATCCTTGTCAGCCGCAGGGATTTTTACCGGTTCTCTTGCAGCAGGATGTTGAAGTCATTCGAGATCTGCGCTACCGGAGAGTACTTGATGAAGATGATTGATTCATCTCTTGTGATTTGTTTTCGAATGAGTCATCTTTATGTATAACAAAATATGCTGACCAACTATTATAAACATGCAAAAAATAATCACTCGGGGATTGAAAGCCCTGTCTTATTTATGCTTGACTTTAATTTTATTAACGGCGTTTCAGAGTAAGAATGTACAAGCACAATTTTCACAATTCATTCCTGATCCATGTTGTGAGATTATTACATATTCGGATAATAATTCAATTTCATGGTTTTATAAGACCAACAGGTTAAACCAGCAACCAGTGCAGGAGCCTGTAGAGGATGCTTCCGGTTTTTGGAATGCGTTGATGGGGGGTGATTTTGACCTGAATAACCGCTTTCGATCGGAAATTGTCCAGATGGATGGTTTGCGTGATGCCCGGGCCATTACAAACCGCATTCAACTCGGATACGGCACATTGCCATTCTACGGTTTCGCAGGCTATATCGACTTTGTGGATGTAAGGCCGATCGGTGCAGTTCGTTATAATGCAGCGGGTTTGAACAACCAGCCGAATCGGGCCCTTGTTCCGGATCCGAGGCTTACGGTTCTGAACCAGATGTACGGGCAGTTTGCATACGATCCCTATGATGCCATTTTAAAGATCGGCAGACAGCGGATTATCCATCATAATGCGCGGTTCATCGGCAATGTGGGGTGGCGTCAAAATGAACAGACCTTTGATGCAATTACTGCCAGGTCCTCTTTGGGGATTGATAATCTGGAATTGGAATATAATTATCTCTGGCAGGCAAACAGGGTTCTGGGGCCAACTCATCCAATGGGAATATTCAAATCGAGGTCCCATTTGGGGCATGTAACCTATAACGATTTTTTGGCCGGAGGGAAGCTAACCGGTTTTATTTATTTGCTTGATTTTGAAACAGCTCCGGAGTTTTCGTCTCAAACCATTGGTCTGCGAACGGATGGAGGTTTTGGCCTGATTGATGATTTCAGAATCAATTATGCCGGTTCATTTGCCAGGCAAACGGATGCTGGAGAACATCCCGTGAATTACGGAGCCAATTATTTTTTGTTTGATATCAACCTGGAGAACGAAATCTGGGGAAAACTGGGGGGAGCTTTTGAAGTGTTGTCTACGGATGACGGGGAAGCCGCATTTCAGACACCGCTTGCAACTTTGCATACCTACCAGGGATGGGCGGATGTGTTTCTTACTACTCCGGACAACGGACTTGAAGATCTGTCAATCTATGGAGAAACGGTACTGCCTGGGGATATCAGTACCATATTGAAGTATCACTGGTTCTATTTTAATGAACAAGGTGGCCTGATCGGGCAAGAATTCAATATTTCATTCCACAAGCAAATCAACGAATATTTGGGTTTAATGCTGAAATTAGCTGACTTTCGTGGGAAAAATGGCTTTACTGACCGTCGTAAATTTTGGTTTCAAACCGAAATCAGTTTCTGAGAATGCCGATTGGAATACAGTAAAGAGTAATGAATGGGGATTACGATTTGGTACATGCTTTTTTATCCCGGCCGGAAAGCATTTTTACCTTTCTCCTTAAACTCCATATACGGAGCTCCGATCAAATCCAGGCAATAGGGAATAGCCGGATAGACGCCATCGAGACATTCAGCAATTGCGCGGGGTTTTCCAGGCAGGTTGATGATCAGGGACTTGTCACGAATACCAGCCGTTTGGCGTGACAGTATTGCTGTAGGTACGGCGTTCAGGGAAATTCGTCTCATCTCTTCACCGAATCCCGGTAACATTTTTTCACATACATGTTCAGTTACTTCCGGGGTGATATCCCGCGGTGCTGGTCCGGTTCCTCCGGTCGTACAGATCAAACCGATTTTTTGTTCACACATAGCGATCAATAAAGATCGTAGCTGAGCTTTGTCATCCGGAATCACCTCATAATGCCATTCAATCGGATTCCTGATTCGATCAGAAAAATAGGTTTTGATTTCCGGCCCGGAGAGGTCCTCGTACTTACCCCGGCTGGCCCGGTCCGAAAGTGTAATGATCCCGATTGTAATCGTGTCCATGTTAAATTACGTGCCTGTTGAAGTGTTAAAAAACTGCACTGATGAGAACATAACGTCCAAGAGTGCATTATTAAGGATGTGAATGAACGTCCAAAATCACACCAATGTCGCCGATGTAAACAAAACTGCCACGAGCGCACTGTATGACGATGTGAATGAACGTCCACAATCACACTGTATAATGCTGTCGATGTGAACAGTACGTCCACGAGTGCACCGCGGTAACGCCGATGTCCTGAGCAGCAAACAATAATACAGCCTTTAATTTCTCTCATAAAATAGGCCTTAACTTTTATTTCTCAAGAAATATACACCTGGACAAATTAATTTAGGTTATGCCGATTCAAACACATCCTGTTCAAACAATTGATCTTCCCGCTGTTCCTGTTCAAACAATTGATCTTCCCGCTGTCGCTGAATATGAACTCGCAGAACTTTTGATCAGTAAGTAAGATGTGGGTTGATAAATAAGTCTAGTTGTGAGCGGCACGGAGTGGATAGCAGAAGCAGACAAGTGGCTCACAAAAGCTGCTTTGAAGCAATCAAGTGTTCAACGAGTGTCAGGCGGGGGGGCAATCAAGTGTTCAATGGGTTTCAGGCGATCGGCAATCTAGGGTTCAACGGGTGTCAGACGGGCAGAAAAATGACGTAAAACCTTCGGGGCTTTGACAATTTTGTAGCCCTTTAAATTCTTTCTCTGTTCAAATGCGGCGATAATCACTTCGGCAAGATAATCCACATGACTTTGCGTATAGACTCTCCGGGGGAATGCCAGCCTTACCAATTCCATTGAGGCATCTTTCTCTGTCCCGTCAGGCTGCAGGCCGAACATCACCGAGCCGATTTCCACCGCCCGGACTCCCCCAAGCAGGTAGACGGCGTTGGTCAGGCTCCAGGCGGGGTATTCCAGTGGCGGGATATGGGGAAGCATCTTTTTGGCATCGATATAAACGGCGTGTCCGCCCGTCGGCTGCACAATGGAAATACCGGCTGAGGTCAGTTTTTCCCCAAGATAGGCTGACGACCGGATCCGGTAACGTAAATATCCCTCGTCCAGAGCTTCGTAAAGGCCTTTGGCAACCGCTTCCATATCATAGCCGGCCATTCCGCCGTAGGTGGGGAAACCTTCCGTCAGGATAACCAGGCTCCGGCATTCTTGCGCCAAAACATCGTCATTGAGCGCCAGAAAGCCGCCGATGTTCGACATTCCGTCTTTTTTGGCACTCATCGTACAGCCGTCGGCATAGCTGAAGATTTCCCGGGCGATTTCTATAGGTGATTTGTCTTCATATTCCTCTTCCCGGGTTTTAATGAACCAGGAGTTTTCGGCAAACCGGCAGGCATCGATAATAAACGGAATGTTGTGTTTGCGGGCGATTTGCGATACAGAACGGATATTTTCCATACTGACCGGCTGTCCACCCCCGGAATTGTTGGTGATGGTAAGCATGATGACCGGGATCCTCTCATGTCCCACTTTTTCTACCGTTTCTTCCAATGCATCAATATCCATATTTCCCTTAAAGGGGTGGATAAGTTGAGGCTGCTTCCCCTCCGGGATGACCATGTCCCTTGCTTCTGCTTTATTATGCTCCACATGAGCACGGGTTGTATCAAAGTGAGTGTTATTTGGAATCACATCCCCTTCTTTGGCAATGGTCGTGAATAAAATATTTTCCGCGGCACGTCCCTGATGCGTCGGAATCACATGTTTGAATCCTGTTATATCCTGCACGGCCGCTTCAAACCGGTAAAACGAGGATGAACCTGCATAAGATTCATCACTTGCCATCATACCCGACCATTGGTCAGACGATAAGGCGCCGGTACCGCTGTCGGTTAACAGGTCAATCAATACGTCATTCGCTTTGAGCAGGAAGGGATTGTAGCCGGCCTTTTCAAGTAGTGATTTTCTTTCATCCATGGTAGTGAATCGGATCGGTTCGACCGACCGGATTCGGAATGGCTCGATGATTGTCTGGCTTTGTAACGGTTTAAGATTCATAGGGTGCAAGTTTCAAATCTATCCTTTCCGTATAACCTTGAAAATATGCAACAATCCCGGGAAAAGGGCATGTAAACTCTCTTCTGCTCCCCGCGAGCTGCCCGGCAGGGCAATCATCAGGGTTTTATTTCGAAGACCGGCCACTTGTCCGGAGATCATGGCATGGGGAGTTCGCTGAAGGCCGTATTGACGCATCGCTTCTCCAATCCCCGGGATTTCCCGGTCGGAGAGTTCACGGATCAGTCCGGGAGTAACATCATCCGGGTTGGGACCGGTGGAGCCGCACAGCAGCACAAGTTCCGTATCTCCGTGGTCAATTAATTCTTGCAGCCGGTGGCGTACGATGTCGGTTTCAGCCTCGAGTTTCTCATCAACGATGAATTCAACCGGATAATCCTGCAGGAAATCACGAATCACACCGACCGAGCGATCGGCCCGCCGGCCTGATTTTTTTTCTGAATCTACACTCAGTAAGGCTGTCTTCAGGGGATGGTCAAACGAATCCTTCCAGTCGGATTTTCCTCCTGTCTTTTCCTCGAGCCGTATCTCACTGATGGTTATATCTGTCTGTAAGGGTTTGAGCATGTCATATGCATTAAGCAGTGCCGCACTGACGGCAATCATCGCCTCCATTTCTACACCGGTTTTCCAAACCGTGCGTACTTCGGCAGTAAAAATTACAGAGTCCTCTTCAAGTGTCATACTGACCTCAACCCAGTCCAGCGGCAAAGAATGGCAGAAAACCATCCAGTCGGATGCCCGTTTGGCTGCCTGGATACCTGCGCTTCGTGCAATTTCTCCGACATCACCCTTTGGAACCTTATTCTTTTTGATCCAATCAATAATCTCCGGTTTTGTGGTTAATTTACCACTTGCCCTGGCATAACGGAGTGTATTGCGTTTGTGACTGATATCAATCATTGGAAACCGGTTTGATAGTATTCAAAGATTTATAATCTTAAGCCGAAAGGTACATATATGAAGAAAGTCGATAAAGTAAAAGAAGCAACCAAAATCACTATTGTCATCCACTGGTTCAGCTTTCTGGCTGAAAAAAGAGGGGTGCGAAAGGAAACCGTTCAGGTTCCCTTAAATAGTACCGGTGAAGATCTAATGCGAGAAATCGCTTCAAACTTCCCAACGTTGTACAAATACAGAGAACATATCAGGCTGGCTGTGAATCAGGAGTATGTCACTACAGAGGTAAAGCTGAAAGAACGTGATGAAGTTGCATTTATCACACCCGTCTCCGGAGGATAATGAACATGAAAAAACCGCTGGTTGACGAACACGGTCGTGTTCATGATTATTTGAGAGTATCCATTATAGAAAAGTGCAACCTTCGCTGTCGGTATTGTATGCCTGAAGATCCTGAGTGGACCCCAAAAGAAGACCTTTGCACTACGGATGAACTGCTCGAGCTTGTTGATACATTTATTTCACTGGGTGTAAAGAAAGTGAGATTAACAGGAGGTGAACCTTTGGTCAGGCATGATGTTGATATCATTCTGAAAACACTGGCTGAGCGGGGTGTTGAACTTGCCATGACTACTAACGGAATCCTTGTAGATCAGTACATCGCCTTATTTGAAAAGTGTGGCCTGAACAGAATTAATGTCAGCCTGGATACCCTGAAACCCAATCGGTTTGAAATGATGACCCGGCGTACAGGGTTTGAGAAAGTGCGTGCCAATATCAACAAACTTCTTGAAAGAGAGTTTGAACTTAAAGTGAATGCGGTGATTATGCGCGGTGTCAACGATGACGAACTTACAGACTTTGTGGAGTGGACCAGGGATATACCACTCACAGTCAGGTTTATTGAATTTATGCCTTTTGATGGCAATCGCTGGGACGACAACAGCATGGTTCCGATGGCAGAAATCAAGGATAAAATCGCTGATAAATTTATGATTCTACGGGGAAAAGATGGCCCGAATGATACCACAAAACACTATCGGGTTCCCGGATATAAAGGACAATTCGGTATCATCAGTTCCATGTCAGAGCATTTTTGCGGCAGTTGTAACCGTATACGATTACTGGCCAATGGATCGATGAAAAATTGCCTTTTTTCGAATGATGAGGTAAGTTTACTGCAACCATTAAGGCAAGGCGAGGATCTTGAACCGATCATCCGGGACACCATTCTGGAGAAGAAACCCAGCCACGCCGGGCGTTTCCGGATTGCTGAGGAAAAAAACCGAAGTATGGTGACGATCGGAGGATAATGAGCTTGGGAATAGATCAGGCCTGTATTAAAACAGCGGATATCTATACCTCATTCTTGATTATCTTTCCGGTGATCAGTGGATTCGACTTGTGTTTCTGCCGGTTTGGTTTCTTCTATTGCCGGTTCGTTTTCCTCACCATTTAAAAGTTTGGTTACCAGGTCGCCGGGGATTTCTTCTCTTTCGATCAGGAGATTGGCAATACGGTCGAGAGCTTCCCTGTTTTCTTCCAATACATTCAACGCGCGGTTGTATGCTTCCTGTGATATTTTTTGAATTTCCTGGTCAATTTCGCGTGCGGTAGAGTCACTGAATTCTTTCTGTTTGGTCATTTCACGTCCGAGGAACACTTCTTCCTGATTGGAACCGAATGAAACATGGCCAAATTTGTCCGTCATACCCCAATCCATGACCATTTTACGAGCCATCTTGGCAACCTGCTGCAGGTCGTTTTGAGCACCACTGGTTGATGTGTTGAAAATTAACTGTTCAGCCGCCCGGCCTCCCATGATTACCGCGAGGCGGTCGAGCAGATATTCTTTGTTATAAAGATATTTTTCCTTTTTGGGCAACTGCTGAGTAACCCCCATCGCTTTACCCCTGGGGATAATGGTGACTTTATGCACAGGATCAGAATGAGTGAGTGCAGCGGCAACCAAAGCATGACCGGCTTCATGATAGGCAATCATTTTTTTCTCCTCATCATCGATTCTCATACCTTCTCTTTTGAGTCCCATTAAGACTCTGTCGCGTGCTCTTTCGATATCATCCATGGTGATTTTATCTCGTTTATCGCGACCGGCATTGAGTGAGGCTTCGTTGAGAAGGTTTTCAAGATCTGCACCGCTGAACCCGGGAGTAGCCCTTGAGATCTTTTCAAAATCGACATCTTCGCCCATCGGTTTATTCTTGGCATGAATTTTCATGATATCGATTCTTGCCTCCTGTGATGGAAGATCAACGGTTATCTGTCGGTCAAAACGCCCCGGCCTCAGTAACGCTTTATCAAGAATATCCGGGCGGTTTGTGGCCGCGATTACAATCACATTTTCACTGGGTTCGAATCCATCGAGTTCCGAGAGAAGCTGGTTCAGAGTTTGTTCTCTTTCATCATGTCCGCCGCCAAGACCGGCGCCTCTGGACCGGCCGATCGAGTCAATTTCATCCACAAAGATAATACTGGGTGACATCTCCTTGGCTTTATTGAACATCTCCCGAACACGTTTTGCACCCACACCAACGAACATTTCCATGAAATCGGAACCGGTAATTGAGAAAAACGGAACACCTGCTTCGCCGGCGATAGCGCGGGCCAGGAGTGTCTTGCCTGTTCCCGGCGGGCCTACGAGAAGCAGTCCTTTGGGAAGTTTTGCTCCCAGTTCCTGGAAATGGTCGGGATTTTTCAGAAATTCTATTACTTCACGCAGTTCGGATTTGGCGCCTTCCTGACCCGCAACATCATCGAATGATGTTTTGTTTTTACTGGGATCATGCAGTTTAGCCTGACTTTTTCCTATGTTCAAAATACCGCGTCCGGAGGATTGCATACGCTGGTAGAAGATATAACCGATAAACAACAGAATCAGGATCGGCATTGCGAAAAAGAGAATGTACCACCAATAACCTTCCGATTCCGGTTCAGCAGAAACAACAATTTCGCGTTCTTCAAGCATTGCAAAGAGCTGATCGTCGCCAAAAGAAGGTATGTATGTAATAACATTTTCATAATGGGTGGTGTCATCCTGAGCCAGGAACAATTGAGTTGGCTCTCTTAGCTGGGCCTGTATCTGATCCCCCTGAACATGTATTCTTTCGATATTTTCATCTTTTAGTTGTTGTCTGAAATTGCTGTATTCAATTTCGGGGGTCGAGCCGAATATTCCGGATCCGGCGTCGGTAACAAACAGGTACCAAAGAATAAAAATGGTAATGATAAATACCCAAAATAGCCCATTCCTGCCCGGCGGTGGTGCTTTGGGTTGCTTTTTTTTAGAATTTCCAGGCTGATCTTTCCGGTTATTTTCGGCTTTTTGATCAGCATTATTACTATGTTTCATATTCCGTAGTTACATAAAAACGATTTATAACAAATATACGGGGGAATCCAAACATATTCTCCCATCCGCATCATGGTGCAAAATAGCAATCAGGATTAGTACAAATAAAATCGAAAAATCGATGAACTGTCTGATAATGCTAAGGTAACGAAAATGTGGTCATGAACGTTTGGTATATGTACCGATAATTTGGATAATGCCTGAAAGATATTAATCAATAATCTCTATCAGAAATGCCGTTTCTCAGATTCATTAAACGCTGGTTGCCAACCGGAGAAGAAGTAAACAATCCCGGAAGATTTATGCGTCAGTCTGTGGCTATGTTAAGGCGTGAATATAAGGGTAATCCCCTTATCGAGGAAAAGATGGAAATAAATCCGATTGATCAGTTTGAAATCTGGTTTCAGGAAGCTCTGGTTGCGGTAAAAGATGATCCGAATGCTATGCTTTTGTCAACGGTAGGAAACAGCGGGCAGCCGTCTTGTCGCACGGTGCTTTTAAAAGAGTATGATAAAAATGGGTTCGTTTTTTATACAAATTACGAAAGCAGAAAGTCGAAAGAGCTCGAAAATAATCCACAAGCAGCCCTGACATTTTACTGGCCGGATTTGATGCGTCAAATTCGAATTGAAGGCCAGGCCGAAAAAGTATCTGGGGAAACGTCTGATTATTATTTCAGTAAACGTCCGGAAGCAAGCAAATTAAGTGCCTGGGCTTCACCTCAAAGCGTGGTTGTATCCTCCAGGGAGGAACTGGAAAAAAAATTCAGGGAACAGGAACAATTATTCCATGGTAAAACTATAACAAGGCCTCCCGATTGGGGAGGTTATCTGGTAAAGCCACACCGGTTTGAATTTTGGCAGGGACGGGTAAATCGCTTGCACGACCGCATTTGTTATAAATTGGACAAGACAAAAAATTGGACGATCTTCAGGCTGGCCCCTTAAGGTTATTAAAACGGTAATTACCGTTTATATTGAATTCATCATCTGTTCACACTATTTTATAAACATATATCAAAACTGTCGTTGTTTAGGCAAAAACTGATAGCAATTAATAGTTACGATGAGTCAAACATTATCAAAACTCACTCCGGATTCCACACTTGAGCGAATTATATCCGTTGACCGTGATGCAGCACAACTGCTGGCATCTATCGGACTCGATATTTCAACGAATCAGGATAAAACTTTGCGGGAAGTTTGTGCTCAAAAACAATGGAGTGAAATTGAGGTTATCCAGTGGATTCACAAAAACCACTATCTCAAACACCTTGGTAAGGATCAGTCAGAACCTAAAGAGAAAACAATTGACCAAAAAAATATAGCTGACCAATGTGACGATCTTGAAAATAATTATCATGCTTACTTCAGGGAAGTATTGTCAAATTTAACAGAAAACTTTCCAAGGGTTTGCAACATCCATGGCAACCAATATCCCTGGCTAAAACAGTTACAATGGCATTTTGATCGTTTTGAGGATGATCTTTCATTTTATCTGAAATTTGAACAAGCTAAACTCTTTCCACTTGTACGCCAGCTTCATAAACAGGGACTATATGATGTAAAAGATGGCCTGGCACGAAGTCTGGAGCGGTCCGTGGAAATACTTTATGAGGATCATCAGAAACTAAATCACCAAATGGAAAAACTGGAGGAGATCGGCAGGGGCTTCGAACTGCCGGAAGGAAGTTGCGCCACGTTTCATATGTTGTTTAAAGACCTTGAAAAATTGATAGCAAAAGTAAGGGTCTACTTTAAAGTTGAAAAGAAAAGTGTCGTTCCATGTGTTCAGAATAAACTCCGGTCATAATTTCCATTCTTTAACCGTGAGTGAAAATTTTCGAGAATGAGGGTTACTGCTGTTGCCCATTCCAATATAGCTTTGGTAAAATACTGGGGAAAACGTCCCGGAGCCGGAAATTTGCCTGCAGTGGGTTCTATCTCTGTTACCCTTGATGCCTTGAAAACGACCACTGGTTTACAATTTGATCCGGATCTGAAAAATGATCAGTTTAAACTGAACGGACAAAGTGCTAGTCACGCCCAAACGCTAAAAGTATCCCGTTTCCTTGATCGATTGGCCGGTTCAGCGGAGCGGCCAAAAGCATATATCGAAAGTACCAATAACTTTCCCACGGCTGCAGGGCTGGCTTCTTCGGCATCCGGTTTTGCTGCTTTGACCCTGGCTGCGGCCTCTCTCCTTGAATTGGATACAGATCCCCGGTCGCTTTCAAAGCTGGCCCGGAGTGGTTCCGGTTCTTCTGCAAGATCCATATACGGTGGATTTGTTGAAATGAAATGCGGCTCTGAGAGGACCGGTAAAAATGACTATGCGATTCAGCTTTATGATGAGGCATACTGGGATTTATCGATATTGATTGCCATCGTATCAAGCGACCCCAAAAAGACCGGATCAACCGAAGGAATGATTCAAACTGCCGATACCTCACCATTTTACCCGGGGTGGCTGGAGTCTTCAGGCAAAGATCTCTCGGAGATGAAGGAAGCCCTCGCTAAGAAAGACTTTCCCAGATTAGGGGAAATCGCTGAGCACAGTTGTCTGAAGATGCATGGCTTAATGATGTCGGGACAGCCACCCCTCCTATACTGGGATCCGGTGACACTGGAATCAATTCACACAATTTGGGGTTTACGCAGACAGGGAATACCTGTGTATTTTACGATAGATGCAGGCCCCCAGGTCAAAGCTATCTGTTTACAGGAGCATAAAGAATCGGTTAAGCAGAGACTTGAAGCTGTTCATGGGATATCCAGAATTATTGAAGCTAAACCGGGCCCCGGTGTATATATTGAAAACAAAATCAACGATAGTGGCGAATGAATAATCCGAACACAGAGTCGAGAGCACCAGGCAAATTGATTCTTTTGGGTGAATATGCGGTTCTGGAGGGAGCCCCTGCGATTGTCGCTGCAGTGGATCGGTACTGCAAAGTTGAGATAAAGAAAAACGGACGAAATGATTTTGGCCTGAAAGCTTTGAACCTGGATATACCGGACCTGGTTTTTTACATGGATCAACATGGTAATGTTGAATTCAAAGGAAGTCAAACCGATGATAAAACAGTACGAACTAAGTTTTTGGCAGAGGTTATTCAATATTTATCCAGCCGTTTTGAACGAAATATTCCTGGCGCATTAATTACCATAGATACAAGTAAATTTTACGATTTTGATTCGAACTTAAAGCTGGGACTGGGATCGAGTGCGGCCATTACGGTTGCTTTGATTCGTGCTTTCTATGAGTATCTTGGACTGGACACGGAAAAGAGCCGGTTATTCCATGAAGCTCTTCAGGCACATAGGCATGCCCAAGGGAAACTTGGAAGCGGGGTCGATATTGCTGCAAGTGTATGTGAAAATGTTATCCGGTACCGCATGCCAAAGGAAGATTTCGATGAGAGTTTTGATTCTCTGATTCAGCCGCTTAACTGGCCGGATGAACTTTATATGTCAGCAATTTGGACGGGCAAACCGGTCTCAACAAGATATATGATTGATAAAACTGAAAGGTTTAAAGCTTCAAATCCATCTGCATATCAGAAGATTATTTCTGAAGTGTCAGAAGTTGCGGTAGAAGGTGTAAAGGCTTTTGAAATGAATCAAGTGGATGAATTTTTACATGTTATTCCTTCTTTTGTAGAACTGCAGCGCGAACTGGGCAAGAAAATCGGGATTGATATCATTTCCAGGGAGCATCAAGCGATTGCAAAAATTGTGGACGAAGCCGGTGGTTTCTATAAACCTTCCGGTTCAGGTGGCGGGGATATTGGAA